>CAZSLT010000166.1:0-5498 GCA_964607595.1 uncultured Phycisphaeraceae bacterium
GGTGTGAACTCGGCGCGGAACGCGTCGAGGACGCGCGCGTCGGGTGTGGTATCCACGGCCGCGATGACCCCCTTCATGGGGTCTTTCTTCGTGTTGAAGATGCCTGCGGCGGTGACGAGGATGATCAGCCCCCAGATGACAAGGGGGAGGATGAAGGTGCCGATGATGAAGCCCTTGGTCAGGGCCGTCACCTTGTACTCGCGGATCGCGATCGCACCGATCTTGCTCATGACGCCACCTCCGCCTCGGCCGTCTCGCCGCCGCGGATCGCGGCGCGGATGCTGTCCTCCGAGTCGTGCTCGGACACCAGACTCACGAAGACATCCTCGAGCGTGACCCGTCTCAACTCCACGCGGCGGAGCGGCATGGACGCCATCATCGCACGCATCGCCGCCTGCGGGTCGGAACCGGAGGAGAGGTGCGCCTCCAGCGTGCCCTTTTCACGCCCGCTGATGATGCGGTCCACGCCGGGTGCGTTCATCGCGGCCGAGCCGTCCGAGCCGTCGGTCGGCTCGAAGACGATCGTGCGCGTGTCGAACTTGTCCCGGATGCCCTGCACGGTGGAGTCAATGATCTTGCGTCCCCGGTTGATCATGAAGATGTGATCGCAGATCTGCTCGGCCTGGTGGAGCACATGTGTGGAGAAGATGATCGTCTTGCCCGCGCGGTGCATCTCGTTGATGAGGTCGCGGAGCAGCCGGACATTGACGGGGTCGAGCCCGGAGAAGGGCTCGTCGAGGATGATCAGACTCGGATCGTGGATCACGCTGGCGATGAACTGCACCTTCTGCTGCATGCCCTTGGAAAGCTCTTCGCACTTCTTCTTCTGGACATCGGGCAGGTTGACGCGCGCCAGCCAGTCGCTGATGTGGCCTTTGAGTTTGCCCGACGGGACGCCCTTGAGCTGGCCCATGTAGGTCAGGAACTCGCCGACTTTCATCTTGCGGTAGATGCCGCGTTCCTCCGGCAGGTACCCGATGCGGTCCTTGGCGTCGATGGCGTTGCCGCCCAGGACCCGAATCTCCCCCTGATCGGGGTAAAAGATCGACATCACCATGCGGATGGTGGTGGTCTTCCCGGCGCCGTTCGGCCCGAGGAATCCGCAAAGCGAGCCCTGAGGCACGGTCAGGGACAGGTCATTGACGGCCACCTTCTCCCGGAACCGTTTGGTGACATTTGTGATCTGGATCGCTGCGTCGGGCACGCTGTCCTCCCGGCTGGGGTCGGTCGTGTTCGGATGAGGGACGGGGCTGCGATGATACCCCCGCCTACCATCGTCGATGTTTGGGTTTGTGACCGCTCACTTTTCTTCATCCATTCATCCGGGAATACGGATATAGTGTCCGAATGGCAGAACGCGACCCCCGGAGCACCGAATGACCTCACGATTTGCCAGGGAACTCGACCGACGCGTCCTCGTGCTGGACGGTGCGATGGGCACGAGCATCCACAAATGCGACTGCGAGCTGGAGCGGGACTATCTCGGCAAGGAGAACTGCACCGAGATCCTGGTCCGCACGCGTCCAGAAGTCATCCAGGGGATTCACGAGAGTTTCCTGGCCGCGGGTGCGCACGCCGTGGAGACGGACACCTTCGGCGGCGCCAAGCATGTGCTGACGGAGTTCGACCTGGTGCCCGAGACGCGGGCGCTCAACCGCGAGGCGGCCGAGATCGCGCGGGCCGCGTGCGCCAGGTTCGAGTCGAAGGATGACCCGCGCTTCGTCCTGGGCTCGATGGGGCCGGGCACGAAACTGATCACGCTGGGCCAGATCTCGTGGGAGACAATGCTGGACAGCTACGCCGAGCAATGCCGCGGCCTCATCGAGGGCGGCGTTGATGCGTTCCTCATCGAGACCTGCCAGGACATCCTGCAGGTGAAGTGCGCGGTGAACGCGTGCCTGAAGGCGCTCGACGAAGCCGGGAAGTCGACTGATGACATCCCGATCATGGTGTCGGTAACGATCGAGACGACGGGGACGATGCTGCTGGGCACCGAGATTAGCGCCGCGGCCGAGGCGCTGCGCTCGTTCCCGATCCTCTCGCTGGGGCTGAACTGCGCGACCGGCCCGGTGGAGATGGCCGAGCACATCCAGTGGCTCGGCCGGCACTGGCCGCGTCATATCGGCGTGGTGCCCAACGCGGGGCTGCCGGTGCTGTTGGACGGCAAGCCGGACTACCCGCTCACGCCCGCGCCGTTCACGGAGGCCATTACGCGGTTCGTGCGTGAGAGCGGCGTCAGTTATGTCGGCGGGTGCTGCGGCACGACGCCCGAGCACATCAGGACGCTCGCCGACGCGGTCCGCGGCCTGCCGTCCCCCCCGACGCGCCCCGCCAAGCAGAAGTGGGCGCCGGGCTGCTCGTCGCTGTATTCGACGGCGGACTTCCGGCAGGAGACCTCGTTCCTGATCGTCGGCGAGCGGACGAACACGAATGGCTCACGCCAGTTCAAGCGCCTCTTGAACGAGGAGGACTGGGACGGGCTGGTCTCGATGGCGCGCGAACTGGTGCGCGACGGATCGCATGTGCTGGATGTGTGCGTGGACTATGTCGGACGCGACGGCGTGCGCGATATGACCGAGGTGGTGCAGCGGTACGCGCGGCAGGTGAGCGCGCCGTTGATGATCGACTCGACGCAGGTCGATGTCCTGGAGGCGGGGCTCAAGCACGCGCCGGGCAAGTGCATCATCAACTCGATGAATCTCGAAGAGGGCGAAGAGAAGCTCGCGGAGATCTGCCGGCTGGCGCGGACCTACGGGGCCGCGGTCGTGGCCGGGACGATCGACGAGGACCCCGCCGAGGCGATGGCCAAGACGGCGGAGCGCAAGATCGCGATCGCCAAGCGGATTCACGACCTGGCGACGAAGAAGCACGGGCTGGCGGCGCACGACATCCTCTTCGATCCGCTGGTGCTGCCGGTGACGACGGGCATGGAGAGCGATCGGCGGTTGGCGCTGGAGACGATCGAGGGGATCCGGCGGATCGCGGCGGAGTTGCCCGAGTGCCAGACGATGATCGGGCTGTCGAATGTCAGCTTCGGGCTCAAACCCTCGGCGCGGGTGGTGCTCAACTCGGTCTTCCTGCACGAATGCCTCGAAGCGGGGCTCACCGGGGCGATCGTCCACGCGAGCAAGATTCTTCCCCGGAACAAGATCGAGGACGCGAAGTGGAACGCGGCGCTCGACCTGATCTACGACCGGCGGCGCGAGGGGTTTGACCCGCTCGGCGTGTTCGTCGATCTGTTCCCCGACGACGGCGCCGAGGAGAAGGAGCAGAAGAAGTCCCTGGCCGACCTGCCGCTGGAAGAGCGGCTGCAGCGCCACATCATCGACGGCGAGAAGCGCGACCTGACCAAGGCGCTCGACGAGGCGCTGGCGAAGTTCCCGCCGCTCTCGATCGTCAACGACCATCTGCTGGCGGGCATGAAGGTGGTGGGGGAGTTGTTCGGCGCGGGCGAGATGCAGTTGCCGTTCGTGCTCCAGAGCGCCGAGGTCATGAAGGCCGCGGTCGCGTACCTCGAGCCGCACATGCCGAAAGTGGAGGGCAAGAAGAAGGGGCGGATGGTGCTGGCGACGGTCAAGGGCGATGTGCATGACATCGGCAAGAACCTCGTGGACATCATCCTGTCGAACAACGGCTACGAGGTGGTGAACATCGGCATCAAGCAGCCGTTGTCCGCCATTCTCGAGGCGTGGAAGAAGCACGACGCCGACGCGATCGGGCTCTCCGGCCTGCTCGTCAAGTCCGTGGGCGTGATGAAAGAGAATCTCGAAGAGATGAAGCAGATGGGGATGAGCGTGCCCGTCATCCTCGGCGGCGCCGCGCTCACCCGCCACTACGCCGAGTGCGACCTGCGCGGCGTCTACGGGCAGACCTACTACGGGCGAGACGCCTTCGAGGGCCTGCGCTTCATGGACCATCTGGCCGGCAGCACACTCGGCAAACTGGACGGCGAGATCGTCGAACGCCTGGCCAAGCGATCCGACGCCGAGAAGGTGATCGCCAAGTCACGCGCCGAACGCGGCCTGGACTCGCCGAAGCCCGAGGACCGCGGCGGGGTCGCCACGGCGGTCCGCCAGCGCAGCGAAGTGGCACGCGATGTCCTGCGCCCGACGCCGCCCTTCTGGGGCGACCGCGTCATCGAGGCCGTCGATCTCGACGCGATCTACCCGTACATCAACCCGGTGGCGCTCTTCCGCGGCCAGTGGCAGTTCAAACGCGGGCGCAAGACCGACGAAGAGTTCCAGCAGCAGCTCAAGCACGAGGTCGAGCCGATCTTCAATCGGCTGAAGGAGCAGTGCAAGGCCGAGGCGATCCTCCGCCCGCAGGTGGTGTACGGCTGGTTCCCGGTGCTCAGCGAGGGCGAGGATCTGATCGTCTTCGATCCGAAGGATCACGCCCGCGAGATCGAGCGGTTCTCGTTCCCGCGCCAGCCCGACAAGCGCCGGCTGTGCATCTCGGACTTCTTCATGAGCGTGGAGGAGTCGCGCGCGAACGGGAACGGCGGGGGGGGCCGCGACGCGCTGGGGCTTCACTGCGTCACGATGGGCCGCGAGGTCTCGAAGCGGACGAAGGCGCTCTTCGAGAAGAACGACTACACGGAGTATCTCTACCTGCACGGCATGGGCGTCGAGAGCGCCGAGGCGCTCGCCGAACTCTGGCACAAGCGGATGCGCGCCGAACTCGGCATCGGCAACGAGGACTCGCCGGTCATCCGCGAGCTCTTCACCCAGCACTACCGCGGCTCGCGGTACTCCTTCGGCTACCCCGCCTGCCCGGACATGAGCGACCAGGACAAGCTCTTCCGGCTGCTCAAGCCCGAGCGGATCGGCTGCGAACTGACCGACAACTGGCAGATCGACCCCGAGCAGTCCACCAGCGCGATCATCGTCCACCACCCGGAAGCCAAGTATTTCAATGTTTGATTGAACCCGGCGGGGACACGCGCGGTAGATTCGGTGGAAGACCGGAGGTGCCGCGTGAAGGGATGGACGATCGGCGTGGCGTTGGCGGCGTGCGGGGTGTTGTCGGCGGGTTGTGCCAGGGGCGGCGAGCCGGAGGTCTCCGCCGACACCGACTCCGCTGCGACAACGGCGGCAGCCGAAGTCGCGCCTGAGTATGAGTTACGCGAGGAATTCGTCCCGCTCGTGCGGGACATCGCACGACGGTACGAGAGCGAATTTCGGCTCGTCAATCTCGCCGCGATCTGGGGGCCATTGGGTTGTCAGGGTCCGCTGCAGCCAAGCCCGGAATTCAGCCGGAGCGGCGACGACTTTACCCATGGCCGAAAATTGTATTTCTTGTACGCAAGCGACCTCATTGGGTATCTGACCCCGTTCGACCTGCCGGACGAAAGCACGCCCGCCGTGCTCGCGCTTCCACCGACCGAATTCCCCGTAGGAACGACACTTGTGAAGCAGTCGTGGCATCCGCTCCCGATCATCGCACCCGAGATCGAGGTGTCATTCGATCCCGGTGGAAAATCGGGATACACCCGGACC
>CAZSLT010000167.1:0-5493 GCA_964607595.1 uncultured Phycisphaeraceae bacterium
ACATCGACAATGTGTACATCGTTCCGACGCCGGGCGCGGTGGCGCTGTTCGGCGTTGCGGCGCTGGTCGCGGCGGGGCGTCGCCGCGGGCGGTGAGTTCGTGAAGGAAGACGGTTTGCATTGAAGAAACGAGACCCGCCGAGAGGCGGGTTTTTTGTTGGGGCGGATGAGGGGGTGTTGCGGATGCGGCTGGAGTACGCGTGATCGCTGCGTCCACTGCAAGGGAGACATCGACCCCCACCGCCTCGCTGCGCTCGGCAGCTCCCCCGCCCCCCTATGGGATCGGGGGAGGGCCGAAAACGCCGCGCATCGTCTCGGAGAAACTTCCCCGCCCCCCATCGGATCGGGGAAGGAGGCAAGCACTGCGGGAGAAATCGAGGCAGACATTGACCCCCTCCGCCCCCCGCAAACGCTACGCGTTCCGACTCCCCCGCCGGGGTCGGGGGAGTGGGCAGAACACCGGCGCGCTAGCGCGGGGGAGGGAGCAAGCAAGTCACTTGCGGCCTGTGCGATCGTCGGAGACGGACCGATGTGCGCGCGGTGCGTGCGTCGGTGCGGAATCGGCGTGCATTGCGGGGGTCGGCGGGGTTTTCGCTGGCCTTCGGGTGAGGGGCCGGTAGTCTGGGGTGATCTCGAACAATCACCGCACGGAGGAGATGCGATGCCGAAGATTCAGAGGCGGACGAGGATGGGAGTGGGCGCGGGTCTGGCGGGTGTGTGCGTGCTGGGCGCGTGCGGGGCCGCGGCGATGGGTCAATACGATGTGGCGATTGTCGCGGCGTCGACGAACACGGCGAACGCGCAGGCGGAGCCGCGGTTCACGGATGTGCGTAACAAGCTCATGGCGACGGGGCTGTTCGACTCGGTGACGATCATCAACGCGACGGGGATCGGTGACGGGGTGGGGACTCCGCCGCTCGTTGAGCTGATGCAGTACGACGCGGTGATCACCTGGTCGAATGTGGACTATGACGACTCGGCGACGATGGGCGATGTGCTGGCGGATTATGTGGATGCGGGCAAGGGCGTGGTGGTGGCGCTGTACGCGAACACCTCGACCGACCCCGACCGCTACCTGCAGGGTCGGTGGCTGAGCGATCCGGGGTACATCGCGATCCCGCAGAATGGCGGATTCGTGCAGGGGACGCCGTCGGGGCTGGGGACGGTGCATGTGATGGGGCACCCGATCCTCGATGGGGTGACGAACTTCTTCAATAATGCGCCGAACCTGGGTTCCGGTCCGTTCGGGGCGTGGCGTCCGGCGCAGTTGTCGCTGACGGCCGGCTCGACGCGGATCGCCGACTGGTCCACGGGGCAGACGCTGATCGCGCTGGCGCCGAACGCGGGCGTGGTGGAACTCGGGTTCCACCCGGTGTCGAGCGCGGTGAACGCGGGGTACTGGGACCAGACGACGCAGGGCGGGCTGATCATGGCCAACGCGCTGATCTTCGCGGCCGACGCGGTGCCGGATGTGCCGCCCGCGTGCCCGGGCGATATCACGGGCCCCGGCGGGATGCCGGACGGGGAGGTCAATGTCGATGACCTGAACGCGATTCTGTCGGCGTGGGGGCAGAATGTCGGCGTTGGGGCGCCGGAAGATGTTGCCAACAACGACGGGTTGGTCGATGTTGATGATCTGAATGTGGTTCTGAGCAACTGGCAACAGCCCTGCTGAACTGAAACACGCACGGCCTGGGACAACAACAATGCAAGACTCGCGGCGGATTCGTCGGTGGCGGGGGTGTTGGGGAGGGTGGCTGTCGGCGGTGGTGATCGGTGCGCTGGGGGCGCACGCGTCGGCGCAGGTGCTGGCGACCAAGAGCGTGAATGCGCCGGCGGGCGATATCGCGGCGGGGGTGGTGGTGCGCCCTGACCCGATGACGCTTGGGGTGAGCGGGCGGAGCGCGGTGCTGCCGATCACGCTGGAGCGCGGCCCGGACGGGATGTGGTCGGCGTCGGTGGCGCTGACGATCGAGGACCCGGCGACGACGCGGGTCATGATTGTGTCGCCGGATGCGGATGTGTGGCGCTCGACGCTGCGGCTGGCGGACGGTTCGGCGGTGGAGTTGTCGCAGGGCGCGGCGGACGCGCGGGTGACGGCGCGGCGGGGGCCGCTGGGGATTCCGGGGGGGGGGGGGGGGCGGGGGGGGGCGGGGCCCCGGGGGGGGCCCGGGCGGGGGGGCTTGTGGTTTCGCGCGCCGCCCCCCACGGGGGGGGAGTGGGGGGGGCGGCGGTTGTGCACGGGTATGTGCTGGTGACGAGCGATCACCCGGCGACGCTGTACGCGGCGGCCGATGCGCCGGCGCGGGTGGGTGAGCCGGTGATGCTGTACGCCGCGGTGTACGACCGTGTCGCGACGCCGCACTTTGTGAAGGAAGCGCCGCCGCTGCCGCTGCGGGTGGCGGCGATGGACGCGCGGGTGTTCGTGGAGGGCGATGCGGCCGGGCGCGCGATGGAGGGCGAGGGGCTCGGGATTGGTGAGGCGCGGCTGGATGTGGTGTTCGACTCGCCGGGCGTGCACCGCGTGCGCGTGGTGGCGGATGCGGAGTTACCGAACGGGGCGCGGGTGCTGCGGACGGCGACGGTGCTGATCCCGGTGACGGGATCGCGCGCGACGATCGACGGCGCGACGGCGGCGATGGACGGCGATGCGGTGGCGATCGGGCTGACACTGAGCGGGGCGGCGCTGCCGGAGCGGATGCTTGTTGCGGCGGAGGTGTGGGGGATGGCGGCGGAGGGGCCGGCGCCGGCGTGCTGGATCGCGTCGATGGTCGCGCCGGTTGAGCGGTTCGGTGAGACGACGGCGCGGATCGACATGCACGCGGACTGGCCGTCGGCGGCGAAGGTCGGGCCGCCGTTCGTGCTGCGAAATGTTCGGCTGGAGGACGCGGACCATCATGTGGTGTTCGCGGGGGCGGCGGAGATCGCGGTCGAGATGCCGGCGGGGTTGGCGGAGCGCGCGGCGCCGGGCGTGTCACCGGCGATGCTGACGGGCGTGATGGACCCGGCGCGGGGTGTGCCGGCGATGTCGTCCGGCGAAGCGGCGCTGGAGTCGGGTGTGACGCTGGACTTCTCGGCGCACAATCTGATGCTGATTCACGGGTACTGCGCGGGGGGCGTGCCGTGGCCGCTGGCCCAGTTCTCGCCGCCGCTGTCGGTGTTCGGAGATTTCAACCAGTCGCGGTCGAACGATGAGTTCGCGCAGCTGATCGGGCTGCTGGGGACGCTGAGCAAGTCGTTCGGCGTGGTGGCGCACTCGCAGGGCGGGCTGGCGGCGCTGCACCTGTCCACTTTTTACTGGAGCGGGCTGGACTGGGCGCGCGGGCCACGGCTGATTCAGTCGGTGGGTTCGCCGTACCAGGGGACGCCGCTGGCGGGGGACCTGGCGGTGCTGGGGAGCATTTTCGGAGCGGGCTGCGGCGAGAACTTTGATCTGACGGACGCGGGGGCCGCGGCGTGGCTGTCGTCGATCCCGACCTGGGCGCGGCAGCGGGTGTATTACCACACGACCTCGTTCGCCGATCCGCCCGGCGGGTTTGACTACTGCAATCTGCTGTCGGGGTTCTTCCTGAGCGATCCCGAGGACGGCGTGGTGGAGATGTCGGCCGGGCAACTGCCGGGGGCGAACAACATGGGGCACAAGGAGGGGTGGTGCCACACGACGGGGATGCAGGACCCGGCGCAGTACCTGGACTCGGCGCGGAACGCCGACATGAACGCGAACGCGGCGCGGTGAGGATGAGCATGAACACGAAGATGATGGCTGCGGTGCTGGGTGTGCTCTCGGTTGCGATGAGCGCGGGGGCGGAGAGCGCGCAGATGTGCGTCTCGGGGATGGAGCAGGCGATCGCGTCGGGGACGGACGCGGTCGTGCCGATGTCGTTCGTGCTTCCACGCGGGGCGACGGTGACGGGTGTGGTCGTCGATCTGGAACTGGATCACGACTGGCTCGGCGATCTTGTGATTCAGATCGAGCACGGCGGCACGGTGGTGACGCTGATGGACCGGGTGAACATCGAGTTGTTCCCGTTCGGCTGCGGCGGGCGGGATCTGGATGCGTCGTTCCGCGATGATGCCGCGGCGACGCCGGGGGATCTGTGCGTGCCTTCCACGCCGAACGCGCAGCCGGAACCGATGCTGGTGGGTGATCTGCGCCCGGAGGGGATGCTGAGCGGGTTTTCCGGGATGGACCCGAGCGGGGCGTGGACGGTGACGGTGTCGGACCAGGCGGCGAATGATGCGGGCGTGCTGCGCGCGGTGTGTATCACGCTTGAGTTTGATGCGCCGCCGCCGGTGTGCGCGGGGGATGTGGACGGTTCGGGCGGCGTGGATGTCGACGATCTGAACGCGGTTCTTGGCGCGTGGGGGACGAGCGTGGGCGTGGGTGATCCGCGCGATCTTGCGAACGACGACGGCTTGGTCGATGTCGATGACCTGAATGTGATTCTGGGGAACTGGGGGGTGGCATGCTGAGCGGTGCGACCCGGACGCCGCGGCCCCGGGAACTCTCCGGCGGTTTGGGCGTCGGACTCTCCTGAAACCGTCACTTCGAGGGATACAGGAGGGAATACGGGATGCGTCATCACAGTCTTCTGCGGGGTCGTTGCGCGCTGGTCGTGTCCGGCGTCTTGTCCGCGTGCGCTTTGGCCGGGGCGGAGTCCTCGGCGGTCATTGTTCCGCCCGGCGGGTTCGATGCGGTGTTTCCCGCCGAGGGAACGACGCATGGATGGCGGTTCACGATCGAGAGCCCGATCAAAGTGACGGCGCTCGGCTTGTTCGACAAGGGGAACAACGGGTTTCAGGTCGCGCACCCGATCGGATTATGGGATGAAGAGGGGGGGCTTCTCGGGAGCGCGGTGGTCGGGCCGGGCTCTTCTTCACCGTTGATCGATCGCTTCCGCTACGCCGATCTCGATGCGATCACGCTTTCTCCGGGGCAGATCTACACCGTCGGCTTCTATACGGGGCAGTTTGCGCCGAACGACGGGATGATCGTCGATGACGGGGACTTCCTGATGAGCGGAGCGATCAATTACGAGGGGTTCGGCGTCTCGGACTTCACGGACGGGCTGCACATCCCGCTGACGCCGAACGACGGTGGGTTTGTCCATCGGTTCGGGGCGAACTTTCGCTTCGAAGTTGTGCCCGCGCCGGGGACGGCGGTGATCCCGCTTATCGCCGGTGGGGCACTCGTGTCGCGGCGTCGGAGAACGGGATGATGTTCTCGATCCACCCGCCGCCGAGGACGGCGTCGGGATCGGAGGCGTCGTAGAGGACGATGGCTTGGCCGGGGGCGACGGCGCGCTGGGGTTCGTCGAATGTGATCTCGAAGCGTGCGCGGCGGCCGCTGGGCGTGTCGGTGGTGGCGTCATTGATCAGGCGCACGCGCGCGGGGACGGGGTCGCCGTGGGCGCGGTATTGGGCGAGGACCAATATGCCTCCCCCTCCGTCACGCTGCGCGTGACACCTCCCCCGTTGGGGAACGGGGGAGGAC
>CAZSLT010000168.1:0-5481 GCA_964607595.1 uncultured Phycisphaeraceae bacterium
CAAAGCGGGTGTTGCCTGCGAGCACGAAGCGCAAGCGAGTGCCCCGGCTGATACGAGACTTGCGTGTCGCACCCTTTTTGTTGCTTCACGACGAAGGGGTGGCACCCGTCTTGTCGAGGACGCGCCAGTCATCAATGCCGGATTGATTGCTGACGGGGCACTCGCTTGCGCTTCGTGCTCGCGGGCCTCACCAACCCTGGCGATTTCTGCGAAGTCTCTTCGCCGCTCGTTCCTTCGCAACGAAGAAGTGGCACCTGTTCGGTGCGCTCGGGGAGGAAAACAGCACCAACAAGCGGTCGCACACGGCATTTGGAAAGGAACACGGGCAAGTCTTCGACTTGCCCATGGCACTCATGGTCGGTGTCATACGATTCGCACGGTGTCCGCTCGTTTGCACTGCGACTACAGCGTGTACTCAGGATTCGACGCGTCCGGCCCGACGCGTCCGGGCGAGAGCTCGCCCGCGTAGCGGAGCGCGACCGTGTTCGTCGTGCCCGGCTGGCCCAGCGGCTTGCCGCCCAGCAGCACGATCGGATCGCCCCGCTGCACGAGCCCCCGGTCCAGCACATGCCGTTCGGCCATGTTGGCGAAGTCCGAGCGGTGCGACGGGATCGAGTCCGTCAGCACCGGGAAGACGCCGTAGAGCAGGTTCATCCGGCGCACCGCGGCGGGGTCGGTCGTGAACGCGACCACGGGCACCTGGAAGTTGTTCCGCGAGAGGTACCGCGCCGTGGCGCCGTTCTGCGACCAGACGACGACGAGCTTGGCGTCCACATCGCGAGCGATGTGCCACGCGCCGTGCGCCAGCGCGGCGACGCGCTCGCGCGCCTCGCGCAGCTTCACCGGCGGGCGGTCGGACTGCGGGTGGAGGCGGAGTTCTTCCTCGGTGGCCAGCGCGACGCGCCGGACCGTGTCGGCCGCGAGCACCGGGTATTTGCCGACGGCGGTCTCGCCCGAGAGCATGAGGCAGTCGGCGCCGTCGAGGATGGCGTTGGCGACATCGGAGACCTCGGCGCGGGTGGGGTGCGGCGCGGAGATCATGGACTCGAGCATCTGGGTGGCGACGATGCAGGGCTTGCCGAAGTCGTGGGCGGCCTGGACGAGGCGCTTCTGGATGACGGGCACGCGGGCCAGATCGATCTCGACGCCGAGGTCACCCCGCGCGACCATGATCGCGTCGGCGTAGCGGAGGATGGACTCGATGTTGCTCACGCCCTGGGGGGTTTCGATCTTGGCGATGACGGGGATGATGAATGTGGGGTCGTCGAAGCCCATGTCCATGCCGCACCGCTCGGGCGTGCAGAGATTGGCCAGTCGGTCGCGGAGCTGGATGATGTCGCGCGAGGAACGCACGAAGGAGAGCGCCAGGAAGTCCAGCCGGTGGCGGACGGCCCACTCGGCGCAGTTCCAGTCCTTGTCGGTGAGCGCGGGCACGGAGAGATCGGAGTCGGGCAGGTTGATGCCCTTGTTGGAGGTGACCAGCCCGCCGGTGGTGACGCGGCAGATGAGCGCGCCGTCTGCCGAGTCGATCGCGAGCATGCGGATCGCGCCGTCGTTGATAAGCACGCGGTTGCCGGTGGCGACCTCGGCGGCGATGTGCGGGTAGGTGCAGTAGAGGAGGCAGCGTGTGCCGTCGGCGTGGCTGATGTCCGTGCCGTGGCGGATCTCGACCTCGTCGCCGGCGTCGAGCGTGATGCCGGGATCGGGGACGGCGCCGACGCGGATCTTGGGGCCCGAGAGGTCGCCCATGATGCCCAGCGGGATGCCGACTTGTTCAGAGACGCGCCGGATGGCGTTGAGCCGGCGCTCGGCGTCCTCGAGCGAGCCGTGCGAGAAGTTGATTCGGAAGAGCGTGACGCCGGACTCGACGAGGCGCGTGAGCACCGCGTCGGACTCGGACGCGGGGCCGATGGTCGCCAGGAGTTTGGTGAGCGCCGGCGCTTGCTTGGTCTGGGGCATGGACTTTGTCGGAGTTGAAGGCGTGGCGCCTGTGAGAGTCGGCATGGGTGTTGCGTTTCGTTGGGTCGCGTCTGGACGCGGGTGTGGATCGGGTCGTGGGAATGACGGGCACGCCCGCCCTTCTCTATCGGTCGATCTGGGAGGCGAGGCGGATGATCCGGCGGTAGTTGTCCCGGAAAAAGGCGGTATATCGGACTCTGGTCTGGCCCGAGAGGCCCGCGGCCGCGGCGGCTTTCCAGTCGGCGTTGATCGCCGCGAAGTTCTCGGGTGTAAAGGGTAGGCGCGTGCCCCGGCTAATGGAGAACTTGTCGGTTTGGTGGTCGAAACGGAATTCGTGGTCGGGGAAGGCGTCGAAGAGGGCTTCCATCTCGCCGATGCGGGAATCGTTCGGTGCGGCCGATCGGGCGGCCGAGAGTGCTTCCCAGGCGTAGCGCTGCTCCTCGTGGATGTCCAGCGCGAAGGCGGTCATCATGGGCGTGATGGCGCTGCGCCAGCGCCGCGAGGGCGTGGGGGCGTTGAGCGCGTAGGGGTCGGCGCGGTCCACGAAACGGTCGGGGTGCGAGGTGTAGAGCGATCGGCGGACGGGCATGCGGCGGAGTTCGTAGCGCTGCGGGCCGAGCGTTTCGCCCTCGGCGCGGATCGAGAAGTTCCAGAGCGCCTGGCCCTCGTCGGAGAGGACGAAGCGGATGAACTGTCGCGCCATGTCCGGGTTGGGCGCGCCGGCCATGAGCGAGATGGGGTCGGCGTCGATGTACACCGCGCCGGCGGGGTCGACATAGCCGACGCGCGACTCTTCGGGCGCTTGCCCCGGGGCGAGCACGGCCTGCGACTGGTAGCGCCCGTAGAAGTCGATCGCCAGCCCGACCGCGGCTTCGCCCTGCGAGACATCGACGGGCGGGCGCGCCGAGGAACCGGAGAAGTAGCGCGCGTTGGCGGAGATGCGCCGCAGGAGTTTCCAGCCCTCGTCCCAGCCGAAGTTGTTGAGGATTGACTCGTAGGTAGTGGTGACGGAACCGGATTGGCGCGGGTCGGCCGCGGCGAGCTGACCGGCGAGGCGCGGGTCGGTGATGTCGTGCCATCCCTCCGGCGGCTCGACTCCGAGCGCGGCCAGCGCGTCGCGGTTGTAGACGATGCCGAAGCCGGAGAGCGCGGTGCCGATCCAGAACTGATCGGGGTCGTAGAGCCGGTGTTCGGAGGGGGCGAGGGACTCGGGTCGCGGCCTGTCGGAGACGACATTGGCCGCGTCGCCCGCGGCGATGATCGCGCCGGACTTGTCGCGGATCGCGAAGACCTCATCGAGCTCGGCGCGGTTCAGCCCGGCGGGGACGGACATGGCGAGCGTGATGGGCTCGGAGGCGCCGGGGGGTGTTGCGGTGGCGCCGATGGCGCGGAGCTCGACGCCGTGGTCGTAGGAGCCGCCGCCGAAGACGAGGTCGTAGGGCATCGGCGCGCGGCCGGGGGCGAGCATCGCGGCGCCGTGCGGCGCGTCGGGGTCGGTCGAGGGGATGATGTCGCCGTCTGAAATGGCGCGGGAGTAAGTGGCGCGGAGAACCTTGATGATGTCGCTGGTGCCGCCGGGCTGCCGCCAGTCGATGTAGACGGTCTGGCCGGGGTTGTTGCGCGTGAACCATTCGGAGAAGGCCGCGGCGAACTCGGAACGGATCTGCTCGTTGTGGGGCGTGATAATGACGATGCGGTGGTCGGCGTTCTGTCGGGGCGCGGCGGCGGGGCGGAAGGCGAGCGGCACCCCCAGGACGAGGAGGAAGGCGAGGACCACGAGTGCTTTGGCCGCGTTCATCGCGGATAGAGTAGCGTCGGTGGGCGGCTTGATTGTCAGAGGAGTGTGAAGCATGGCGGAGGCGGCGACGACGAAGGTTGCGGTGGTGACGGGTGGCGGTTCGGGGATCGGCGCGGCGGCGGCGCGGCTGCTGGCGCGGAAGGGGTACGGCGTGGTGCTGACGGGCCGGCGCGAGGAGCGGCTGGCGGCGGTGGCGCGGGAGATCGAGACGAGCAGTTTCGCGCCGGCGCTGATCGTCGCGGCGGACATCGGCGACCGTCGGCAGGCCGAGGGCGTGGTGGAGGCGGCGATGCTGCGGTTCGGGCGGGTGGACGCGGTGGTGAACGCGGCGGGGATCGCGGAGCTGGCGGCGATTCAGCAGAGCGCGGGGGATGTGCTTGACCGGGCGCTGGCGGTGAACACGATCGGGACGGCCGCGGTGATCGCGCGGGCGTGGCGGGTGTTCGCGTCGCAGCGGAGCGGTTGCGTGGTGAACATTTCGAGTTGGGCGACGCACGACCCGTTCCCGGGGTTCTTCGCGTATGCCGCGAGCAAGGCGGCGGTGAACCTGATGGCGCGGAGCTGCGCGGTGGAGGGCGTGCGGATCGGCGTGCGGGGGTTCGCGGTGGCGCCGGGCGCGGTGGAGACGGAGATGCTGCGGGAGATGTTCGACGAGAAGATGGTGGCGCGCGAGGCGTGCCTGACGGCGGACGAGGTGGCGGGTGTGGTGGTGGATTGCATCGAGGGGAAGCGCAACACGGAGAACGGCAAGACGATCTACATGCGTCGGGGTGATGGCGGCGGGGTGGAGATGTTCGCGTCTTGAGTCATACGACTCACCACAGAGGCACAGAGGACACGGAGGGGCTCGGTCACCCCCTCCGTCACTCGCTTCGCTCATGACACCTCCCCCGCCGGCGGCGGGGGAGGGAGCGCCCCCACCGCCTCGCTTTACCCCTCATCCGTCCGACGCTGCGCGTCGGCCACGTTCTCCCTCAAGGGGAGAAGGGGCGGATCTCACTTCACCGTGACGCGGCGGGGGCTGGTGGGGAGGACGAAGTTGCCGCGTGCGTCGCGGGGGATTCGGCGTGTGAGTTCGTCGAGGAGTTGCTTGATTTCGTAGTGGTTGCGGGGTGTGGTGAGGATCAAGAGGTTGCGCGTGCTGTATTCGGCGATCTCTCCTCGCGAACCGCCGTTCTCCTGCCATCCATAGGCATCGATGAACTGCCAAAGAAGGCCAGCAATGACTTCTTCTTGTGTTACTTCATCGCCCTCGCTGACTAAGCCCTGAAAATCATGGGTGTGTTCAGGACGGAGCTTTTGGTATCGTTCGTTGAAACACCAGACACCGTGCCGGACAAGCGAATCCACTGAATACCTGATGACCCGCATTGATCGTGGTTCTTGATCCCAGCCCCGCAACACGACACTACCATCGGCCACATCCCAGCGAGAGCCGTCAAGCCAGTTGCGGCTCGGGTCCGCGGTTGTGTACGCGATGATCTCTTCCATCATGTGAGCGGGGCTGACGAGAGTGTCGCCGACATCGGGCAGCGTGAAGACCGTGTCTGGGACAACGCTCCACTCTTCTCGCAAGTAGTCCCAATCCAGATCGATTGACGCATTGACTCTCTTTGACAGGATGTCGAAAGCCTGCTTGATTGTCATCGTTCCTGAGATCGGTTCGACGCGATCCTCGAACATGCGTCGGACGATTTCGGTGTCGTAGGGATCGACGCCGAAGA
>CAZSLT010000169.1:0-5426 GCA_964607595.1 uncultured Phycisphaeraceae bacterium
ATCGAGCCGTACACATGCGTCTCCGGCCCGATCGCGCCATCGATCTCCAGCGACACCGGCGTCCGCTGCGTGATCGGCAGGCCTTCCTCGTCCTCGCCGATGTCCTGGCGATCATTCAGCGGCCAGGGCGTCCGCAGAATCGCAAACCCGCCGCCGTCCTCATCATCCAGTTGCTCGATCAGCCGCGCGAACTGATCGAACACCCGCCGACGCGTCGCCGGGTCCTCCACCATCGCGTACGGCGGATCAAAGAAGATCACATGCACCGGGCTCGGGCACCGCGAGGGAATCGAACCCCCAAGCGCATCGCCCTGCACCACCTGCACCCGCTCACCCGCGCCCAGTGTCTCGATGTTCTTCCGCAGAATCCCCGCGATCTGGCGATCCTTCTCCACCGCCACCACCCGCGCCCCGCGTGACGCGGCCTCCAGCGAGAAACTCCCCACCCCCGCGAACGCGTCGAACACCGGCTGCCCCTCCTCCAGGTGCCCGCGCAGCATGTTGAACAGCGCCGTCCGCACACGGTCCGGCACAGGCCGCGTTTTGTCGGCGCCCTCGGGCGTCTCGATCCGCCGGCCCTTGTAATCACCGCTGATGATCCGGATCAATCCATGCTCCAGCACCCGCGCGGGCGCCCCGCCCATGCGGAGTATCTAAAAATAGATCACCACGCTGCCGAACAGCCCCGCCGTCCAGCCCTCGAACGCGAAGTCGTCATCCCCGTCCGTCACATCCAGCGACAGGTGCCGGAAACCGATCTCCAGACCCACATGATCGTTGAACCGCCACCCCAGCGCCGTCGTCACCTGCCAGTCGAACCCGATCTCCCCGCCCAGCGACGCGCCGCCGTCGATCGTGAACCGCACATCGAATCCCCGCGGCAGATCGAACGCCACGCCCACCCCCACCAGCGGCTCGATCCAGGTCCCGTCGCCGCCGATCTCCGCCCCCGCGCTGTTCTCCAGCGACAAATCCACATCGATCAGGCGCAGCCCCCCGTACACCTCCAGCGCCAGCGCTACATCCTCGGTGAACTCATCCCGCCACACCTCGCGCCCCGCCGTCAACGAGATCACCGTCAGGTCCAGATCGAGACTCACATCGGTCCCGCGCGCAAACGCCACGCCGTCCGCCATGAACGACTCGCTCACGCGCTCGTCCCCGTCCACCGACACCGCCATCCCCTCCAGCACGAACCGCCAAGCGTCCGCCGCGATCGTCGCACGCCCCGCCGGCGCAAAGTTCACCTCGTCCGCGTTGATCCACTCCGCGTCGATCCCGCCCGAACCGTTGATGATGAAGTCCCCGCCCACGGCCGCGGCCCAGCCCATCGGCTCCACACGCACCGTCCACCCCGGCGATTTCCGCAGCGACAGCGACTCATTCGTCTCCGCCAGCGAGTCCTCCGGCGTGCCCGCCGCCTCACCCGCCCCCTCCGGCTGCCCCGCCCAGGCGCCGGCGCCGCACCACAGCCCGATCAACAAGACCAACATCCCGTGACGCGCCATCATCAAAGCGACTCCGTGAATCGCCGCCGCGAGCATCCACGCGGCAGCGGGTGCAATGGGGGCGTACCGTATCACCAATGGCCGCGCCCGATCATCCCGACCAGTCCCCCGCGCCCCCCGCGCCGCCACCTCCCCCGTCCGGCGTCGAGCTCGCCCCCGGCGTCACCGCGCCGCCCGATGCCGTGCGCTTCACCGCCGTCCGCGCCGCCGGGCCCGGCGGACAGAATGTCAACAAGCGCTCGACCAAGGTCGAACTCCGCCTGACGATCGCCGCGCTATACATGCCCGAAGACGCCCGCGCCCGCCTCCGCCGCCTGGCCGGCAAACGCATCAACGCCGAGGGCGAACTCATCATCGCCTCCGAAGAGCACCGCTCCCAGCCCCGCAACAAGCAGGAATGCCTCGACCGCCTCCGCGACCTCCTCATCCGCGCGATGGTCAAACCCAAGCCCCGCAAGAAGACCAAGCCCTCCAAGGGCGCCAAGGAACGCCGCCTCCAGTCCAAGCGCGAGCAATCCGACCGCAAGTCCCGCCGCCAGAAACCCGCCGACGACTGATGCCCTCTCCCTCCCCCGACCATCGTGGGGGGCGGGGGAGGTGTCAGTTGGGGGGGCGAAGCGAATGACGGACGGGGTCATCTTTCCTCCCTGCCGCCTATTGCCTGATGCCTTCCGCTTCCCTGCCACTCTGACACCCCATCCCCGGCTCCCGCGGCCGCGTGGCAGGACCCCACCACACCCATCCGGGCGCAACTGCCCACAAAATAAGCCCTTACGCCATCCGCCCCACGGCCCGCCCATTGCACTCCGCTCCGTGCCATGGTCGAGATGCGCCCATTCCCCCCCGATCGATCCCAGTCCGCCCGCCCCGGGTCGGAAGGGTCGTCCAATGGTGGCGGTGGGGGTAATGGGGGGGGGATGGGGGGGGCGGGGGGGCGGCTGAACCTGCTGCTCTCCCACGGCGGCTGGCGCGACGAGCCCTGGGCCGACTCGCTGCCCCGTCTCCTCGAGCCCATGGGCGTCCACGCCTGGACCGTCCACTCCGGGCGCGAGGCCGCATCCCTCATCCAGAAAGTCCGCGTCGATATCGCCGTCGTCGATCTCTCACTCCCGCTGGGCGTTGACGCCCCCTCCGCCCCGCCCGTCGAGGAGGCCGGCGTCCGTCTGCTGGAGATCCTCGTCCGCCTCCCGTCGCGCCCGCCCACGCTCGTCGTCAAGCGCCGCCGCACCCGCCGCGAGGACGCCCGCGAGATCACCCACGCCCTCCGCGCCGGCGCCTTCGCCGTCATCGACCGACCCGTGAATCTCGAGACCGTCCTCGAGGTCATGCGACGGGTCCTCTGCCGCCACTACGCCGACCGCTGGCCCGCCCCCCCCGGCAACGCGGCTTGCCCGCCGCCATCCACCTCATGAGTCAACGCGGCCGCGCCCGCGCGTCCGCATCAGTTCGTCATTCACACATCACTCCAACGCACCGCCGGCAACACACAACACCCCCGGCACAGACAGAAGAAGGAATCGCAGCCATGTCCACCAAGGTCCGCCCCCTCGGCAACAAGGTCCTCATCAAGCGCGACGAAGCCGAGACCAAGACCGACTCGGGCATCTACCTCCCCGAGTCCGCCAAGGACAAGCCCAAGAGCGGCACCATCCAGGCCGTCGGCACCGGCAACATCAACACCGAGACCGGCGAGCGCATCCCCCTGTCGGTCAAGAAGGGCGACAAGGTCCTCTTCACCTCCTACGCCGGCACCGAGGTCAAACTCGGCAAGGACACCCTCCTCATCATGACCGAGGAAGACATCCTCGCCGTCATCGACGACTGATTCCCATGATCTCAATCCAAGACATCAACAATCTGCTCTCGCAGGTGCCGCAGAGCGCCACGCTCCGCGTCGCGTCCCGCGGCTCATCCGTCTACTTCGCACGCAACGGCGTCGAACTCACTTCCACCATCAACGACGACACCTTCATGATCCGCGGCCTCATCGGCGAGACCCCCGCCTCCCTCAAACCCGGCGCGGTCGTCATCCGCGCCGAGCATGTCGACTTCGTTCAAGTCATCCCCTGATGCCCGATCCCTATTCCCCGATGCCTTCTGGTACCCCATGACCACAGACCAAGTCCGCAAAGCACTCCGCGAACTCAACGGCAAACGCGACGCCGCCTTCTACTTCCGCGGCTCCGAGATGTGCCTCATCCCAAACGCCATGCTCGTCCCCGACGAGGCCGACCACCTCGTCAAACTCACCGACGGAAAGCATGTCTACATCCTCGACGCCGAACAGGTCGCATGGGTCCGCATCGGCTGACAAAGCGCCAAATGGCAAAGGGCCAAATGGCAAATCAGAACAAGTAATCAACAGAGAACCACACACCGAACCACGAACAGGCAGATTTCCAACCACCAGCATTTGCGATTTGGAAATTTGCGATTTGGAGATTTCAACATGGCCGCCAAGCAGATCGCCTTCGACTCCGACGCCCGCGAGAGAATCCTCCGCGGCATCAACAAACTCGCGCACGCCGTCAAAGTGACCCTCGGCCCCTCCGGCCGCGTCGTCATCCTCGAGAAATCCTACGGCGCGCCCACCGTCACCAAGGACGGCGTCACCGTCGCCAAGGAAATCGAACTCGAAGACCCCTACGAGAACATGGGCGCCCAGATGGTCAAGGAGGTCGCCTCCAAGTCCTCCAAGGACGCCGGCGACGGCACCACCACCGCCACCATCATGGCCGAGTCCATCTACCAGGAAGGACTCAAGAACATCACCGCCGGCGCCAACGCCAACGACATCAAGCGCGGCATCGACATGGCCGTCGAGGCCATCGTCGCCGAGCTCCACACCATGTCCAAGCGCGTCGAGTCCTCCAAGGAGATCGCCCAGGTCGGCACCTGCTCGGCCAACCAGGACGAGCAGATCGGCAAGATCATCGCCGACGCCATGGACAAGGTCGGCAAGGACGGCGTCATCACCGTCGAGGAAGGCAAGACCCTCGACACCGAGGTCGAACTCCTCGAAGGCATGCAGTTCGACAAGGGCTACCTCTCGCCCCACTTCGTCACCAACACCGCAACCATGGAGTGCGTTCTCGAAGACGCCTTCGTCCTCATCAACGAGAAGAAGATCAGCAGCGCCAAGGACCTCATCCCCATCCTCACCAAGGTCGCCGAGTCCGGCAAGGCCCTCCTCATCGTCGCCGAAGACATCGAGTCCGAAGCACTCGCCACCATGGTCGTCAACAAGCTCCGCGGCGTCCTGAAGATCTGCGCCGTCAAGGCCCCCGGCTTCGGCGACCGCCGCAAGGCCATGCTCGAGGACATCGCCATCCTCACCGGCGCCCAGCCCATCATGGAAGAACTCGGCATCGACCTCGAGAAGATCGAACTCAAGGACCTCGGCCGCGCCAAGAAGATCTCCATCGATAAGGACAACACCACCATCATCGAGGGCGCCGGCAAGTCCGCCAACATCAAGGGACGAATCGAAACCCTCAAGGCCCAGATCGAGAACACCTCCAGCGATTACGACCGCGAGAAGCTCCAGGAGCGCCTCGCCAAGCTCGCCGGCGGTGTCGCCGTCATCAACGTCGGCGCCTCCACCGAGGTCGAGATGAAGGAGAAGAAGGCACGCGTCGAGGACGCCCTCCACGCCTGCCGCGCCGCCGTCGAAGAAGGCATCCTCCCCGGCGGCGGTGTCGCCGTCCTCCGCGCCCGCAAGGCCCTGGAGAACCTCAAGAAGAAGCTCACCGGCGATGAACGCGTCGGCGTCGAGATCATCGAACGCGCCCTCTCCGCCCCCATCAAGCAGATCGCCCACAACTGCGGCCTCGACGGCTCCGTCATCGCGCACAATGTCGAGAACAACCCCGCCACCAACTACGGCTTCAACGCGCTCACCCAGGAATACGGCGACAT
>CAZSLT010000170.1:0-5382 GCA_964607595.1 uncultured Phycisphaeraceae bacterium
AGTGAAGAGTCTCTAGCTTTGTTACCGTACCGGAGGGGCGGAGGGGTGTCGTCTCGCGGAATTCCTCTGCCCCTTCGGGGCAGGAGTGGATGGGGGGGTCCGATTCCACGGGTTGCGCTGCGCTTCACCCGTGGCTACATTCCGGCGCCCCTTCGGGGCGAAGTACCCCGGCTCGACACGAGTCACTTTCCAAGTTCGCGCCGCACGGGGCACTCGCTTGCGCTTCGTGCTCGCGCGTCAAAGCCCAACGGTGCACTCGCTCGCGCCCCCCCTCGTGCTCGCGCGTTAAGGCCCGAGTTGGCCCCTCGCTCGCGCTTCGGGCTCGTATTCAGAACGCCGCGTTGCCGGGCGTGCGGGGGAAGGGGATGACATCGCGGATGTTGGCCATGCCGGTAACGAATTGGACGATGCGTTCGAAGCCGAGGCCGAAGCCGGCGTGGGGGACGGTGCCGTAGCGGCGGAGGTCGCGGTACCACCAGTAGTCGTCTTTGTGGAGGCCCATTTCTTCCAGGCGCTGGTCGAGTTTGTCGAGGCGTTCCTCGCGCTGGGAGCCGCCGATGATCTCGCCGATGCCGGGGGCCAGGACATCCATCGCGGCGACGGTCTTGCCGTCCTCGTTCATGCGCATGTAGAAGGCCTTGATGCCCTTGGGATAATCGCGGACGACGACGGGGGCCTTGAAGTGCTCCTCGGTGAGGTAGCGCTCGTGCTCACTCTGCAGATCGGTGCCCCACTTGACGGGGAACTCGAACTTCTTTTTGGCTTTGGTGAGGATCTCGACGGCCTCGGTGTACGAGATCACCTTGAAGTCGCTGGCGATGACATGCTCGAGGCGTTCGATGGCGGTCTTCTCGATGCGCTCGGCGAAGAACTTCATGTCGTCGGCGCGCTCGGCGAGCACGGCCTTGAACAGATACTTGAGGAAGTCCACCGCCAGACGGATGTCATCATCGAGGTTCGCGAAGGCGATCTCGGGCTCGATCATCCAGAACTCGGCGAGGTGGCGGCTGGTGTTGGAGTTCTCGGCGCGGAAGGTCGGCCCGAAGGTATAGACCTTGCTGAGCGCACAGGCGAAGCCCTCGACATTGAGCTGGCCGGAGACGGTGAGGTAGGCGTCGCGGCCGAAGAAGTCCTTGGCGAAATCCACGCCGCCCTCGGGCGTGCGGGGGAGATTGGCGATGTCGAGCGTCGAGACGCGGAACATCTCGCCGGCGCCCTCGCAGTCGGAGGCGGTGATGATGGGGGTGTGGATCCAGTAGAAGCCGCGTTCGTGGAAGAAGCGGTGGACGGCCTGCGCGAGACAATCCCGAACGCGGGTCACCGCGCCGAAGGTGTTGGTGCGGACGCGGAGGTGGGCCTGCTCGCGGAGGTACTCAAAGGTGTGACGCTTGGCGCTGATGGGGTAGGTGTCGGGGTCGTCTACCCAGCCGACGACTTTCAGTTCGCTCGCCTGCATCTCGACGGCCTGGCCCTGGCCCTGGCTCTCGACGAGCGTGCCGGTGGCCTCGATGGCGCAGCCGGTGGTGAGTTTCTGGACTTCGGACTCGTAGTTGGGCAGGTCGGCGGGCGCGACGATCTGGAAGTTGTCGAAGCAGGAGCCGTCGTTGACATGGATGAACGACAGCCCGGCCTTGGAGTCGCGCCGGGTGCGGACCCAGCCCTTGACGGTGCATTTGGTTTGGGGCTTGCCGCCCATCGCGTCCTTGACACTCACCCACGACATGCTCGGCTCCTTCGTTCATCTATCAGAGGAACGCCGAGTGTATCCCGACCGGTCGGGTGAGCGGGGGCGGGGAGATCGGGGCGGTCAGCGGGCCCTGCGGCGGCGGGCGAGGGCTGCCGCGGCCAGCGCGCCGACGCCCCAGGCGGCGGGGGCGGGCACGGGGGTGATATTCACCTGGCCGGTCATGGTGAGCATCCCCGCGGGGGCGGGCCCGCCGGACCACGCGAAGTTGATGGCGAGGATGAAGTCGGCCTCGTTGGCGTCGTGGTTGGCGATGATCGGTCCGCCGAGGTGCTCGAGCGCCGAGGTGAGGAACGAGCCGCGGAATGGCGAGCCGGGGGCGAGGGGGCCGGTGCCGAAGAGCGAGCCGTCTTCCAGCAGCGCCTCGACGCTGAGCTGGCCGCCGACGATGGCGATCGAGCCGGCGTCGAACTGCGGATCGAACGCGTACTCGACGAGGAAGACTTGGCCCTCTTCGATCTCGCCGTGGATGTGGCCTTCGAGGAGGTACTGGATGGTGGCGGGTTCGCCGTCATCGGCGACGGGGCCGAGGAGGCCGGAGGAGGTGAGGTGGCCTTCGTGGCCCTCGGCGTCGATGTGCGACATGCCGCCGGGCTGGAGTGTGGCGCCGGTGAGGAACCAGTCGGCGACTTCGACCTGGAACTCTTCGATGTGTGCCGCGGCCCCGGAAGACGCGGTCAGTATGGTCATCGCCGATAACAGAACGGATCTCATGGCTCTTCTCCACCGGGGCGCGGCCGATGACCTAACCCGTGCGGAGTCAGATGTCGCGGGGGGGCGGGGGGATTGCATCAAGGCCGCGGCTGGAGCATCTCGGTCATCTGGCGGCACTTGACGGCGAGGCGCTTAACGATGTTGCGTACGACCTCGGTCTGCTCGGCGACGGCGGCCTGCCCCTGCACTCCCCCTTGCTCGACGGCCCAGCGGAGTCCGGGGAGCATCCATGCGGAATAGCCGGAGGTGGGGTCGGGGGCGACGAACTGGCTGCGGTACCAGGGGCGGTCGGGCAGGCCGCGTGAACGGATCCAGGCGCGGCTGAGGGCGATGAGTTCCATCGAGGCGCGGTCGAGGATGGCGTCGGGGGTTTGGGGGTCGGCGAGGGCGGCGTCGATCGCGCTTGCGAGCGCCTGGGCGTTGGTGTCGAGTTCGGCGAGTGCTTCGTCGAGCCGCGCGGTGTCGAGGGTGACGCCCTTGTCGGCGGCGACGCGCCGGATCGTGCTGAGGTGGTTGTGAAGATCGGGGGCGTAGCGCGTGGGGTCGTAGGGGATGACATCGGCATCGGCGAGGCGCGAGGCCGCGACGGCGACGACGCGGGCGACCATCGCGGCGGGCTGGTAGTCATCGCCGACATGCTGGCGGTACCAGGCGAGGGTGTCGTAGTTGGAGTGGTACGAGGTGCCGCGTGAACCGCCGGCGCTCATAAACATGCTGGGGACGCCGAGCACGCAGTAGAGGCCGACATGGTCGGAGCCGCCGCCGAGCGTGCCGACGGGCGGCTCGGACTCGACCTGTTCGGCGCCGGCGGGGCGGGTGCGGGCGGACCACGCTTCGTAGACGGTGGTGTCGGCGCCGGCCTGCGGGATGGCGCGGGTGGCGTCGATCACGAGGGCCTTGAGCATGGGCGCGGCGGCGGCGGAGAAGTTGGGCCCCGTGACCGCGGCGTCGAGGTTGATGTAGGCGACGGCGTCGTCGGCGAGCCGCATGACATGCTGCTCGACCCACTCGGTGGAGCCGATGATGCCGAATTCCTCGGCGCCCCACGCCGCGAACTGGAGCGTGCGCGCGGGGCGGTCGCCGTCTTCGGTGCGCTGCGCGAAGACGCGTGCGGTCTCCATGACGAGGATGGTGCCCGAGAGCGGATCGACGGCGCCGTGGCCCCAAGCGTCGTGGTGGGCGCCGATGATGATTTCCTGGTGCGGGGCGCGCGTGCCGCGGAGCGTGCCGACGACATTGGCGGTGCGAACGAGTTTGCGTTCCTGATGGACCTCGATGTGGACGCGGAGTTCGTCGCCGCCGGTGAGGCGGTAGTCGATCGGGAGACCGCCGCGCCAGCGTTCCCAGTCGGCGGGGACGGGTTCGCCGGACATGCGTGAGAGGATCTCGTGGGCGCTGCGCCAGCCGATGGGCTGGACGGGGATCGCCGGGAGCGGGATGTCGGCGGGGTCGCGGCGGCGCGCGGCTTCATCGGCGGGGCCGTTGGGGGTGAGCGGGTCGCCGACATAATCGAGCGTGATGACCGAGCCGCGCTGGACCTGATCTGGCGTGGGCGTGGTGTCGCCGCGTTGGGCGGCTTCGAATTGTTCCGGTGTGGTGACGCCGTGGTCGGCGGGGTCGGTGTAGATGATGAGTCCGGCGGCGCCGGCTTCCTGGGCGTATTTGGCTTTGAAGCCGCGGTAGTTGCCGCCGTAGCGCGCGATGACGATTTTGCCGGAGACTTCGACGCCGGCTTCGGCGAGGCGCTGGAAATCTTCGAGTCGGCCGTAGTTGGCGTAGACGACGCCGGCCTCGGCGCTGCCGGAGCCGGAGTAGGCGTTCCAGGCGATGTCGAGCGCGGGGTCGGCGGTGTGGGGGTCGTTCGGGCGCGGGGGTTCGGTGACGGCGAGCTCGACGGTGTCGGGCGCGGTGATGCGGAGTTGTGCGCTGACGGGCTCGCAGAGGTAGGCCTCGAACCAGTGGGTCTCGACCTCGAGCCCCATCTGGGAAAAGGCGTCGGCGAGGCGCTCGATCTGGCGGAGGTCGCCGGGCGTGCCGGCGCGGTGCGGCTCGGACCCGAGGAGGTCGTGCCATTGGCGGAGGCGTGCGGGGTCGATGGCCTCGGTGAGGGCGGACTCGCGGCCTTGTTGTTCGGCGACGCGGGCTTCCCGGAAACCGGGGATGGCGTCGGCGGCGTTGGCGAGGATGCACGAGCACAGACCGAGTGTCGTCAAGAGCATGAGGGACTCCGGCGGGGAAGCGGCGGGCGCGGACGGGCGGCCCTTGTTGAACCGCCACGCGGTAGCATGGGTTCATCGTATTCCAACGGGGTTGGGGCGACACGCACCTGATCAGTGAGCCGACCGATGCTGAGAGTCAAACCGTTCGCGGCGCTGCGCCCCAAGGCGGGGCTGGAGTCCAAGATCGCGTCCGTTCCGTACGATGTGGTGGACCGGGACGAGGCGCGGGAACTCTCGCGGGACAACCCGCTGAGCTTCCTGCATGTGGTGCGTCCGGACGCGGACCTGCCCGACTCGGTGGACCCCTACGAC
This sequence comes from uncultured Phycisphaeraceae bacterium, assembly GCA_964607595.1. Lineage (GTDB taxonomy): Bacteria > Planctomycetota > Phycisphaerae > Phycisphaerales > UBA1924 > JACKHC01. The sequence continues at coordinate 4,990 of CAZSLT010000170.1, forward strand.
GACCGGGTGTACGCGCAGGCGCGCAAGGCGATCGATGCGCTGGTGGAGGGGGGCTCGCTCATCCGCGAGAAGGGCGAGTGCATCTATCTCTACCGGCAGGAGATGGAATTACTGGGGAAGCGCGTGTCGCAGACGGGCGTGGTGTGCTGCTGCCATGTCGAGGACTACAACCGCGACATCATCAAGAAGCACGAGAAGACACGTCAGGACAAGGAGGACGACCGGACGCGGCATGTGCTGTCGATCAACGCGAACGCGGGGCCGGTGTTCATGATGCACAAGGATCAGCCGGAGGCCGCGATGCTGGTGGCACGCGACACGGCCGGCGCGCCGCTGTACGACTTTACGGCGGTGGACGGCGTGCGGCACACGGTGTGGAAGGCGGCGGAGGCG
>CAZSLT010000171.1:0-5369 GCA_964607595.1 uncultured Phycisphaeraceae bacterium
CCCGGCATGTGGAACACCCCCCGCTCCTCCGACCCCGGCGTGATCACCATCCGCGGCGACGCCCCAAACCCCCCACTCCTCGACTGCACACGCACCGCCAGCGGGTGACCCGGCAGCGGGTCACGCGGCATATCGATCCACTCCCGCGCGAACCCCGCCCACGAAGGCAGGAACGGCGACACCTGGTGCCGCACGCTCGCCCGGTTCATTTCTCCCCACGCCGCCGCCGCCCGCTCCCCGATCGCCCCCGCCTCCGACGCGGCGTCCCGCGCCATCGCCTCCCACGACGCCTCACCCTCGGGCAGCCACGACGCCGGACGCTCGCTCAGCACGCGCAGCATCGCACCGTCGTCCATCATCCATGAGTACCGGAACCCCGAATCGATCCCGCGGCATTGCTCGATCACCGGCGCCATGATCCGCGACTGCATCCCCCGCAACCACGCATCCACGATCGCGAACGCTGCGCTGTCGGCGTCGGCGCGGGCATCCCCATCCGCGGGCACGCGTGCCGCGCTCTCGGGCACGAGCTCGCGCAGGATCGCCCCGTACCGCGCATGCACCCCCGAGCGCGTGTCGAGTTGAATCGCCAGCAGGTCGCGCTCCGCCAGCCCCGTGCGCTCGCCGAGCAGTTCCATGATCCGCCCCGCCCGCGCGCCCGGCGCCCAGTGCGTGCCGTACAGCCGCGACTCCTCCGCCGCCAGCGTGCGGTTGTTCGCCGTGACGATGTGCCCCACTTCCGGGTCGATCACCCGCGCGCGGTCGCCGTCATCGATCACGCCCTCCCACCGGACGGCCCCATCCGCCCACGAACGCGGCAGCGAACCATCAAACCCCACCCGCACCGGCACCGCGCCGGTGATCGTCCACGCGATCGAGCCGCTGCTGTCGGCGATCATCGCGTTCTGCGACGGCCCGAACCACGACGCCGCGACCGCCGCGCCCTCGGACGCCGTCCGCGCACCGATCATGTCAAACAGATTGAGGTTGAACCGCTCGGGGTCGAGCATGATCCACCGCAGCGCGCGGGGCTTGCCCGTCGCCGGGTCGTCATCGAAGACCGGGCCCCAGCGCGTCTCGCGCACGCCGACGATCCGCGCCGGCGCGCCCTTGAGGTCGATCGCTTCTTCGTGAATCGTGAACGGCTCGTACCCGTCCGGTGTCAGGTAGCGCCCGGCGTCGTCGGGGTCGAGCTCGATGAGCACGAAGTCCGAGTTGTCGCCGGTGGTGTTGGTGAACCCCCAGGCGATATGCCCGTTCGACCCGGCCGCGATCCCCGGCACGCCCGGCAGCGACACGCCGATCAGGCGCGTGCCCGCGCTCCACTCGGCGCACTCGATCTGCACGCGGTACCAGGTATTGGGCACGCTCAGCCCCAGGTGCATGTCCGAGGCGAGCATGGCCGCGCCGCTCGCCGTACGCGACCCCGCGACGACGAACGCGTTGGACCCGCGCGCGGGCATCGGCTCGATCGCATCGCTCGCGCGTGACGCCGCCTCACCGCCCAGGCCCGGCGGAATCGGCGCCGGCTCGGGCGACGCCGATCCATCCACCGGCGCATCCAGCGGGCCGAACTCCGGGGTCAGGAACGCCGCGAGGTCGGCCGGCAGCGCGCCGTGCATGACCGCGCGCGTCGTCTCCATCCGATGCCCGAACTCCAGCCCCCACGCCATCGTCATGGCCGCCAGGATGCAGTCGCGCTCCGTCCACGGCTCGGGCCTCACGCCCAGCCCGAGGTACTCCGGCGGGCGTGCCTTGAGGTCCGCCATCCCCGCGTTCACGCCCCGCGTGTACGCGCCGATCATCGCGCGGTGGCGCTCCGGCAGCCCCCCGAGAATCGCGTCCGCCGCCCGCTCCAGACCGAGCGTGCGCATGCGCTTGTCGTTCTCGAACGCCCCGGCGCCGACAAGCTCACCCAGCCGGCCCGACGCGTACCGGCGCACCGTGTCCATCTGAAAGAACCGGTCCTGCGCGTGCAGGAACCCCTCGGCGGCGCACGCATCGAGGTAGTTCTCGGCGCGAATCCGCGCCACGCCCAGCGCATCCCGCTCCACCATCACCCGCGCCGACAACCCGACGACGCCCGCCCGGCCGTCCAGCCGCGCCAGCGAGTCCGTGAGCGCCGTGCGCATCACCACCGCCCCGCCCACCGCCAGCAGCGGGAGCAGGAGCACGAACGCCAGGATGAGCCGCGGCAGTGTCCGTCGCATCGTTGAAATCGCCGAACGCAATCTACCCGGTCGGCCGACCGCGCACGAAAAAGCCGGCCCGAGGGGGCCGGCTTGTGTGTGGTCAAACGCGGTCAGCGCCGGTTACGGGCAGTTCTGCCAGTTCCCGAGGATGACATTCAGGTCATCGACATTCACGATGCCGTCGTCGTTGGCCAGATCGCGCGGGTCACCGATGCCGACATTCTGATCCCAGGCGCCGAGAATGGCGTTGAGGTCATCAACATCGACCTGGCCGTCCGGCACGCCGCCGGGCCCGGTGATGTCGCCGGGGCAGCCCGGGGTCTTCTCGCAGTCATCGGGGATGCCGTTCATGTTGTCGTCCGCGGCCATGCCCGAGACGATCTCGCAGGCGTCCTCGATGTTGTTCTCGTTGCAGTCGGTCATGACGCCGGCCGCGGGAACGATCTTGAAGACCTCGCCGCCCGTCTGATCGCAGATGTAGATCTCGCCGTAGGCGTCCTCGCCGAACGAGGTGATTCCGGCGATCGCCAGCGTCCCCGGAGGATCGAGCTCGGCGGTGCGGTCCACGATCGGGCCCAGCACGCCGCCGGTGTAGGTCGTGCTCCAGATCGTCGTCGAGCAGAAATCGGCGTAGAAGTAGGTGCCGTGCATGTCGGGCATCGCGCAGCCGCGATAGACATACCCGCCGGTGATCGAGCAGCGACCGCCCGCGTGCGTGTAGTCGAGAATCGGATCGATATACGCGCTGGGCGCGGCGCAACCGGTCGTCGAGCAACCCGACACCGACGACGCCGCGAAGCCCTCGCGGCAACGCCAGCCGTAGTTCTCGCCGCCCGTGCTGGCCGCTGGCTGGAAATTCACTTCCTCGCGCTGCAACTGGCCGACATCGGCGATCCACAGATCGCCGGTCTCGCGGTCGAACGAATTGCGCCACGGGTTGCGCAGGCCGTACGCCCAGATCTCGCCGCGGAAGCCCGCCTGACCCGCGAAGGGGTTGGTCGGCGGGATGCCGTAGTTGAACGAGGGCGACGCCGGAAAATCGTCCGTGTCGACATCGATGCGAAGCATTTTGCCGAGCAGCGTGTTTGTGTTCTGACCGTTCCCCATCGTGCCGAACTGGTCGCAGCCGCCGCCGCCATCGCCCATGCCGATGTAGAGGTAGCCGTCCGGGCCGAAGCCGAGCCAGCCGCCGTTGTGGTTCGACGCGGGCTGCGCGACATTCAGCACCGGGTTCTCCGAGCCGCCGATCGGCAGGCCGGTCCCCAGGTCAACCGTGCGCCGCTCAACAACCGTGTTGCCCGAGTTGTTGGTGTAATTCACATAAAAGAAGCCGTTGGTCTGGAAGTCCGGGTGGAAGGCCAGGCCGAGCAACCCCTGCTCACTGTTGGCCGTGGTGCCGCCCCCGACGATCGCATTGATGTCGAGGAACACCGCCACCGTGCCGCCGGCGAGGTCGAGCGTCTTGATGACGCCGGCCTTCTCGATGATGTACACCTTCGAGAAGTCGCCCGGCGCGTGCGTGACGAAGATCGGGCGCGTCAGCCCGCTGGCCACCTGCACCGTCGTGAGCGGCGTCGCACCGCCGAACACGCTGCTCCCCGCCGCGCAGATCAGCGCCGCCGCCGCCAGTATTCCCTTGACACACTTGTTCATTGATCTCTCCTCATTCCTGCCGAACTTGTCTGGTGATCCGTACTCTGTATCCCGCCGGGCCTCGGACGCCGCCGGTCGAAGTCAGCGACTCCCGCGCCGCGGCCCCTTCGGGGGGCATCCCACCGGCCCGAGCCCGGCGACGCACTCCACGGCCCCACGCTTGCAAAACGATGGTCGGGGTGACTCCTGTGCTCCCAACCGAACGCCCGATGAACCGGCCTGAAGAGTATCGCCGGCCTGTGGGAGGGACAATGACAGTTTCGCAGGCAGCCCGGAATCGGTCGATTCCGCTGAACTCATGCGACTAGAGTCACCGTACCGATCCCAAAAGTCACGACCGCGCCAAGCGGGTCGCTCCACATCACCGGCTCTCAGGCCCGAGAATCTCGATGCGCACCAGCACGCCATCTGAGTCCGAATCCCGCTCGAACGGATCCGCCGCGCATGGATCCGTCGCGCTGCCCATACTCGGCCAGAGCCAGATCGCCGAGGCCCCCCGCCGCATCCGCAGGTCGAGGATGGGCCGCCGCCGCGCCGCCGTGCTCATCCTTGTTCATGTCGCGTTCCTCGCCCACCTGCTCCATTGGAAGCTCCGCGGCAGAACGATCTCGCCCGTCGAGCCCTCGGAGTCGATGCAGACGCTCGAGCAAGGACTGGTGAACGCGGGGTTCATCTTCTTCATCGCCGCCATCCTCTCGACCCTCATCTTCGGCCGATTCTTCTGCGGCTGGGGGTGCCACATCGTGGCGCTGCAGGACCTCTGCGGCTGGATGCTCAAAAAGATCGGCATCCGTCCCTCGCCGTTCCGCAGCCGGCTGCTGATGTACGGGCCGCTCGTGCTGGCTCTCTATATGTTCGTCTGGCCCTCACTGAAGCGGCTCTTTCTGCCGTGGCTCACGAACCAAGCGCCCGCGCTGGCCGCGTGGTTCGGCCCGCCCACACGCTTCCCGGAAGAGGGATTCACCAACCACCTCTTCACCGAGGACTTCTGGGCCACCTTTGCGAGCGTGCCGGTGGCGATCCCCTTCCTGTTCATCTGCGGATTCGCCACCGTCTACTTCCTGGGCGCCAAAGGATTCTGCACCTACGGCTGCCCGTACGGCGGCTTCTTCGCCCCGGCCGACCGCCTGGCGCCGGGGCGCATCCTTGTCGACCCCGACAAGTGCGAGGGGTGCGGCCACTGCACCGCCGTCTGCACCTCGAATGTCAGAGTCCACGAGTAAATCCGCGAGTACGGCGGCGTCGTCGATCCCGGCTGCATGAAGTGCATGGACTGCGTGAGCGTCTGCCCCAACAACGCGCTGTCCTTCGGCTTCGCGCGCCCGTCGGCATTCAAGGGAGCGCCGAAACACAAGCCCATCAAGCCGCGACTCGACACCACGCCAGGTCAGGACATCATCCTCGCCGCCGTCTTCATCGCGGTATTCCTCGCCTTCCGCGGCCAATACGACATCGTCCCCATGCTCATGGCGATGGGAATGGCCGGAATCGCCGCGTTTCTCGCCTGGAAATGCATCGCCCTCG
>CAZSLT010000172.1:0-5355 GCA_964607595.1 uncultured Phycisphaeraceae bacterium
GGCCGCCGCAGCACGCTCGCCCTGCCCGCGCGCGCCAGCGAGCGCGGCGAGTCCTACCCCCCCACCCACCCCCGCCCCCCATGGGGGCCCACAACCCAAGCCCCCAAAGCCCCCCATACCCCCACCCCCCATCCCCCACCCCCCACTCCCCACTCCCGCCCCATCCCCCCGCGCGCCGCCCCGCCGCCCCGCGCTCGATCGCCCGGTCATGCCGCGGCATCGCCCGCGCGCGGTACGCTGCCCTCATGCCTCAGCCGGCGCGGGACTTCCCGAACCTCGTGGTCTTCGACCACCCCCTCATCCAGCACAAACTCACGCTCATGCGCGACCGACGCACCGGCTTCATGGCGTTCCGCTCGCTCATGCGCCAGATCGCGGCACTCATGGTCTTCGAGGTCACGCGCGCGTTCCACACCGAGCCCGTCGAGGTCGAGACGCCCCTCGAACGCACCACGGGCGCTCAGGTCAACGCGAAGATCACCGTCGTCCCCGTCCTGCGGGCCGGGCTGGGCATGGCCGACGCCATCCTCGAAGTCATGCCCGAGGCGCGGGTGGGGCACCTGGGCATGGCGCGGGATGAGCGCACCCTCAAGCCCATCACTTATCTCTCGAAGCTGCCGCGGGGCTTGAGCGACGGCCCGGTCATCCTTGTGGACCCGATGCTGGCGACCGGTGGATCGGCCGTGCTCGCCTTGTCGATGCTCCGTGATGCGGGTGCGGACGACCTGCGGATGATCTCGCTGGTGGCGTCCCCCGAGGGCGTCGGCGTGCTCGGGAAGCACCACCCCGGCGTCCGCATCTATGCCGCGGCACTGGACCGCGAGATCGACGCCCGGGGTTTCATCCGCCCGGGCCTGGGCGACGCGGGCGACCGGCTCTATGGGACAACCTGACAATTGTGTTGCGCCCCGAGGGGCGAGGCGCTACCCTGTGCCGCCATGACCGAAACCAACGGCATCTCGAAAGCCCCACGCGTCGCCGGCGCGATCAAGCCCTTCAAAGCGCTCAAGGACCCCGACACGCGGGTGTATGTCGGCGACTGCCGGGAGGTGCTGCCGCGGATCCCAGAGGTGCGCGACGCGAGAGTCGATCTGATCTTCGCGGACCCGCCCTTCAACTGGAAGCGCGCGTATGACAAGTGGGACGACAACATGCCCGACGCGGAGTATCTGAGGTTCACCTACGACTGGCTGGACCTGTGCGTGGGCGCGCTGTCTCCCCGCGGCTCGATGTGGGTGAACATCCCCGACGACTGGGCCGCGGAAATCGTCGTGCATCTCAAGCAGCGGCTGCACATGGTCAACTGGTGCATCTGGCATTACCGCTTCGGTCAGAACACCACAGGCCGGTTCATCAACTCCAAGGTCCACGCGCTGTACTTCGCCCGCGACCCGGACATCAACGGGCGCACCTTCAACGACGGCGAGATCCTCGAGCCCTCCGACCGCGCCACCACCTACTTCGACCCGCGCACCTTCAACAAGAAGGAAGGCACCAGCGGGATGCGCCTCCCGATGGATGTGTGGTACGGCAAGTACTGGGGGCGCATCCAGGGCAACAACACCGAGCGTCGCCCCAACCACGACAACCAGATCCCCGAGGTTTACCTCGAGCGCGTCATCCGCGCCTGCTCGAACGAGGGCGATATCGTCATGGACCCCTTCCTCGGTTCGGGCACGACCTGCACGGTGGCGCGGGAGCTCAACCGCGTCTCGATCGGCGTCGAGTATTCGGAGGACAACGCGAAGTCCGCGTTCGAGCGCATCAAGGCGGGCACGGTACGCGTGAAGCGCGACACCCCGAGCATCCACACCACGGCGATCTTCTCGCCTCGCGGGCTAGGCAAGAAGACCAAGGAACGGCTGGGCCTGAGCGAGGACGGCACGAGCCCGAAGCGCCGGCGCGGTGGCGCCCCCGACGAGTCTGTATGACCCACACCACCCCCGACAACACCTCATGGGTGTACCTGGCGACGCGCCCCTCGGTCATCCGGCGGGGGTTGATGTACGCCGTGATCGTCGGAGCGATTCTCATCACGATCAACCACGGCGACGCGATTCTCCGCGGCGAGGTCACCACCGGTCGCGTCCTGAAGATGGGTCTGACGGTGATGGTGCCCTACATCGTCTCGACGCTGTCGAGCGTCGGCGCGCTGCGGTCGAAGATGCGGAGCGGTTCGAGCAACCACACGCGTTGATCGTTCGAGCCGCGAGCGGCAGCGAGCGGAGTCATTCACTCGGCGCGTCTTCCTCAGACATGTCCGGATCGGGCTCGACGAAGGGCCGGAAGTCCATCCACAGAACATACGGCGCGTTCCAGATCGGGAACTCCGTTTCGATCCGGTAACCGACGAATTCACCGGCGTCATACCCCCCCATGTCGAGCATGGATCTCAGCAGCTCGGGCATCCGGGGCATCGCGGCATAGCGGTGCTCAAGGAAGTTCTTGCCCAGACATTCCAGCGGCGGGGCATCGGGGAGACGATCCTGCCAACGATCCTCGGGAGACTCCATCGCCGCGCCCGCGTGGGTTGACATGACTGCGTCGTGACGGACGAACAACCCTGAGCCCTGGACGCTCTGCTGCGCCAGGGATCGGTGCAACAGCACAACGATGCTCAGCGCGCGTGAAGGCCCCCCGTCGATCAGGAACGCCCGCTGGACGGGGGGCTTGCCCGTGCCGGGGTGAGCCGCGGAATTGAGACGCGTTGCGAGGAACAGATCGAAGCGGGCATCGTCGTTCGTCGCGGACTCCACCAGCGCCGTCACGCGGCTCCCGGTCCGGCGCGGGATCACCCGGGGGCACGGCGTGCTGGAGAAGTCGGTGAGGATGCTCACCGGAAGGCCGGGGATCGACCTCCTGCCGGGCGCGACAAGCTGATCATCGGGCCGCGGCTCGTCGGAGCCGGCGATTGTGAACCAGCCGATCGGGCAGACCGGCAGCGCGCCGGGGCGCAGCCGCACCCCGCGGAGCCCCAGCGAGGTGATGCAATCGACGCCGCCCGGATTGTCGGCCGATGGCGCATAGACAAACACACCGATCTGCGCGCCGTACTCGCGACGAAGCAACTGGCGATTGGCCTCGAACGCGGCCCGGCGAATCGCCGGCCTGTCATCCGGGGCCACCCCGGTATCGCGACCGGGTTGTTCGACGGCGGGCATCGCGCCGCCCTCAGCCCCGTTCAGGGCGCGGATGAGATCCGCCCTGCTCCCGCCGGCGCTGTCCAGGAGCGCGGCGTAGGCCTGCACGGAAGAAGCGAGGGACGCGACCAGTTCCGCCGGGACGCCGCGCCGTTCGACCGAGTCCACAAAGCTCGCCAGCGCCTGGAGACCGGGCAGCCGGCGCAGGGCCTCGATCGGCGACCCGCTCGCGCGGGTGGCCCCGATGAGGCGCTGGCAGACGGGTCGGGAGAGTTCAAGCCATGACGCCGCCCGGGTCGGCGAACGGCATTCGACCGGGAACGAGCCGATCACGGCACGGAGATCCGCGCGCAGGCGGGCCCCGACCGTGCTCGCGGCTTCAAGCCCCACCGCCGGGCCGACCGCCCCGCCAATCGTGTTTTCGATCAACAATTTGCCACTCCTGCGGAACCCCGGAACCCGGCAGAGATCATACCCCGAACCGGATCCCAAACTACAAGAATGTTCTCAAAAGTTCTGATATCGTCTTGTAGCGGTCACGGGGCGTGATACCGTGTGAGCTGGCGAGTCGCGATTTCCGGGAGTGCGACTCTTGATCGACATCATCAGGAGGCAAGACATGCGTGGAACACTGTCCAAATTGGCGTATCCGTTGGCCGTCGGGACCCTTGGGGCTGCGTGCTTCGGGGATCACTTCCCAGGCCATTCCAACAGCGATCCGATCTTCCCGATCCCGATTCCGGGGCAGGAGAATTTCAGCGGGGGAGCAATCGCGGTTTCGGCCATCGGGCCCGTGGGCGGCACGGAGATCACGGGGGCGACCTTTGATATCACCTTCGTGACGGACGGAGCCGCGACGGCCTCGGACATCATGTTCCTGGTCCGCTACGACACCCCGGACTTCGAGACCATCCAGACCACGGTCACGGGGGCCGATCTCGGCTTCGGGTCCGGCGCGGGCACATTCTCGGGCACTTTCTCGACCGCGGCGCTCAACGGTGTGGTGCGCGAGAGCTTCTTCCTGCCGCCGAACTCGCTGATCGAGATTCAGATCGGGGCCGTCGGCGGGGGCGGGATCGACGGAGTCGCCTTCTTCGAGAACTCCTTCATCTATCTGGATGTCGTCCCGGCGCCGGCGAGCGGGACCTTGCTCCTCGGCGCGGCCGCGGCATGCACCCGCCGCCGTCGCTGACGCCCACCCCTCGGTCTCCTCGTCTGAGAACGCAAGGTCGCGAGCATCTTCGCAAGACGCCGCAAGGCGTCACCGCGCGCCGTTTCGCCTCGACGCTGTCGAGCATCGGCGCGCGGTGGTCGAAGATGCGGATCGGTTCGAGGAACGAGCGAACCACCGAGCATTGGAGCCGCGAGCGGCAGCGAGCGGACGGAATGGCGCACGACTGCCCGCTCACTCGCGCCCGCGGCTCGAAGAGTCATTCGACACATACTCGGCCCCGCACTCGGGGCAGACTTCGCCGTACGGAGAGTCATTGGCGATCTCGTAGGCGCACTTCAGACATACCCGCCTGCCGAGTCGATTCATCACGATTCGCTGCTGCTGACGGACTTCCACCATGTATCGGTAAGCGACGATGACGCACGCGCACACCACGATGCCCGAGCTTGTCACTAGACCGGCGAGGTACCTCGCGCCGGGCACATGTGATGCCAAGGTGATGCTCGCCGCGGCGAAGAACGCCATGCCGCTGACAATGACCGCGACCGGCAGGAACCGTCGGCTGAAGATCAATCGCCCGAAGATCCGTTGACGCTCCTCTGCAACGATCCGCGCCTCCTCACGCGACATCCACACGCCCGCCACTTTGACGCGATCGTCAGGCATCTGTGGTCACCACGAACACCGCGCCGCACTCGGGGCAGACTTCGCTGTACGGAGAGTTAATATCGATCTCGTAGGCGCAGTTCAAGCACACTCGACGACCGAGGCGGTTCATCGCGGCACGGCTCTGACGGCGCTGCTCCCGTCGGACCATGTGACGGAACAGGAAAGTTGCCGCGAGGGCGAGCACGAACGGCGCGGCCTCCCACAGCCCGCGACCGGGATGTACGCCCGGGTTCATCGCAAACAAGGTGATCTGCATCGCGAAATACAACGGAATCCCGAGCCCCAGCCCGATCGCGAGATGACGAAGAATGGAGGTGGACCCTCTGGTCCCAAAGAGGCGTTGGCGCTCGGCCTCGACCTCCGTCGCCTCCT
>CAZSLT010000173.1:0-5295 GCA_964607595.1 uncultured Phycisphaeraceae bacterium
TGACACCTCCCCCGCCGGCGGCGGGGGAGGGAGCAAAGCGACTCCTGCTCATCGGGATGTGCCGGGGAATTTCCATTCGTGGCCGGGTGTGTAGCCGAGGAGGCGGTAGAGGTTGGTGCGGTCGAGCATTGCGTTTTGGGATGCCGCGACTGTGCCGTCGCGCTTGAGATTGGCGAGCAGGCGCTGGACCTCGCCCATCGCCGAGCGGAGCGTCGAGACGGGCCAGATGACGCAGTGGTAGCCGAGTTGCTCGAAGCGTCGCAGCGGGATGATCGGCGTCTTGCCGAACTCGGTCATGTTGGCGAGGAGGTATGTCTTGTTTCTGTGCGCGTGGATCGCCTCGGCGAAGCGGGCGAAGTCGGCCTCGGAGTGCAGCCCCTCGGGGAAGATCATGTCGGCGCCGGCGTCGATGTAGGCCTTGGCGCGGGCGATGGCATCGTCGAGGCCGGTGACGCCGGCCGCGTCGGTGCGCGCGCAGATGATGAACGCCCCCCCCGAGCACGCGTCGGATGCGGCGCGGGCGGTGGCGACCTTGGCGGCGAAGTCGTCGGCGGGGATGAGTGACTTGCCGTCGAGGTGGCCGCAGCGTTTGGGGAAGACCTGGTCCTCGATGTGCAGCCCGGCGGCGCCGGCGCGGTGGTACTCGACGACGGTGCGGGTGATCATCTCGCCCTCGCCGAAGCCGGTGTCGGCGTCGGCGATGACGGGCAGTCCGCTTGACTGCGTGACCTGGCGGATGACTGCGGTGAACTCGTTGAGTGTGAGCAGCCCGATATCCGGGACTCCGTAGGAGGCGGTGACGGCGGCGCCGGAGACATAGGCGGCCTCGAAGCCGGCGTCCTTGACGGCGCGGGCGACGAGGCCGTTGAACGCGCCGGGGAGGCCGACGCAGTGATCGGACATGAGGGCGCGGAGCGTGGACCCGGGGTGCTGGCTGGTGCTCATGGGTTGATGGTATCGCGCGCCGCGCCGGGGGGTCGCGGGATGGCGGTCGGCCTGGATGTGGGACCTGTGGAGGTGGGTCTGCGCGGGCCTGCGGGTTATGCGGCGGTCGGGTTGCGCGGGATGCGCGGCGTGGTGGTGGCGATAGCCGCGTGCGATCGCTGGGCGCGGAGTGTGTTGCTCGCATCGCGGGGGAGCGGGGGCATGTTCGTGGTGCCGCGGGAAGACGGCGAACCGGAACCGCAAGAAACTCAAGAGAGTGAGGACGAGTCACCATGCAGCATGTGAAGACGATTCTGGGTGTTGTCGGGGCGTGCATCGCGGCGTCTTCGGCGAGCGGCGCGGCGTTCCAGTGGGACTGGAATGTCGGCGACCCCGGCGCGTACGATGTGAACAACAACGGCGGCGCGTTCGAGTCGATTCACGCTGAGTACGACCCGTCGAGCAAGCATTTCACCTGGTCGGTGACCTTTTCGAACCAGGTGACCAAGGGCTTCACGCTCGCGGTGAACAACGGGCCGAACCCCAAGGCGCACCCCGGCCAGCTCGCGCTGCTGTATGTGGACGCGAACAACCTGAGCAACCTGAAGCTGACGGCGTACGGCTACAACGGCAAGAACGACGCTTCTTCGTGGAAGGACGGCAACGGCCCGGTCGCGGGCGACCAGACGCCGGACCTCATCCGCGACCACAACGATCCTGACTGGGTTGTGTCGACGAGCGGCGTGGATGCGGGCGGGAAGCGGACGCTCTCGTTCACGATCGACGCGACGGCGATCAACAGTCACGACCCGATGTACCCGGACCCGGACAATGATCCGTGGATCGGGATGCAGTTCAACGATCTGCTGGGCGTGTGGATGCACCCGTACAAGACCTTCTCGACGAGCTATTACTCGAGCGGGAAGATCAAGAGCTTCAGCCCGAAGAACGAGGGCTGGTTCGACGGGAGCAATTTCGAGACGGTGCCGACGCCGGGTGCCGCGGCCCTGGCGGGGCTGGGGATGCTCTCGATGGGCGTCCGCCGTCGCCGGTGATCCGGTTCATCGGCCTTTGATTGAGTTTCTGCTGCGACCCTGATCCAACGACCGGTGCGACCACCTCCGCCCCCCCGAACGACCACGGGGGGGCGGTTGCTTTTTGTGTGATGGGAAGTTGAAGGCGGGTCAGGCGAATCCGCCGCGGACCTCGATCGGGAAGTCGTAGAGATTCTGGATCTCGCCGGAGGATTTCTCGGCGAGGTCGGTGAGGCGTTCGAGGGCCTTGTCGGGGTGCTTGACGGCCAGGGCGCTGTAGAGACGGAACTTGTGGTCGAGGATGTCGATGAGGTCGGCGGTGGTATTGCGGGCGTGGCCGGCGGGGTACATCACGAATCCCGAGTCATGGGCGGCGCCGTCCGTCGCGGTGATGGTGAGCGAGGTCGGGATGCCGTCGGGGTACTTGGCGTCGTACTCGGCGCCGCCGTGGCGGAATGAGATCTTCTGCATGAGCGCGCGGGTGAGCGGGTGGTTGAGCGCGGTGTCGTCTTCCTTGTAGTCGAAGGGCGAGAGCATGATGGCTTTCCAGATGCCGTCGTTCGCGCCGCCGCGGATGGGGAGTTTGCCCGACTTGTCGGAGAACTCGATCGCCTTGCGCAGGAGTGTGGCGATGATGTAGGCCATCGAGTGGTCGGCGCTCTGGCGGGTGGTGGGGTTCATCTTGGAGGGGTTGCCGATGATTCCGAAGGCGGGCTCGTAGGCGGTGATTTCGATTTTGCTGATCTTGTTGCCGTTGTCGGCGAGGAGCGAGGGGGTTTTGGCGATGAGGTCGATGACGCCCTGGATCGCGCCGGCGGACTGATGCTCGTAGAGGCCGAGCTTGAAGTGCATGCCCATGACGGCGAAGTCCTCGCCGGAGTGGGCCAGGACGAGGTCGAAGGGCGAGGGTGACATCTCCTTCCAGCGCTGGGCGCCGGTGGAGGTGGGCTCGAAGAAGCGGAAGATCGCCTCGGGGTTGCGGAAGATGTCGCGCGGGCCGAGGAAGCCCTTCATGGAGCGCTTCATGGAGAGGACGGCGACCTCGCTGCTGATGGCGGCGCTGGCGCCCTTGGAGTCCGAGAGCTGCTTGCCGGCGCGGATGGCGCGCCAGGGGATGTAGTGGGCGACGACCATGCCGATGGCGCTCTCGATCTGCTCGGCGGTGGCGCCGTGGAGCGCGCCGTACGCGGCGGCGCTGGCGATGGCGCCGTGGACGACATGGTCGATCTTGTAGGACTTGAGGGAGAAGACCTCGGCGAGACGGCCGCGGATCTCGTCGATGAGGACCATGCCGCGGAGCGCCATCTCGCCGTCGAGTCCGAGTTCCTGGCACGCGGCGACGACGACGGGGTAGAAGTCGTTGTGACCGAACTCACCGGCGGTGTGGCCGAGGGCGGGGTTGAAACCGAAGTTGGTGCCGTTGGAGTCCCATTCTCGGACAGCGTTGGAGTTCGCGACGACGGCCTTCTCGCTCTTGACGCGTTGCGGCGAGCCGAAGACGCAGGCGCCGCGCTCGCCGTTCGCGGCGGGGTAGGTGAGGGCCTCTTCGCGGAGGAGGGTTGGGGCGTTGCAGCCGAGGGCGATGGCGGAGATGCCGCAGAAGACGGAGTCGGTGTGGAAGAGCTCGGTGCGCTTGAGGACGGATGGCGCGGGGCCATCGCCGAGGCATCCGTTGATGAAGTCGATGGCGTACTTGCCGATGCCGAGGGCCTGGTTGGAGTCGGCGGGGAGGGTGATGAAGTTGTCGGTGGCGATGGCCGGGGTCATGGGATGGATGGTCCTTGCGGTGATGGGGTGCTGGATTCGCGGGGGGATAGGGTAGCAGGGGGGTGGCCCGCTGGGCCGCGGGGGAGGAGGGGAGCGTCGGCGTGCCCCTATACTTTGGTTCGCGCGCCGCGTGCGCCCATCGCAGATCGTCCATCGCCACGCATTTGATTCAAGGAGACGACCCATGCCCGCCGCTCACACCGACCCCTCCCGTACGCCTGTCATTGTCGCCGCGAAGCGGACCCCGATCGGGAGGTTCATGGGCGGGTTGTCGAATGTCGAGTCGCCGGTCCTGGGGTCGTACGCGATCCGGGCGGTGCTCGAGGCGGCGCCGGGGCTCAAGGGCGGGGTCGATGAGTGCATCATGGGCTGCGTGCTGCAGGCGGGGCTAGGGCAGAACCCGGCGCGGCAGGCGGGGCTGAAGGCGGGGCTGCCCGAGACGCTGAGCGCGCAGACGATCAACAAGGTGTGCGGTTCGGGCTTGCAGGCGGTGATGCTGGCGGCGCAGTCGATCAAGGCGGGGGACAACCAGTGCGTGATCGCGGGCGGGTTCGAGTCGATGAGCCGCGCCCCGCACTATGCGTATCTGCGCGGCGGCGTGAAGTTCGGCGCGGTGTCGTTCGAGGACCACATGCAGCATGACGGGCTGACCTGCGCGATGGAGTGCTGGGGCATGGGGAATGCCGCGGACCACATCGCCAAGAAGTACGAGGTGTCGCGCGCGGACCAGGACAAGTTCGCGGCCGAGTCGCACCGCAAGGCGGCGGAGGCGACCAAGAACGGCTGGTACAAGAACGAGATCGCGGCGCTGACGGGCGAGCAGGTCGGGAACCGCAAGGACCCGTCGGCGGCGGGCGGCGTGAGCGCGGACGAGGGGATCCGGGCGGAGTCCACGGCGGAGGGGCTGGGGAAGCTGCGGGCGGCGTTTGATAAGGACGGCACGGTGACGGCGGGGAACGCCTCGCAGATCTCGGACGGGGCGGCCGCGATCGCGGTGTGCTCGCTGGCGTTCGCGGAGAAGCACGGGTTGAAGCCGATGGCGAAGATCGCGGCGTACCACACTTCGGGGGTGGCGCCGAAGGAGATCTTCCGCGCGCCGTCCCTGGCGGTGCCGGCGGTGATCGAGAAGGCCGGGCTGAAGATGAGCGATATCGATCTGTTCGAGTTGAACGAGGCATTCGCGGCGCAGTCGCTGCAGAATGTGCGTGAGGCGAAGGTGCCGGCGGAGCGGGTGAATGTGACGGGCGGCGCGATCGCGCTGGGTCACCCGATCGGGGCTTCGGGCGCGCGGGTGCTGGTGACACTCCTGCATCAGTTGCAGCGGACGGGCGGGAAGCGCGGCGTGGCGGCCTTGTGCCTGGGCGGCGGGAACGCGGTGGCGATGGTGGTGGAGGGGTAAGAAGAGTTCACCACAGAGACACAGAGGGCACAGAGTTGGAGCACAGGACTGATGGAATAGGATCAGAACCGCGGAGACTCTGATGACACGAAGACAACCCGCACAGCGGCGCGGAGGATGGAAACGGCGCGTTGTGGTGTGGGTTGCACTCTGCGCGGTGCTGGGGCTGGT
>CAZSLT010000174.1:0-563 GCA_964607595.1 uncultured Phycisphaeraceae bacterium
TCATCTCTTCGGTGTTGTTGACAAAGTTGGGCGAGAGGTAGCCGCGATCGAACTGCATGCCCTCGACGACTTCGATCTCTGTATCGAGCCCCTGGCTCTCCTCGACGGTGATGACGCCGTCCTTGCCGACCTTCTCGAAGGCGTCGGCGAGGATCTTGCCGATCTCGGGGTCGTTGTTGGCGCTGATGGTGGCGACGGCCTGGATGTCCTTCTTGCCGTCGATCGGGCGGGACTGCTTCTGGATGTCGGCGATGACGAGCTCGACGCCCTTCTTCATGCCGCGGACCAGCGCGTTGGCGTCCACGCCCGAGGCGATCATCTGCAGGCCGCGGGTAAAGAGCGCTTCGGCCAGGACGGTCGCGGTGGTGGTGCCGTCGCCGGCGTCATCGCTGGTCTTGCTCGCGGCTTCCTTGACGAGCTTGACGCCCATGTTCTCGGCCTTGTCGCGGAGCTCGATCTCCTCGGCGACGCTCACGCCGTCCTTGGTCACGGTCGGCCCGCCCCAGGACTTGTCCAGCACGCCGTTGCGCATTGAGTTCATGCCGGTGAGCAGCGAGGCGCGT
>CAZSLT010000174.1:573-965 GCA_964607595.1 uncultured Phycisphaeraceae bacterium
CCGTTGCGCCCGCGCGGGCCGAGGGTGGCTTTGACGGCCCGGGCGAGTTTCTCGACGCCGGCCTGGAGGGCTTGACGGGCTTCGATGTCGAAAGTCAGTTCCTTGACGGCCATAGGGTCTGTTCTCCAAACAAGAGCGTGTGAGTGTCGGATGGAATGTCGTCGCGGCGCGCAGGCACGCCGGCGTGCCATTCCATAGGCAACGGCGATGCCACGGGCCGCCTCATCGCAAGCACCGATCAATCAACGACTTAGAGTTATCCACACGACCCCGCGCCCCCGCCCTGCCTGACAACCCCCCGCCGCGTCGCCCTTCCGCCTGCCAACCTGACAGCCCGCGCGGCTACGGGTCGGTCGGCCCCCCCTCCCTCTGGGAGGGGGTGAGGGGGGAGG
>CAZSLT010000174.1:975-5295 GCA_964607595.1 uncultured Phycisphaeraceae bacterium
CCCCCCCGGGGGCCTGGGGGGGGGCCGCCCCCCCCCCCCCCGGGGGGGGGGGGGGGGGGGGGGCCCTGGGCGAGGATGACGGCGCTGCGGGTGTTGGCGTGACCGCGCCCTCCCCCAGCAACTCCCGCATCGACTTCGGCGGGTTGATGACCGCCCGCCTGATCCGCATCCCGTCGATCAGCGCCGAAATGACTCCGATCGTCAGGAACGCCGACGCCGTGGCGATCAGGATCGTTCCAACGATTTCGATGGTCTCTCGGCCGACCCCGCCGGACTCGCCACCCCAGACCGCGGCCGCGAGCAGGTGCATCCCGTCCCCCGCGATCGCCACCAGCACCGCGCCGACCATCGCCAGCAGGGTCTGGCGGTCCACGCGCCCCGTGCGCATCGCCAGCGACCGGCGGACCAGTTCCCGCGCGTTGGGACGCAGCCCCAGCAGCACGCCGATCAGCGCGATATCGACCACCAGGCGCGCCATGCTGCGCGACCACACCACGCCCGACTCGAAGTACGGCACGACGCCGCCCGCATCAATGCGCACGATCCGGTCCAGCGCCAGGTAGATCGGCGCGTAGCACGCCAACCCGAGCAGCGCCGTCACGACAAACCACTTCCGCGTCGCCCGCGTGGGGTAGATCAGCCCGGTCGCGCCGATGGCCGAGAGCACCACCCCCGCCGCGATCGCGGCCCCGCCCCACCCGATGCCGATGCGCAGGTGCGATTGGACACTCACGAGGTCGGCGACGCGCATGAGCCACCCCGCGGTGACCACCATCAGCGCGCCGATCGGCCAGAGAATGAGGCACCATCCCGTGAAGGCCGGCGCGCGCACCGGGGCGAACTCCTCGGCACGGGGATCGACCTGATAGAGAATGGCGGCCCGGACGGCGGTCCCGCACTCCGGGCACTTGCCGCGCACCGAGAGCCCCTGCAGGTCGTATCCGCAGACGATGCACGGGAGCGTGCCGCGCAGCGCCGTGTCGAGGTTGGCCGGCAGTTGCGAGAGTGTCGAGGGTTCCTCGGAGCGATCACCCATCCGGGAAGGAGTGTACGGTCGGTTTCGCCGAAACGCTCACCGCGGTGTGCCCCCCGCTGCCGCGCCCCCGCTCCCCCTATACTCAACCCCCTCATGACCATGGAGCATCTCCAATCGCTGCGCGCGAGCATCCAGCGGGTGTTCATCGGGCACCCGGACGCGGCCGACCGTCTCCTCTGCTGCCTGCTGGCCCGGGGCCACGCGCTGATCGAGGATGTGCCCGGCGTCGGCAAGACGCTGCTGGCCACGGCGCTGGCGCGGTCGATCGACTGCTCCTTCTCGCGCATCCAGCTGACGCCCGACCTGCTGCCGGCGGATGTGCTGGGCGTCTCGATCTTCGACCGCGAGCGCTCGGAGTTCCGGTTCAACAAAGGGCCGATCTTCGCCAACATCGTGCTGGCCGACGAGATCAACCGCACCACGCCCCGCACGCAGTCGGCGCTGCTGGAGGCGATGAGCGACGGCGCGGTCTCGGTGGACGGCAAAACGCTGCGGCTCGAGCAGCCCTTCATGGTCGTGGCGACGCAGAACCCCTACGAGTTCGAGGGCACCTATTACCTGCCCGAGAACCAGCTCGACCGCTTCCTCATGCGCATCGATGTCGGCTACCCGACGCCCGAGGATGAAGCGCGGATCATCAACCTCCGGCCCGCCGACACCATGCTCGCCAGCATGACGCCCGTCATGCGGCCGCACGACATCGTCGAGCTCCAGCAGCGCGTGGATCGAGTGAAACTCCACGAGGACCTGGTGGGCTACATCGTCCAGATCGCCGGCGCCTCGCGGCGCAGCGACGAGCTCGAGGTCGGCCTCTCGCCCCGCGGCTCGCTCGCCCTCGCCCAGGCCGCCCGCGCCACCGCCCTGCTGGCCGACCGCGACTACTGCATCCCCGAGGACATCACCGAGAACGCCATCGCCGTCTGCGCCCACCGCGTCGTGAGCCGCGCGTTCCTGCAATCCGGCGACTCCTCCGTTTCGCGCCAGATCATGCGGCGCATCCTCGATCAGGTCCCCAGCCCGGCGTAGTTCCCACCCGCCGCCGCGATCGCCTTTCGAAAGCGAATCAAGCCAATGGCACGACTCATCCGGCACGACGCCTGCGACCCCATCAAGATCGAGCCGCAGCCCAAGGCCATCTATATCTGCGCCTGCGGGCTCTCGCAGAACTTCCCCTACTGCGACGGCTCGCATTCGGCCGCCCGGCGCGAACAGGCGGGGACACTATGCGTCTACGACAAGACGCGGACCGAGATCGTCGAAGAGCGCACCGACGACTGACCCTCCCCGCCCTCCCCCCCGGTCGCCTCACCCCCCACCGCCCCGGCCCCCGCCTGCTCCCCTCCGGTACACTCCCGCGTTGGAGCCGCGGGCGCTTCGGTGCGTAACCGACCGACCGATCGGCACTTGCATTCACGGAGGCGACCATGGCCGACCCAGCCAACCAGACGACCGTCATCGGACCCGACACCCGCATCAAGGGCGAGATGTCCTTCGACAACACCGCGCAGATCCTCGGCACCTTCGAGGGCAAGATCACCGCCAAGGGCGAGCTCCGCATCGCCAAGGGCGCCACCTGTGCCGCGGAAGTCGAGGCCGGCAAGGTCACCGTGGACGGCACCGTCAACGGCAACATGGTCGGGCGCGACCGCGTGCAGCTCTCCTCCAGCGCCCAGATGAAGGGCGATCTCACCGCCGCGAAACTCGTTGTCGAAGAGGGCGCGGTGTTCGTCGGCCACTGCACCGTCGGGCCGGACGCGGCCAAGAACGCCAAGTCCCCCGCGATGACCGAGGCCAAGGCCGGCGCCCCCACCACCGTCCGCCCCGGCTGACCCGTCGCAACCCCTTGAACTTCCGCGGCGTGCGCCACCCGCCCCCCCTCAGTGCGCGCGCCGTGTGGTTGTCCTTCGGAGGGTGAAGCGCGCGCACCGGTGACGGCATCGGCGGCGCGGCGCGACGCGCATGGGCAAGCAGGCGCGGTACAGGAAGGTCCAGTGCTATCACTGCCGCGCGCAGATCGAGGTATCGCCGCGCGCGATGACCATGACCTGCCCGCGCTGCAACAAGCGCCTGCAACTCGAGGATGTCACGATCAATGTCGCCCAGGGGCTGACGAAACTGCAGACCTGCGGCAGGATCATCATCGAGAAGAAGGGGTCGGTCCGTGCGGACCTCGTCGAGGCCCACGAAGGGATCGAGGTGCTGGGTTCGATCCGCGCCAAGGTGATGTCCGGCGGGCCGGTCGTGATCGGCGAGAAGGCCAAGTGGCACGGCGACTGCCGCGCCCCCAGCGTGCGGATCGGCGACGGGGCCAAGATCGAGGGCGGGTACTTCGAGATCGCGTCGTTCGAGCAGGGCGTGCAGTTGGGGCTGACGGAACTGCCGGGGGTGAGAACCGGAACGAACGCAGAGGAAGCAGAGTCCGATCGAGAGGATTCGGAGTGAGCATGGATGGGCCCCACCACTTGTCACTCGAAGAATACAAGCGGTGATGGATCGGTCGCACTGCTTGCCGCAGTGCAGCAAAGAAGTGGCACCGGGCGGGAAAGGATTGAGCAGTGCGACTCAGACTCAGAAAGAAGGTGCTATTTGCGGCCGTTCTGTCGTTCGTTCTCGTCGTGGCCATTACCGTTGTTCTGCTGATTTCACCACGGGCGTCGAGCCGAGACGCGGTCGAAGCGGCCGCCCGGGGTGATGCGGAGGACCTGCGCCGACGACTCGCATCCGGATGGAATCCGGACATTCCTGCTCGATCACTCGAAGGGGTGAAAGTCGGAGAGCCCAGGACTGCGGTTCGGTACGCCCTCATCGAAGCGGTGCGCTCCGGCGACGCCGAGTCCGTCAAAGTCCTGATCGAGGGCGGGGCTGATCTGAATGTGGAGGATGAATTCGGATGGACCCCGCTCATGACGGCGGCACGACACTCACGAGTCGGTTGCGTGAGATTGTTGCTTGATGCTGGCGCCGACAGCACTCGGCGTTGCCGACGCGATCGCACGGCACTGGACTGGGCGATGGCTTACGGAGACTCGGCAACGACGCTCGAACTGATGCGATGTCTCGTCATCGAGCCTGACCGCAAAGCCGAATTGCTGGCGAGTGCCCGCGCCACCCTCGCGCAGTCCAAAAGAAGCGACGGCTACCAGCACATCTACCGGATGCTCATCGCTTCAATCGAACTGCTCAGTCGAACCAATGATGCCACGCCGCTGACAATCGAATTGGAATCATTGGGGGCGGCCCTGACGGGCACAGAATGGGAACTGCACTGGCTCGCGGGACCATTC
>CAZSLT010000175.1:0-5255 GCA_964607595.1 uncultured Phycisphaeraceae bacterium
CGTTCGCCTTTTCACGGATGAGCGCGGCCGCGGCGGAGGAGCCGGCGACGAAGCCGGAGGCCCAGGCCCACTGGAAGTTGTAGCCGCCGATGCGTCCATCGACATCGCAGATTTCGCCGGCCATGTGGAGTCCGGGGGTGATGCGTGACTCCATGGTGTCGAGGTTGAGTTCGTCGAGCGGGACGCCGCCAGCGGTGACTTCGGCGTAGTTCCAGCCGCGGTCTTCGTGGATGTGGACGCGCATCTCGGTGAGGGCGCGGGCGAGGTCCTTGCGCTGTTCGCGGGTGAGCGCGCGGGCGGGCGTCGAAGGGTCGATGCCGACGGAGGCGCGGATGGCGTCGATGAGGCGCGAGGGCAGCGGGTTGCGCGGGTGCGTCATGAGGAAGCGGCCGACGGAGAGCGTGCCGTCGCCGCCGCCGGCGCCGAGCGCCTGCAGTTGGCGGTCGGCTTCGTCCATCGTGACATCGATGAGCCAGTTGATGACGAGTGATGCGCCGGGATCGTCGAGCACGGCGCCGGTGTAGTAGCGGGAGATATCCATCGGCGCGGGGCCGGAGAGGCCGAAGTGCGTGCAGAGGGTGGAGCCGGTGATGGCCTTGATGCGCTTGCCGCTGGCGGCGCGGACTTCGAGCGTCGCCTCGCACGCCAGACCGGAGAGTTCCTTGAGCCAGTCGCTGCGGGCGTGGTTGATGACGAGCGGGACGAGGGCGGGATAGACGCGGGGCGTGACGGTGTGGCCGAGGGCGCGGGCGAAGTCGTGGCCGCGTCCATCGGAGCCGGAGCGGGGCAGACTCCTGCCGCCGGTGCACAGAACGATGCGCCGGGCGAGGATCGGCATTGGGGCGGCGCGGCCGGGGGAATCATCGGGGGCGCGGCGGATGAGGAACCCGGACTCGCCTTGACCGGCGCGCTCGATCGACTCGACGCGCCACGGGTGGACGAGGGCGACGCCCGCGCCTGACGCCGCGTCGAGCAGCGCGTCGAGGACGGTGCGGGCCTTGTCGGTGGTGGGGAAAAGTTTGCCGGTGTCCTCGCGCTTGAGCGTGACGCCGAGATCGGCGAAGAATCGCGTGGTGTCGGCGACGGTGAAGCGCTTGAGCACCTTGCGGATCGCGGCGGTGGTGGAGCCGGCGTATTCCTTGGCGTCCACGACATCGTGCGTGACATTGCAGCGACCGCCGCCGGCGACGAGGATCTTGGCGCCGAGTGAGCGCGCGCCGTCGAGCGCGACGATGACGAGCGGGGCGCGGGCGTGGCGCGCGGCGCGGCCGGCGCTGATGGCGGCCATGAGACCGGCGGCCCCAGCGCCGATGACGGCCAGATCGACCCGGCGCGGTTCGGTCACGCCGGGGACTCGACGCGGGGCGTGGCGGGCCAGTCCAGGTGGAAGAAGCGGCCGCGGGGTTCGTCGGAGCGCTCGTAGGTGTGCGCACCGAAGTAGTCGCGCTGGGCCTGGAGGAGTTTGGCGGGCAGGACGGCGTGGCGGTAGGAGTCGTAGTAGGCGAGCGCGGAGGTCATGCCGGGGAGCGGGACTCCGCCGACGGCGGCGGTGGCGACGACGGCGCGCCAAGCGGATTGGCCGGCGGCGACGGCGTCCTTGAAGAACGGGTCGAGCAGGAGGTTCACGAGTGCGGGGTCGCGCCGGTAGGCGTCGGTGATGCGCTGGAGGAAGCGGGCGCGGATGATGCACCCGCCGCGCCACATCGCGGCGAGCGAGCCGAAGTCGATGTTCCAGCGGTACTCGGCGCTGGCGGCGGCCATGATCTGGAAGCCCTGGGCGTAGGCCGCGATCTTGGCGCTGTAGAGCGCGTGCTCGACGGCCTCGACGAAGTGATCGGTGGAGTGGAAGCGCTGCTTCATGGCGGCGCGGGCTTCGTCATGCCCCGGGCCGGGCAGGAGTTCGGAGGCGCGGACGCGTTCTTCCTTGAGCGCGCTCATGGCGCGAGCGAAGACGGCCTCGGCGATCGTCATCGCGGGCGTGCCGAAGCGGAGCGCGGCCTCGCTCGTCCAGCGCCCGGTGCCCTTCTGGCCTGCGGCGTCGAGCACGATGTCGACGAAGGGCTTGCCGGTGCGCGGGTCGGTCTGGCGGAGGATGTCGGCGGTAATCTCGGTGAGGTAGGAGTCGAGCTCGCCCTTGTTCCAGCGGGCGAAGACCTCTGCGCACTGGGCGGGCTCGAGCGCGGCGACGCCCCGGAGCAGGTGGAACGCCTCGGCGATGAGCTGCATGTCGGCGTACTCGATGCCGTTGTGGACCATCTTGACGAAGTGGCCCGCGCCGTCGGGGCCGACGAGGCCGGTGCAGGGAACGCCGCCCTTGATCGGCTTGCCCGCGGCGGCGCCGGTGAGCGGGACGCCGGTGCGGGCATCGACCTTGGCGGCGATGGCGCTCCAGACGGGCTCGAGCATCGCCCAGGCCTCGGGCGCGCCGCCGGGCATGAGGGAGGGGCCGAAGCGTGCGCCGAGTTCGCCGCCCGAGACGCCGGAGCCGATGAAGTGCAAGCCGCGTGCGCGCAGGGCCTTCTCGCGGCGCTGGGTGTCTTCCCAGTGGGCGTTGCCGCCGTCGACGATGAGATCCCCCGCGTCGAGCAGGTCGGCGAGTTGTTCAATGACGGCGTCGGTGCCTTTGCCGGCCTGGACCATGATGATGATGCGCCGGGGTCGCTTGATGGCGTGGACGAAGGCGGAGAGATCGGCCAGACCGATGAGGCCCCCGCGGGTGCTGCCAAAGACGCTCGGGGGATTCTCGGCGATGAACTCGGTCATCTTTGAGGTGGTGCGGTTGTAGACGGCGACGGTGTAGCCGTGGTCGGCGATGTTGAGGGCGAGGTTCTGGCCCATGACGGCCAGCCCGATGAGGCCGATGTCCGCGGCGGGTGGGGTTGTCACGGGGATCTCCGTCGGCGGTGGCCGGGTGCGGGAATGGACGGCGCGAGGCGATTGTGTCGGTGGTGGGGCGTGCGGGCAAGGCGGGCGGGCGGATACGGCGGCGGGGGATACCGAACTTTAAACGAACGACAAGGACGCCCGTGCGGGGGCAGCGGGTGGGTGGCCGGGGCCCATGGCCCCCGGGGCGGCATGCCGCTATTCTTGTGCCCCCCATGGCCCAGACACGCGAAATCAAGAAGCGGATGAAGGCGGTCGCGAACATCAAGCGCATCACGCGCACGATGCAGATGATCGCCACGAGCAAGTTCTCACGGGCGCAGTCGCGTGCGACGGCGTCCAAACCGTACACGGAGGGCGTGTTCGATCTCGTCCGCGAGTTGTCGGCGCGTGCGGGGAACATCTCGCACCCGCTCATCGACGGCAACCCTTCGGGCGGCAAGGCGCCGGAGGTGGTGCTGGTGCTGAGCTCGAACCGCGGCCTTTGCGGGCCGTACAACGGCTCGGTGATGCGGACGGCGATGCCCTACCTGCGGGCGACGGGCGGGCGCGAGAAGCAGCCCGAGGTCGTGGGGCGCAAGGGGCTGGGGGTGTTGAAGTTCAACAAGTTCACGAGCGTGACGCACCACGCGGAGTTCGGGGACAACCCGAGTTTCGACGCGGTGGAGCGTCTGGCGCAGCGGTACATGGACGAGTTCACCCGCGGGCAGATCAGCGGCGTGAAGGTCGTGTACATGCGGTTCGTTTCGACCTCGCGTCAGCGCCCGGAGATTCTGCAGTTGCTGCCGCTGAAGCCGCCTGCGCAGGCGGGTGGTCCGGACGGCGGCGGGTCGGCGGTTGAGTACGACTTCTCGCCGGAGCCGGTGAAGCTGCTGAATGATCTTCTGCCGGTGACGGTGAAGACGACGCTGTACCAGTGCTTCCTGGACGCGGTGGTGAGCGAGCATGTCGCGCGGATGGTTGCGATGAAGGCCGCGACCGACAACGCGGGCAAGATGGGCAAGTCGCTTCAGCGGACCTACAACCGCGCCCGTCAGTCGCAGATCACGACGGAGTTGATGGAAGTGATCTCCGGGGCCGCGGCTCTGGAGTGATCGTCGGCCCACGCCGCGATCGTCGCGTTTGAAATGCGGATGTTTTGTGTTCGTGCGTTGGGGGCGGCGCGGTATGCTGCGCGGCCCGCACCCCCTCGATTCCACGCGTGAGACGCGGGGGCGTTCGCTGTCGGCGGGGGGCTGAGGAGGGAGATCATGGCGACGGCACGGGACCGGTATGCCGATGAGTCCTTCGCGCGATCGCTCGATCATTTCAAGCGGATGGTCGACAGCGTTGGCGTCAAGCGGTTCGCGTCGTCGATGTGCCTCACGACGCGCCAGATCAACCGGATTCTCTCGGGGACGCAGCCGAACCCCGTGGACCGCGTGGTGCGCGCCTTGCAGGCGTGCGAGGCGGAGGTCGGGGACGCGGTGATCGAGTACATCTGCCAGGAGGTCGGCGGGTCGTTCGTGCGGGATGAGGCGTCGCTCGACGGCGCGGCCGTGAACGCGGTGCGCGAGTGCGCCGAGGCGATCGCGGCGATCTCGGACGGGCATGTGACCGAGATCGACGAATGCGAGGTGCGCCAGGCGATCGCGGCGCTGACGGCGCTGGTGCGGTATGTGCAGCAGTCGCGGGTGGACGGGCGTCCGGTGCCGCTGACGGCGGTGGTCCGTTCGGACGGCGCGGCGGCTCGCGGCGGGGCTGACCGCGGCTAATCGATGAACAGCCCGGCGATCGCGGCGGTGGACCAGGAGGCCAGCGCGCCGGCGATCATGGCGCGCGGCGCGAGGCGGGCGAGCTCGGAGCGGCGCGTGGGCTCGAGCGCGGCCAGCCCGCCGATCTGGATGCCGATGGACGCGACATTGGCGAAGCCGCAGAGGGCGTAGGTGGCCAGCCACGCGGAGCGCTGCGAGAGCGCGGGGCCGTCGGGGCGATGGATCATGCGCTCGAGCTCGGCGTAGGCGATGAACTCGGTGAGCACGACCTTCTGGCCCATGAGCGAGCCGACGGCGCCGGCCTCGTTCCACGGGACGCCCATGGCCCAGGCGAGCGGCGCGAGGGCGAGGCCGAGGATCCACTGGACGGAGATGATCGGGATGCCGCGGTCGCCCCGCCACTCGGCGACGGCGGGGATGTTGCTGAGTTCGGCCAGCGGCCAGTTGACGAGCGCGACGAGCGAGACGAAGGCGATGAGCATGGCGGCGACATTGAGGGCGAGCTTAAGCCCGTCGGTGGCGCCGATGGTCGCGGCCTCGAGGACATTGACGGCGCGGTCGGGGGAGTGCTGATCGAGGTCGGCCTCGTCGGGCGGCGTGTCGGTCTCGGGCAGAACG
>CAZSLT010000176.1:0-5248 GCA_964607595.1 uncultured Phycisphaeraceae bacterium
CCTCGGACCTGGGCGACGCGGCCAAGAAGGTGGTCGCGGCGGTGGGGGCGCGGTAGTCAACACGGAGGTCGCGCATGCGGCGGGTTCGACTGGCGGGTGTGCTGGCGTGGTGCGCGGGATCGTTGCTGATCGCCGATCCCGGCGCGCACTCGATTGAAGCTGAAGTCGCGCGGGGCGCGATCGAGGCGATCGTCGCCGAGACCGAGGTCCCGGCGCTCGGGGCGGCGCTGGCGGATGCCGGAGGTGTGCTGTTCGCCGATGCATCCGGCGTGCGGGTGGCGCGCGGCTCGAGCGAGGTGGGGGATGATGAGCCGTTCCACATCGGGTCGTGCACGAAGGCGATGACCGCGACGGTGATCGCGATGCTCGTCGAGGACGGGCTGCTGCGGTGGGACATGACGCTCGCCGAGGCGCTGCCCGAGATCGCGCCGGAGATGCATGAAGCGTACAAGCCGGTGACGCTGGCGCAGCTGCTGCGGCACCGCGCGGGCGTGCCGTCGTTCACCAGCGGGGTCGCCAGAGAGTCGGCGCTGCTCAAGGACATCGCGGGGACGGCCCCGCAGCAGCGCGCCGAACTGGCGCGCCGGATTCTCACCACCGAACCGCCGACGGCTGTGGGGGAGTACTCGTACTCCAACGGCGGATACGGGATCGCCTCGGCGATCGCCGAGCGCGCCACAGGCGAGGCGTGGGAGGACCTCATGCGCGAGCGGCTGTTCGCGCCGCTGGAGATGACGACCGCGGGGTTCGGCTGGCCCTCGACGAAGGAGCACCCGGACGCGCCGCGCGGGCACTACGGCGATCCGCGCCTCAAGCACCGGCCGCAGGCGCTGACGGACAAGTATGAGTTGCCGACGCCGCTGGATGCGGCGGGCGATGTGTATTGCTCGAGCGCGGACCTGGCGAAGTTTGCGCGGCTGCACCTGCGCGGGCTATTGGGTCAGGACACGCTGATCAAGGCCGCGACGATGGCGGAGTTGCACCGGCCGGACGGCGATTACGCCGCGGGTTGGGCGGTGTGGGAGAGCGACGGCGTGCGGCTGAGTTCGCACGACGGCAGCGCGGGGACTTTCTACACGCGTGTGACGATCCGGCCGGACCTGGGGCTCGCGGTGGTGGCGTCGAGCAACAGCGGCGCGGGGATGGAGGCGTGCGCGCGGGCGTGCGATGAGTTGCTGGCGCTGGTGACTGTCGCGGAGTGAACGCCATGGCTCCGATGACTTTGTCATCGTGAACCATGGCACCCGAAAACAACTACTGGCGACTCCAGACGCGGTGGAGGAGCCGGCGCTCTTCGTCGGAGTTCACGCGCGAGAGCGAGGCGTGCAGCGCGGCATCGAAAGGCACATCGTTCAGCGAGCCGTCGATCTCGTTGAGCCACTGTTTGGTCGCGCGGAGCGATCCGGGCGGCTTGGCGGCTAGGTGCTCGGCAAGGGCCTGCGCCTTGGGCACGACATCCTCCGACCAATCGACGCAGCGGTGCGCCAGCCCGAGGCGCGCGGCCTCCGCGCCGGTGATGAGCGATGGGTCGAGCAGGAGGCGGCGGGCGGCGCCGAGCCCGGTGAGGTTGGCCAGCGATGGCGCGCTGACGGCGGGGCTGACGCCGAGCGTGACGACGGGGTAGCCGAGTTTGGCGTCGGAGTGGGTGATGACGACATCGCCGGCGCCGAGGAGCGCGCAGCCGCCGGCGATGGCCGCGCCGTGGGCCGCGACGACAACCGGCTGGGGCATGCGCCGCAGGGCGCGGACGGCGCTGCTCAGCCCGGTGAGCATGCGTGCGAGCATGCGGTCGTCGTCCTTGCAGAGCATAAGGTCGAATCCGGCGCAGAAGGCCGGGCCCTGGCCGCAGAGGATGACGCAGCGCGCCGCGTCGTCAGCGGCGAGCGCCTGCGCGTGATGCACGAGCTGATCGAGCATCTCGACGGTGAGGGCGTTGCGCTTCTCGGGGCGGTCGAGAATGATCTGCGCGACGGCGTCTTGTTGTTCGACGCGGACGGTCATGACACACCACCGCCGCCGGCGTTGCGGGACTCGGCGACGATGCGGTTGGCGTACGCCGCGGCCTCGGCGAGCGCATCGGCATCGATGTTCGTGGCGTAGCCGGCGTCGCGGATTGTGCGGTTGAGGAGTTCGGTGGCGATGTTGCCGGGGGCGCGGTTGCCGGGTGTGGAGGCGTAGGGGCAGCCGCCGAGACCGGCGACGGAGCCGTCGAAGGAGCGGACTCCCATCTCGAGCGCGGTGCGGACGCAATCGGCGGCGCGTCCGAAGGTGTCATGGAGGTGGAGGGTGAGGTCGCCGGGGAAATCGGTGAACGCCGAGAGCAGCGCGGCGATGTCGGCGGGATAGGCGACGCCGATGGTGTCGCCGAGATCGATCTCGTCGATGCCGATAGTATCGAGCATCCGCGCGACTTCAAGGACTTTCAACGGCGCGATCGCGCCCTCGAACGGGCACGCGATCGCGCAAGAGATGTAGCCGCGGATGTCGAGATCAGCGTCGATCGCGGCGTCCACAACCGGGCGGAAGCGCTCGATGGTCTGCGCGATGGTTGCGTTTGTGTTGCGCTGTGAGAAGGTTTCGCTCGCGGCAGTGAAGACGGAGACCTTGCCGATGAGCGGGAAGCCGGCGCGTTCATTGAGGGCGAGGACGCGCTCGAGGCCGCGGATGTTGGGGACGAGGGCGGAGAGGAGGGGGAAGGCCCCTCTCCCCTGCCCCTCTCCCGGGGGGAGAGGGGGGTGGGCGTCGCCGCGGACTCGTGGCATCAACTCCAGCACGCCCGCGACGACTTCCTCGGCGTCGCCGAGTTGCGGCACCCACTTCGGCGAGACGAACGATGTGATCTCGATCTCGTTGGCGCCGGTCCGAGAAAGCAGCTCGATCAATCGGACCTTGCGTTCCGTGGGGATGACGCCCGGCTCGTTCTGCAGGCCGTCTCGGGGAGATACATCGGTGATGCGGACGAACTCGGCCATCGGTCGGCGATTCTACCGCCATCGGGGGGCGTGGCGTGCCGATGGGCAGGGGTGACCCGCGCACGGTCGGGGTGGGGGGGAGGCCGTGCGCCCGGAGGCCAAGTCTATGAAGTGTCCGATCGACGGCCAGACGCTCTCGGCGATGGAGTACGAGGGCGTGACGGTGTACGGGTGCGCGGGGTGCGGCGGCGAGATGGTGCCGGGCGGTGAATTGCCGCGGATCATCAACGCGCGGGAGCGGCGGTTCGACGAGGCGACGCGCGCGGTGCTGGCGTCGTTCCGGCCGCTGCCGGGGGTTCCGTCGGACGCGGCCGAGCGGGCGATTCACTGCCCGGCGTGCGAGAACGACATGCAGGTCGTGAACTATTCGAACGACTCGGGGGTGATTGTCGATCGCTGCCCGGCGTGCGCGAGCGTGTGGCTGGACCGCGACGAGCTCGAGCATCTGCAGATCCTGATGGAGATGTGGCACGATCGCGCGCCGGCGGGGGTGCGGTCGATCGCGGCGGACCTGGAACTGGCGCGGATGCAGGCCGCGGAAGCGAGCCAGACGCCGTACAAGGAGTCGCGGTTCGCGTTCGTGAACGCGGTGATCAATCGACTGCTGGACGCGGCGTAGGACTGTCTCGGGTGCCATGGCTCAACCCGGAGGGTGAGCCATGTTGGGGTTCGGCGGGACATGGCTCGCGCTGCGCGCCGAGCCACGGCACCCCATTTCTCACGGGAATAACGGCGGCGGTGTGGCGGTTCGCTCCCGATCAGGAATATGATCGCGAAAGGAGCGAACCGATGAGCGTTAAGACGCTGAGTGTGACCAAACGCGCTTCCGAGGACCGCGGCACGGGCGATTTCGGGTGGCTGCACGCCAAGTACTCGTTCTCGTTCGGTGAGTACCGCGACCCCGCGCACATGGGGTACCGCACGCTGCGCGTGATCAACCAGGACATTGTCGAGCCGGGGTACGGTTTCCCGACGCACCCGCACGAGAACATGGAGATCATCACCTATGTGATCGACGGCGAGCTCGCGCACAAGGACTCGATGGGCAACGGGCGGACGATCGGCGCGGGCCAACTGCAGTACATGAGCGCGGCCAGCGGCGTCGAGCACTCGGAGTTCAACCCGTCGACGCAGAAGCGGACGCACCTGTTGCAGATCTGGATCCGGCCGCGTGGCAAGGGCGGCGAGCCGCGGTACGCGGACATGGACACGCGGTCGATGGTGAAGCCGGACACGCTGACGCTGTTCGCCTCGCCGGACGGGCGGGCCGGATCGGTCGAGATTCGGCAGGACGCCGAGATTCACTTCGCGCGGACGACGGCGGGCAAGGCGCTGACGGTGCCGGGCGATGATCGTTACACCCACCACTGGGTGCAGGTGATCAAGGGTTCGGTGCGGATCGGCGGCGAGTCGTTCGGGCCGGGCGACGGCGCGGCGGTCGAGGGGGCATCATCGTTTGAGATCGTCACGGATGACGACGCCGAGATGCTGGTGTTCAGGTTGGCGTGAGATGTTGATGGGTTCGTTGGAGCCGGGCCGGGAGGCCCGGTTTTTAATTGTTGAGGATGCTCGCTGCGCGAGCGGTCGATGACCCCCTCCGTCACGCTTTGTGTGACACCTCCCCCGCCGGCGGCGGGGGAGGGAGCGACGAAGCGGAACACGGGGGGCACGATCCCCAAGCCGCGGACGCGGCTCCATCCGGTTTCAAGTCGGAGGCGACGCCGACTGTCGCTTCATGTTCCGAGCAGGCGGATGGTGGAGGACTCGAACCTCATGCGCGGAGAGCGCGCACCGATCGCTTAGCAGGCGACGACCGTTCCTTACGGTTTCGCCATCCGAGAAGTGAACGGAGCGCGGAGGGCACGATCCTCAAGCCGTGTGTGACGGCTCCGCGCGGTTTCCAGCCGCGGGCGGCGCCTCGCCGCGTCACGCTCCGATGATGAAGGAAGCGGAAGGCGGAGGGCACGATCCTCAGACCATGCGCGCGGCATGGCCCCGCCGGTTTTCGAGACCGGGACGACACCGACTGTCGTTTCACCTTCCGTGAAGTGTTGTGCGGTCATGCACGCTGTGATCGCATGGCGTGGCTCGATTCGTGGGTGCGGGTGCGTGTGTTTCTGCCAAAAACGAACACCGGCCCGTTTCCGGGCCGGTGGACAATCGACGGATTGGTTCGTTCGAATGCTACGAACCGCGCGCGATCATCCAGCGACCCGTGAGGGCCTTCGACGATGAGCTGGATGAGGAGAGCGCGAAGCGGTTCATGGCGGTGACAC
>CAZSLT010000177.1:0-5244 GCA_964607595.1 uncultured Phycisphaeraceae bacterium
GGAGATCAGGCGTTTGATGCCACGCTTTTGATGCGGCGGAGAGAGATGAACCCGTGGCTACTCCGCGGCCTTCTGCTGCGATTCCCTCTGATGACAGTCCAGGTCATCGCGAAGATCCACTTCGAGGCACTGAGGCTGTGGCTCAAGCGTGCTCCTGTATTCAGTCATCCTCGCCACACCCCGGCCGAAGCGGCTGCCATTCCTGCCCAACGGAGCCCCCGATGACCACCCTTCCGTCACAGACATCCACGGTCGTGGGCCGTCCATCCATCCGAGATCGCGCCGCCAACATCGCGGTCTCGGCGCCCCGCCCGCTCGAGTCGTTCGGTCGCCGAGCGGTGTGGACGGCGCTGACTCGCATGAAACACGGCCGCGTGCGGCTCGTCGAACACCAGCGTGCCATCGTGTCAGAGTTCGGCGCAGAGGCTCCGGGACTCGCCGCGGTCACCCTCCGCGTTCTCGACCCGCGATTCTACGCCGCGGCTGCGTTCGGCGGCAGCCTCGGCATCGCCGAAGCATACATCGATGGTTACTGGGAGACCGACGACCTTGCGGCTCTCATCGAGATCGTCACCGTCAACCTGGCCGCCATGGAGTCGTTGGAGGGGCCGTTCACCCGGCTCTTTGCGCCTCTCTCCCGAGCGGCGTACTGGATGGAGCGCAACTCCCGATCCGGCAGCAGGCGCAACATCGTCGCGCACTACGACCTCGGGAACGATTTCTTCTCGCTGTTTCTGGATCCAACGATGACTTACTCGTGCGCGGTGTTCGAGAACGGCGCGGCCACGCTCGAACAGGCCCAGCGTGAGAAGATCGATCGGGCTTGCCGCAAACTGGATCTGCGGCCGACGGACCACCTGCTGGAGATCGGCACGGGATGGGGCGCGCTGGCCATGCACGCTGCGAGCCGGTACGGGTGCCGAGTAACGACCACCACCATCTCCGACGAGCAGCACCAATTCGCTGTACGTCGGATCCGCGAGGCGGGGCTACTCGGTCGGGTCACCGTCCTCAAGCGTGATTACCGCGATCTTGGCGGCGCGGGCGTTTATGACAAACTGGTGAGCGTCGAGATGATCGAGGCGGTGGGCCGTGAACACCTGGGAACATTCTTTGAGGAATGCTCAAAGTGCCTCAAGCCGGACGGCGCGGCGCTGATCCAGGCGATCGTGATCCGGGACCAGTTCTTCGAGGCGGCCTCTCGCCGCCGCGACTTCCTCAAGAAATACATCTTCCCCGGGTCCTGCCTGCCGAGCGTTGCGGCGATGCTCGGCGCGGTCAATGAGCGAACCGATCTGCGGGCGTGGCACCTGGAGGACATCGGCCCTCACTACGTCACGACGCTCAGTCTGTGGCGCGACGCGTTCATGGATCGGATCGATGACGTGCGTCGCATGGGCTTCGACGATCGCTTTGTACGCATGTGGGAGTACTACCTCGGCTACTGCGAGGGGGCATTCCGCGCACGTCATGTAGGCGATGTGCAGTTGCTCCTGACCAAGCCGCTGTGCCGCATCGCCCCGGCCGGGCAGAATGCCGCAGGCCGATTGTGAACCGCGGACTTGCGATCGCCATCAATATCGCTGCGTTCCACTCTCTGTGGACTCTGACGGTGATCGGTGCGGGGCGGGCCTGGTGGTGGGTTGCGCCGGCCTTGATCGGGCTCAGCATGGCGGGGCAGCTTCGTCTCTCCCCCCTGCCCGGCCGGGAGGCGCTGCTCATCCTCGCCGGCGCCGCCATCGGCACGAGCGCCGACTGGCTGGCGGCGGCTTCTGGTGTGTTCCGCACCGCAGCCGCGTCGCGGATGGAGTTCGTGACCCTGTTCTTTTCCCTTTGGGTCAACTTTGGCACCACCCTGCGCCCGAGCCTGGCCTGGATGTGGCGTCGACCGGCGCTCGCGGCATCGCTCGGCGCCGTCGGGGGTCCGTGCAGTTACTGGGTCGGCTCCCGCATCGGAATCATCTCGTTCACCGAACCCCAGTGGGAAGGTCTTGCATGGGTGGCCACGCAGTACGCGATCGCCGTGCCCGCATGGATGCTCGCCGCGAGCGTCGTCATTGGCGCTCATACCGGAACAGGTCGTCAACCGATCGCCCCCGGAGCGCAGCGATGAACAGGTACACGAGCGCGATGAGATTCCCGAGCAAGCACAGCCCGACGCACCAAGCCAGTGTTCGGGGGATGCTGCGCTCCCGATACGCGATCCAACCGGCGATGATCATCAGGCCCAGATACAAGTCCACCATGGTGGTGATGCCCCAGCGCGTGTCCACCGAGGCTTTCAGGCCTTGCCACAGCGACATCTCGAGCGAAGAGAGCCCGATGAGGGCCAGGAGCAGCACGATCCCGAGTCCACTGCCGATTCTGACGAACACAATCGTTTTCATTCCCAAACTCCTTGAATGCCGTCCACGATACGCATCGGGCGGGGAGGGAGGTTCACCGTGACACTGACAGCCTGGGAACAACTCGCGTTCATCGCGGCCGGCGCCGCGCTGGTGATGTTCGCGCTTTGGATCCTCCAACTCCGCATTCGTGACGCGGGCGTCGTGGATGTGGGATGGGCCGCTTGCCTGGGTGCAGCGGCCGTGTTCTGCGCCCTGACGGGCGAGGGCGACGCGATCCGCCGGGGCCTGATCGGCGTGATGGGTGGTGTGTGGGGTCTGCGGCTGGCTCTTCACCTGCTTCTGGACCGAGTCCTCCGTGGTCCTGAGGACGGGCGATACCAGATGATGCGTGAGAAGTTCGGCAAGCGTATCAACCCGGTCTTGCTGGTCTTTTTCTTGGCTCAGGCGTTGCTCGTTGCTGTTCTCTCGCCGCCGTTCATCCTCGCGTCGCTTGACCCCAGGCCCGGCCCTGCCTGGCTTGATTGGTTCGGGCTTGCGGTCTGGACTCTCGGGTTGGGAGGCGAGTCCATCGCCGATCGCCAGCTCAAAGCGTTCAAAGCCAACCCGAGCAACCGCGGAAAGGTCTGCAGCATCGGGCTGTGGCGCTACTCCCGCCATCCGAACTACTTCTTCGAGTGGATCATGTGGGTCGGATACGCACTTGTGGCTTCCGCCGCGACATTCGGCTGGCTCGCGTGGCTTTCCCCGTCGTTGATGCTTCTGTTCGTTCTGAAGCTCACCGGAATCCCGCCCACCGAAGCACGCGCGATTCGCTCCCGTGGCGATGCGTATCGAGAGTACCAGCGGACAACGAGCGCTTTCATCCCGTGGATTCCCAAGGGTCCACGCACCACCGCATTGGAGGGTTCGGAATGACCCGTGCCCTCAGACCTGACGCGGCCGCCGTGTCACGCATCACGGCGGAACGCCGGTCGTGGTACGAACCGCTGCTTGATCGCGGACTGCTGCCCGACCCACTCGTGCGGGCCGGCATCCGCCGCAGGCTGCTGGAGCGCATTGCCCGCGAAGAAGCGGGCAGCGTCGAGGCGGCCTGGGACCGCCGGCGCTCTCTCATGGCGGAGCTGCGCCAGTCCCCCATCGCAATTCATACGCGCGAGGCAAACGAGCAACACTACGAACTTCCGCCGGAGTTCTTTCGCCTGTGCCTGGGTCCTCGCCTGAAGTACAGCTGTGCGTACTGGTCCTCCGGCGTGGCGGACCTTGCGGCTGCCGAGGAGTCCATGCTCGCCCTGACTTGCCAGCGAGCGGACCTCGAGGACGGCATGGACATCCTGGAACTCGGCTGCGGCTGGGGGTCGCTCACGCTCTGGATTGCCGAGCGGTACCCCAATGTACGGGTGACCGCTGTGTCAAACTCCCGTCCGCAGCGGCAGTTCATCCTTGCTGAGGCTGAGCGCCGCGGACTTCGCCCCCCGACGGTGATCACCGCTGACGTGAACAACTTCGCACCCGGCGCCGAGTTTGACCGCATCGTCTCAGTCGAGATGTTGGAGCACATGAAGAACTACCATACGCTCTTTTCGAGGATTCACTCGTGGTTGCGCCCATCGGGGCGGCTCTTCGTGCACATCTTCTCCCACGCGCGCGCTGCGTATCACTTCGAGGCCGACGATTGGATCGGGCGCCACTTCTTCAGCGGCGGGATCATGCCCTCCGACGACCTATTACTGCATGTCTGCGGCAATCTCAGGGTGAGGGATCACTGGCGGATTGATGGCACGCACTACGCCCGCACGGCGAGGGCTTGGTTACGCAACCTGGATGCTCGCCGCGACGATGCTCTCGGCGTTCTCCGCGGCTGCTACGGCGAGCACGCGATGACATGGTTCCGCCGCTGGCGAGTGTTCTTTATTGCGTGCGAGGAACTCTGGGGGCTGAACCGCGGTCGAGAGTGGATCGTGTCGCATTACAGCTTTGAGAGGACCCAGTCATGAATAGCTGACCCGGATGGTGAACGCCTGTGCTGCGTTCGCAGCGGCGTCATCGGTCAAGGAGGCCGGCCTGATCGTCTCATCCCCGCGCCGACCGCGAAGGATGTCGATCGGAAGAAGCGGTCGCGACGATTGGTCATGATTACGCATTGGCCTACACATCGCTCGAGTCGATCGCCCGGCCGAGGTGCCGCGGCCCGGACAGCCGGGGAGAGAAGTTCGAGATTATCCGGGCGATGTCCTCGACGGATGGGTTCGTTGCGCGGCGTGAGATGTTCAACTCGGCCGTGTCCTTGTTGAGATGGGAAGAGGCAAGGCGCACGCGTGCCATCTCCATGAGCGGTATGATGGCGGTGGATGCGAGGTAGCCACCGATGGATCGCTCTTCAGCTCATGCTGGTCCTGAATCCGCGGCCGCAAGTATTCGCGCAAGGTTGATCGCGGCGAATCGGCGGTTCCATGCCAACGACTCCATCGCTGAGTTCCTCCTGCCGGGCGAACTGGAGAGGCTGCAGACCGAAGTTCAGGAACACCTCCAGCGGGTTCTCGATGCGCTCGTGATCGACACCGCCAGTGACCACAACACCCAGGACACCGCCAAGCGGGTCGCGAAGATGTTCCTGACCGAGGTGTTCCGCGGGCGCTACGCGCCGATGCCGCCGGTCACCGAGTTCCCCAATATCGCTCATCTGAACGAGCTGATGATCGTCGGCCCGGTGACCGTCCGCAGCGCGTGTTCGCACCACCTGTGCCCGATCATCGGGCAGGTATGGGTGGGCGTCATGCCCAACGAACACTCGGCGTTGATCGGCCTCTCGAAGTACGCGCGTCTGGTTGAGTGGGTGATGGCCCGGCCGCAGATCCAGGAAATTCTGGACGACCGCGCCAAGGAGGCGAAGCGCTGA
>CAZSLT010000178.1:0-5218 GCA_964607595.1 uncultured Phycisphaeraceae bacterium
TACGTCGGCTCGCCCCCCCGCCCCCGACACTCCCGTCGGGGGCCGGGACCGAGCGAAAGAGTATACCCGAACGCTCCGTGCGGCCGCGATCGCGGATCAGGCGACGGGGGCGGCTTTGGCGCTGCCGGTGGGGGTTCCGGCGCCCCCCGCCATGCCGGCGCCGCCGGGTGGGGCGCCGACGGTGACGACGGTGCCGTATTTCTTTTCGATGGCCGCGGCCAGCAGCCCCATGAAGAGCGGCTGGGGGCGGAGCGGGCGTCCGTTGAGCTCTGGGTGGAACTGGGCGGCGATGAAGAATGGGTGGACGAGCCCGGCTCCCGGCGGGGCGGTTCCCGGCTGGGGGAGTTCGAGGATCTGCATGATCTGATGCTCGGGATGGCGCCCGGAGAAGATCATGCCGCTGCTCTCGAGCTGCTCGACATACCTCGGCTCGACCTCGTAGCGGTGGCGGACGCGCTGGCGGACCATCTCTCGCTGGCCGTAGAGCCGCCAGGCGAGCGTGCCGGGGGTGAGCAGAACATCCTGCCCGCCGAGGCGCATGGTGCCGCCGAGTTTTTCGATTTTCTTCTGTTCGGGCAGTTCGCTGATGACCATGTCCTTGGCGCCGTTGCCGAACTCGGTGCTGGAGGCGTCGAGGCCGAGGACATTGCGGGCGATCTCGATGACGGCCATCTGGAATCCGAGGCAGATTCCTAGGAATGGGATCTGGCCCTCGCGGCAGTGGCGGACGCAGGCGATTTTGCCCTCGACGCCGCGTTTGCCGAATCCGCCGGGGACGATGACGGCGTCGAGCCCGGCGAGCATGGTGGCGACATTGGCGGGGGTGAGGTCGTCGGCTTCGATCCAGACGAGTTCGGTGTCGCAGTTGAGGTGCGTTGAGGAGTGCTCGACGGCCTTATCGATCGAGGCGTAGGCGTCGCGGAGCGAGGCGTATTTGCCGGTCAGGGCGACCCGGAGGTGGCGGCTGCGGGGGGCCTGCATCTTGCGGACATACGAGGACCAGACATCGCGGGCCTTGTCCTCGACGCTGAGGTCCACGCGGTCGTGCATGTCCAGCACGCTGAGAATCTCGCGGTCGATGCCGACCTGGCGGAGGGCCTCGGGGACTTCGTAGATGCTCTTGCGGTCGTGCATCGAGAAAACGCGTTTCATCGGCACATTGCTGAACATCGCGATCTTCTGCATGACGGTCTGCGAGATCGGGTTGCCGGCGCGGCAGGCGATGATCTGCGGCTGGATGCCGGCCTCCATGACCTGCTTGATGCCGAGCTGGGCGGCCTTGCTCTTCTGCTCGCCAAGCGCTTTGGGCTCGATGATGTAGGTGAGGGCGACGAAGCAGACGGAGTCGGGGCCTTCCTCGAACGCCAACTGTCGGAGGGCCTCGATGTAGAACTGGTTCTCGTAGTCCCCGACGGTGCCGCCGACTTCGACGAAGACGAGGTCCGCGGGGCGTTTGCCGTCGCCGTATACGGCCAGTTCGCGCAGCCGGCGCTTCACCTCGCCGGTGACATGCGGGATCATCTGGACATCGCGCCCGAGGTAGCCGCCGTGGCGCTCGCGGTCGAGGATATCGCGGTAGATGCGTCCGGCGGTCATGAAGTTGCGCGAGGACAGGTTCTGGTCGAGCATGCGCTCGTAGGTGCCCAGGTCCATGTCGCATTCGGTGCCGTCGTCGAGAACGAAAACCTCGCCGTGCCGGTACGGGTTCAGGGTGCCGGCGTCGACATTGAGGTAGCCCTCGAGCTTGATCGGGGCGACGATGAGCCCCTTGTCCTTCATCAGCTTGGCGCAGGAAGAGGCGAAGATGCCCTTGCCCAGGCCGCTCATAACGGTGCCCAGGACGCAGACATATTTGTGCTGGCCGCGTCGGTATCCGGGGGGGATCGGGCTGTAGAACTCGGTGTCGGCGGAGGTCTCGCCGGCCGAGGCGAGGAGTTCGGAGCCCTCCATCAAGCGGGCTCCGCCGACGACCTCCCCCTCGCCGCGCGTGCCGCGACGACCCTCCCCGCCATCACCCTTGTTCGAAGTGGGCATGTCGTATCGTATCACGGTCGGCGAGGTGTCAACAAATACACCCCGCGCCGTCCACAACGCTTTCTACACTTTCCGTGTGATCCCGAGACTCCCCGGAGCCATATCCATGCGTTTGACTCGATCCTGCACGGTATTTGTCTTTTCGGTTTCGGCCGCGTCATTGGCCGGGTCGGACCTCGATCGGTTCTCAGACGATGCCTGCCGTCATGGGCGGATGGAGGCGGCGGCGCTGTGGGGCGGCGAGGCGCGGTTCGACCCCGGAACCGGGCGGAACACCCGGAACTACGCGCCGGACCGACTGGTGAATCACCGCCACATGCGCGTCGAGATCGACATCCCGGACATGAACACGCGGTCGTTCTCGGCCGTGCAGACGCTGGATATCGCGGCATTGGCGACGCCGGTCGGGGCGATCCGGCTGAACGCGGAGCAACTGCGGATCAAAGATGTCGAGCTGGGCGGCGACGGGGCTGGGGGCCGGCGGATCACGCATTTCCACGACGGCTCGGTGCTGACGGTGACCTTCGATCCGGCGCTGGAGGCCGGCGAGGAAGCGCGGCTGGTGACCTCGTACGAGGTGGTGGAGCCGGTGGAGGGGCTGTTCTGGACTCCGGAGTCTCCGGCATGGCCGGGCCGGGCGGCTCAGATCCATTCGCAGGGGCAGCCGGAGACGAACCGGTACTGGTTCCCCTGCCACGATTTTCCCAACGAGCGGCTGACGACGGAGTTCGTCGTGACGGTGCCGGAGGGGTATTCGGTGATCTCGAACGGGCGTCTGGCGCAGACCCCGGCGAAGTCGGGCGGTCGGACGACCTTCCACTGGGTGCAGGACAAGCCGCATGTGAATTACCTGGTGACGCTGGTGGTCGGGAAGTTTGATGTGACGGATGTCGCGCCGGCGGGGTTCCCGATTTCGTTGCCGGTGCATGTGCCGCCGGGCAAGGGCGGGCTGGTGCGTGGGACCTACGGCCGGACCGCGGAGATGGTGAAGTTGTTCGAGGAGCGGTTCGACGAGCCGTACCCGTGGGACCGGTACGCGCAGGTCGTGGTGTGGACCTTCGGCTCGGGGGGGATGGAGAACACCTCGGCGACGACGATGTACGACACGGCGATCTTCGACGAGAAGGCGTTCGGCGACAGCGACCTCGACGGGTTGATCTCGCACGAGCTGGCACACCAGTGGACGGGCGATCTGATCACCTGCAACACCTGGGAGCACATCTGGCTCAACGAGGGCTGGGCGACCTACGGGACGGCGCTGTGGTACGAGCACCGCGACGGGTACGAGAACGGCTATCTGCGGCAGACACACAACAACATGCGGACGATCGCGCGGGCGGATCACCTGTCGCCGGGGACGGACGAGTTCCGCCCGGGGATGGCTTCGGATGTGTACGAGCACCCTTGGGAGGTGTTCCGGCGGAAGTCGGACCCGTACGAGAAGGGCGCGAGCATCCTGCACATGCTTCGGGCGAAGCTCGGAGAAGAGGTGTTCTTCAAGGGCGTCGCGGCGTACATCGACCGCTACAAGTTCAAGACGGCCGAGACGGACGACTTCCGCCGTGTGCTGGAGGAAGTGTCGGGGGTGTCGCTCGAACAGTTCTTTGATCAATGGTGCTACCGCGCCGGGACGCCGAAAGTGAAGGTGACGGGACGGTGGGACGAGGCGAACAAGGTGCTGACGGTCACGGTTGAGCAGTTGCAGCGGATCGACGCGGACAACCCTGCGTTTGTGTTCGATCTGCCCATCGAGGTTCCGATGGGTGAGAAGTTCGAGCCGCATCGGTTCACGATCCCGGTGACGGAGCGCCGGCATACGCACACGCTGACACTCGACGACTCGATGTTCTCGCGCCCCGGATACCTGCGGGTCGACCCTGACCTTCATGTGCTGATGGATCTCGAGCTGGACATGCCCGAGGAATGGCTGCGGCGGGCGGCGCAGGATCACGCTTCGGTGGTCACGCGGCTGGACGCGGTGGCGGCGCTGGGTTCGCGGAACTCGCCGGAGTCGGTGGCACTGCTGCGGGATCGGCTTGGCGAGGCGCGGTCGCCGTGGTTCGAGCGGCGCGCCGCGGCGGATGCGCTGGGCGAACTCAAGGCGACGGGGGCGCTCCTCGACGCGTTGAACGCGGGGATTGATGATCCGCGGGCGCGTGTGCGGGCGCTGGTGGCGCTGGGGCGCGTCGAGGAGGCGGATCGAGAGCTTGCGGCGGCGGTGCTGGCGCGGCATGCGGCGGACGAGCATGAGTCGTACGCGTGCAGGGCGGCGGCG
This sequence comes from uncultured Phycisphaeraceae bacterium, assembly GCA_964607595.1. Lineage (GTDB taxonomy): Bacteria > Planctomycetota > Phycisphaerae > Phycisphaerales > UBA1924 > JACKHC01. The sequence continues at coordinate 4,310 of CAZSLT010000178.1, forward strand.
CTGGAGGCGCTGGGGAAGGTGGGCGACGGTGGGCACATGGACATTTTCCGCGCGGCGCTCAAGGCGGAGTCGCAGCACGACCAGGTGCGGGTGGGCGCGATCAAGGGGCTGGCGACGCTGGATGAGGCGGGGTGTCTGGAGGCGGTGATCCCGTTCGTGGGGTACGGGAATCTGAGCCGGACGCGCCCGGACGCCGCGGGCGCGATCGCGGATTTGGCGGATCAGGATATTGACGCGGCGATTGAAGCGCTGGAGCCGTTGCTGCTGGACCGCGAGGCACGAACGCGCCGGGCGGCGCGGCAGGCGCTGGCGAAGATCGAGGATGATCGCTGCGTTGCGGCGCTGGACTCGTTCATCGCTCGGACGCGGCACCCGGCGGAGAAGCGGGAGGCGGAGGAGCTGCGGAAGAAGCTGGAGAGGAAGATCGGGGGGGAGTGAGGCGGGCGGCTATTCGGGCTTTGCCTGCGGCGGCGGGTTGATGACATAGTCCAGCGGCTGGCCGTGCGTGCGGTTCATCGCCCGACGATTGTCGGCGAACAGCCCGCCGTCGTCGTTCTCGTCGGCGCCGACGGAGTAGAGGATGAACTCGCGCGGGTCGTCGGCGGTCGGTGTCCGCTTGAGGTAGCGGAACCTGCCGTCGGGGGCGAAGGGGTCCTTGGGGAGTTCGGCGAGGATGGCGGGCGCGAGCGCGTCGAGGGTGTCGGGGTAGGCGCCGTGATCGGCGTGGTGGATGGTCAGGGCGAGAAGGATGCGGGTCGCGCCGAGGTCGAGGTTCGCCTGATCGGCGTGCGAGATTGCGCGGCTGATCGCTGGGAGCAGCATCTTGAGCAGGATGTCCCCCCAACCGAGCCGAGACTCCAGGAATTGTTCGGGGTCCGGACCCGCGGCCCGGCGCGCGGGGGGTGTCAT
>CAZSLT010000179.1:0-5182 GCA_964607595.1 uncultured Phycisphaeraceae bacterium
GCCATCGGTCCGCAACAGTAGGCGAGATCCCGATCCTTGGGCGGTGACCGACGGATCGATGTTCGGATTTCATCCGGTTATGTCCGGGCTTCCCTGCTGCACTACATCTGACGGTCGCGCGGAATCGGCAGGATTTGCTGGCAAAATGGGCAAGCGGGCTTGCAGCGCCTTTCGGATGTGTCAAGATGTCATCGCGGGAGATGATCCCGCAGGAGTCAGGCCGATCGGGCTGCACACCCGGGAGGTCAGCGCAAATCTGAAGTGATCCGCCGCAGCGGTCGTCGTTCGTTTTGTTGGTGACTCGCGCGGGCGGGATCGTGTTTTGGAGGAGATCCGGGCGTCGACCGCACATCGGCGCCGGGGAGCGGTCGTTTCAACCGCACAGGGAGTCCGGAAATGAACAAGGTCTTTGGAGTCATCGGAGCCGCGGCGATGCTGGCAGCCGCGTCGGCGTCGAACGCCGGCATCATGTTCAGCAACATCAATATCTCGCCTGAGTTCGCCGACAATGTCACCGTCGTCGAGAGCGATCAGGACATCGACTTCATCTTCGACAGCACCGTGTCGATCGTCGATGGCCAGCCGCAGCAGGCGATCCGTGTCACCATCACCTACGAGGCGTGGGGCATGGGCATGAACATCACGCAGGACACGCTGGTCGTGTCCGTGCTGGGTGGCTTGCTCGGCTCGGGCACGCTCATTTTCAACGAGGTCATCGAGGACCTCAACCCGGGCGAGGGCCAAGGTGTCACGCTCGTTGACTACGGCGTCGTGCTGACCGCCGGCGATGATCTCCCGCATGTCGCCGACCTGATGTTCACGCGCCCCGCGCAGCACATCAAGGTGAAGAAGACGATCACGCTCGTCGCGCCCGACCTTAACGAGGGCATCGACCTGGCGGCGATCTCGCTCGTCGAGCAGCGGCTCATCCCGACCCCCGGCGCGATGGCGCTGCTTGGGATGGCGGGCATGATCGGCTCGCGCCGCCGCCGATAAGTCCCCCGCGGTTCACGCAGTTTCCAACCATAGACCCCGGACGACCCGGCACAGGCCGGGTCGTCTGTGTTGCGCACGCCGTTCCTGCGCCCCACGAGGGTTGTAACGCCTTGCGAAGAAAAGTCTTGCGAATCGGGCACGCCGGGGGTTCTCAAACCGCCCCCGACGAGTCATACTCGCTCCCGCACAGGAGAAGAGAACCATGAAGACAAAGATGCGTTTCGTCACCAGCGCCGCCGGTGTGGCCGCGCTCGTTTCCGCGGCCAACGCCGGAATCACCTTCTCGGACATCGCCGTCACAGCCGGTTTCGAGGACAACATCAGCTGGGTCACCAGCAACCAGGACATCGACTTCATCTTCGACAGCACGATGAATGTGCTCGAAGGCGCGCCGGTCGATCCCCTCTCCATCGAGATCTCGTACAACGCATGGTCCATGCAGCCCATGACGCAGGACACGATGGTCCTGTCCGTCCTCGGCGGCCTCCTCGGGACCGGCACCATCGAGTTCTCCGAGCAGATCTTCGAGATCAGCGAGGACGCCGGCGACAACCTCCTCGTCGATTACTCCGTCGTCCTCACAGCCGACGACGACCTGCCCCATGTCGCCGACCTCATGTTCGCGCACCCCGCCTCGCACTTCCGTGTCGTCAAGACGATCACCCTCTCGGCGCCCGCCGAGTCCGCCGGGATCGACCTGGCGTCCATCTCGCTCGTCGAGCAGCGCTTCGTCCCCACCCCCGGCGCCGCCGTGCTGGCCGGCCTCGCCGGACTGGCCTCGCTCCGCCGCCGCCGCTGACCCGCAGCGACATCCCCAAAAACATCGCGGCCCGGTCAACCGACCGGGCCGTTGTTGTTTTCTTCCCATCAGCAGTTCAGTGCCGGTCGATCCCCGTCTCGGCGCTCGGCGGGCTGAAGATATCCAGCACGCGGGTCGTTTCGAGCGCCTCGGCCGCGTGCGGCACGCCCGACGGCAGCACGATCACCTCGTCCGGCCCGAGCGTGTGCCGCTCGTCGCCCCGCGCGGTCCGCACCGTAAAACGCAGCCGGCCAGACAGCACGCACGACATCTGTTCATTCTCGTGCTGGTGCATCGGGACCATGCACCCCTTCTCGAGAACAATGTCGGAGATCATCGAGCGCTCGCCGATGACTCGCCGGCGCGAGAGCATCGGCATCGGCCGATCGACCGGCAGACCGTCCCAGCGATGGACCCTCGCCTCGGCGCTCATTGCATCCGCTTCTCGACCTTGAGCAGGTGCCACCCGAACTGCGTCTTCACCGGCGCCGACACCTGGCCGATCGGCAGGTCGGAGAACACGACGCGATCGAACTCCGGCACCATGTCGCCCTTGCCGAACTCACCGAGCGAGCCGCCGCCCTTGCCCGAGGGGCACTTGGAGTGCTTGCGCGCCAGCGCGCCGAAATCGGCGCCGCCCTCGATCTCGGTCTTGAGATCGGTGGCCATCTGCTCGGTCGGGACAAGAATGTGGCTGGCGACGGCTCGGGGCATGAGTCTCTCCTGACTTTGTTTGAACCGCACGGCCGGCGTGCGATGATGGGTCCGGCGGATCATAACCCATCACAGGAGCGACGCGCCCCATGGCGACCCCAGAGATTTCCACCGTCTCCGTCCGTCTGGCGGGCGGCGGCTACGAAACCGCGATCGACGCGGATGGGCACGGCCTGACCAGCGATGTCGACGCCACCAAGGGCGGGCGCGACGCCGGGCCGGACCCGCACGAACTCCTCCTGGCATCGCTGGGGGCCTGCACCGTCATGACCGTGCGGATGTACGCCGACCGCAAGGGGTGGCCGCTGCGATCGGTGAGCGCGACCGCCTCGCACGAACTCCGCCGCTCCGACGGTGCGCAGTCGCACCACTTCTCGATCGATCTCCGCATCGACGCCGATCTGACCGACGAGCAGCGCACGCGACTGTTGGAGATCGCGCACCGATGCCCCATCCACCGCGCGCTGGTGGAGCCCAAGGTCATTGACATCACCAGCCCCGACGCCTGACGCCGATCAGCGTCGGCGGCGACGCACCGCCGCGATGCCCGTCAGACCCGCGACGCCCAGCACCGAGGGGGACGGGATCAGCGACACTTCGAAACGCGTCTCGGCCGAGAACGACCCCGAGTAGGCGAAGAAGTCGCCCACCGGCTCGACCGACTGCAGCTCGAAACTCCACAGGCCCGGCCCGATCACGCCGTTGAGATCCGAGAAGTTCACATCCTCGCTGAACGAGCCCTGCCCGGACCAACCCAGATCCGCGCCGGACACGGAAATGAAAGTCGTGCCCGAGTTGGCGATCAGGTTGATCAGCAGGTTCTCGGCCTGGAAGTCGCCGGCGGTCGTGAAATCAATGGCCAGACGCACATTGGTGATCTCGTACCCGACGGCCGCGTTCGGCGCGTTGCCCGGCCCGAAGAACACCAACTGGACCGTGTTGTTGATCAGGGTGTCATCCGGGAAAAAATCGATGACATACGGGCTCGGAATCGCTCCCGCGAACACGGGGGCAGCGAACGATGCGGCGCACGCGGCCGCGACGGCAAGTGGAACAGCATTCATGGCGGTTACCTCCCTCTGAACCAGACTTTATCCCGGCTTGGACGCCCGGCAAGGGCCAGGGTGTCGGAGAACCCCCATGTTCCCTACACCATCTCGTAGGCCACATCCCGGCGCACCCGCCGCCCGACCTCGCTGGCGTACCGCCTCCCCAGTTCATGGCGGTGAGCCGCGGCCCACACCGTCAGTGCCGTCGCCCCCCCGCGGGGGGGGTCGGCGTCCGAGTAGAGCAGCCCACGCATCAGCCCCGCGATTTCTTCCCTGGTGATGATCACATCCTTGACCACCGGCCCCAGCGACCGCGCCACCACATACCCCAGCCCGGCGGGAACGCGCACGATCGGCCGGCGGATCTCGAGAATCCCCGCGATCGTGCGCACCAGGTCGGTGTACTCGAAGGTCTCCGGTCCCACGGCGTCCACCACACCATTCCCGGTTTCGGCGCCCTGCTCGATCATCAGGTCCGCCATGTCGTCCACATGCATCGGCTGGAGTTTGTACCGGCCGTCGCCGAACACGCCGTACACCGGAAGTTTCCGCAGTACCCACGCGATGTTGTTCACCAGGATGTCGCCCCGCCCGAATAGCACGCCCGGGCGCACGATCGAGTGCGGCACACCGAGCCCGCGCAGGTGCGACTCAAGCTCCGTCTTTCCGTCGTAATACGCCAGCCCACGCCCCTGCTCCGGCTTCAGGATGCTCACATGCACGATCCGGCGCACCCCCGCTTCCTTCGCGGCCTCGAACAGCGCCTTCGTGTTCGCCACCGCCTGCGCAAAGGTGAACAGCCGGTGATTGAACCGCACCCAGTAGGTGTTGTAGAGCACCTCCGCGCCACGCAACGACTCGACCAGCCCCGCGCGATCCTCGAAGTTCATCGGCGCCAGTTCGAGCCGCTCGCCGAACGGATTGGGCCGGTTCGGCGAGTTCGTCAGCGTGCGGACCCGCATCCCCCGGGCGATCAGCTTCCCGGCCACCGACTTGCCCGTGTACCCCAGCGCCCCGGTCACCACATGCAGTGGTCGTGTGTCCATGCCCCGATTGTAGGATGACACCGCCCCCCGATCCCTTATCACCCATCCCCACACGATCACCATTCGCACTTCCGAGAGCCAACCCATGCCCGAACACGACGCCGCCACCATCCTGCTCACGCACAACAAGTGGGCCAACCGCCAGATCATGGACGCCTGCGTCCCGATCGACGAGTCGCAGTTCCGACACAAGTTCGACATGGGCCTCGGCTCGCTGCACGACACGCTCGTTCACATCGGCGGGGCCATGCGCGGCTGGAACGACCTGCTCGCCGGACGCGGCTTCCGCTCACGCCCCGAGCAGACCGACTTCGACCGCACCGCCCTGGGCGCCATGATCGACGAGGCCGCCGACGAACTCATCGCCCTGGCCGCGGCACACCCCATGGAAGAGACCGTCACCCGCGAACGCGCCGGGAAGATGTACACATTCACCCGCGGGGCGGTCGTCACGCATGTGACCACCCACGGCATGCACCACCGCGCCCAGTGCCTGAACATGATGCGTCAACTGGGAGTTCAGACGCTGCCGCCGATCTCCGTCGTCGAATGGACGCTCATGGGCGAGGGGCGCTAGG
>CAZSLT010000180.1:0-5163 GCA_964607595.1 uncultured Phycisphaeraceae bacterium
GCAAGTGGAAACGAGCGGACACCGCACGAAACGCGTGAGACCGAGCGCGGGTGCCATGGGCAAGTCGAAGACTTGCTCGTGCCGGATGCCACCGCTTCGTCGAGCTCCCTCCACCGCCGTCGATGGGGGGGCGGGGGAGGTGCCAGTGCAACGAAGCGGTGGGGGTCTCAAGTCCCGTCCCCACAAGCATGCTCACCATCCATCCACCGCCGATCCCGCCCTCCGGGGTGGGGCACGGCCAGCGGCCGGGCACCACTCCTTCGTCGCGCAGCGACAAAGGGAGCCCCAATTCACCCCAATTCTCCCTCTGTGATCTCTGTGGGCTCTCGTGGTGAACGCGGGGCGCCCGATGCCCGCCGCCTTGCTCAGTTCCCCACCAGCGAGCGCCACACCTCGGCCAGGCCGATCTTCTTCACGCGCGCATCCGCCTCGGTCAGTTCCGCCTCGAACTCGCGCACCGTCGGCGGCGGCGCGATCATCTCCCCCGCTTCCTCATCATCATCGCCCGCCCGCACCAGCCCCAGCGCGCCGTTGCCCGACGCCGTCACCACCCCCCGCCCCTCCCCCAGCGAGCGGTACACCGCCTTGCCGTGCTGCGCCTCGGCGCACTCCCAATCGACATCCTCGTGCACCGGGTCGATCACCAGCGCGCCGCTCGGCGGCGTCTGCGAGTCGAACACACGCCGAATCCACAGCCGCCCGCCCACGACCACATAATCGACATAGATCTCCCGCCGCGGGTCGTACCCCGTGGCGATCTCCTTGAGCACGCCCGACGCGTCACGCACCCGCACCGATAGCGCGTTGTCCTTGACGATCAACTCCGTCACCACCGTCTGACGCACCGCGTCGTTGTACCGCTCGCGCAGCGACGCGTACTCCCGCCCCAGATCCTCCAGCCGCTGCCGGTACACGCCCGCGGCGATGTCCGCCCGCAGGAACCGGTACCCCAGCAGCACCCCCCCGGCCGTGATCGCCACTAACGCCGCCGTCCCAGCAAACCTCACCATCGATCCGCGCGCCATGACAGACTCCCGTATCCCCTGTTCATCGGCCCGATCCCCCACCCCGCCCCAACGCGGCCGCATGTCCCCCGCGGCTCAGGCCGGGACTTGCCCGCCCGGCTTCCGTTCGGCATGGTGGTATCAATGGACCACCGTCCCCCCAAGCCGATCGACCCCAGCGCCGGCGCGATCCGAACGCTTCTCCGCGTCGTCGGGCCGCTTCTGCTGCTGACCGGCGGGGTGCTGGTCCTGATCGCCTTCATCGACATCATTCAGGTGATGAGGGCCCCTCGCCACAGCGATCGCAGCCCCGAGCAATTCTGGCTGTTCTTCGTCGGCGGTCCGATCGCGTTCGTCGGACTCGCGATGACGAGCTTCGCCTACATGGGCCGTGTCGCGCGGTTCCAGGCGAACGAACTCACGCCCGTCGCCAGCGACGCGGCCAACGCCCTGGCATCGAGCATCCGGCCCGCCCTGCGCGACGCGGCAAGCGCGATCCGCGACGGCCTGACCGGCCAGCCGTCGAGCGCGGCCCCCTGCCCGCGCTGCCGCGCCGACAACCACCCCGACGCCCGCTTCTGCGATCAGTGCGGCGCTGAACTCCCGCCCCTCTTCCGCCACTGCGCCAAGTGCCAGTCCGCCAACGACGGCGCCGCGAAGTTCTGCGACGAGTGCGGCGCGGCCCTGGCTTGATGGTCTCGGCGGCTTGCCGCGTCGACGCCTACGGGTATTCCTGCCTGGTGGGGCGGATCATCACATCGTTGATCTCGACATGCGCCGGCTGCCCCGTCATGAAGACCACAAGCCGCGCGATGTCGGAGGGCTCGAGCACCGGGCCGATCGAGTCCATGAACGCCCCGAACTTCTGGGCGTCGTACCCGGCGACCTCCTGGAACTCGCTCCGCACCACCGCCGGGCAGATGAGCGAGACGCGCACACCCTTGGGCGCCAGCTCGCGCCGGACCGCCTCGGCGATCGCGCCGATCGCGAACTTCGAGCCGCCGTACATCGAGGAGAAGGGCGAGATGTTCTTGCCGACGCTCGAGCCGAGAACGAGGATGTCGCGGGCGCGCTTCGGCCAGTCGCCCAGCCGCTCCGCCTCGGCGCTGAGGCGGCGGCCCGCGGCCCGGATGAGGCGCGACGCCCCGACGACATTGAGCGAGTACATCCGCTCCCACTCGGACTCGTCCGAGGTGAGCGGGCTGCCCGAGAGGCCGCGTCCGGCGTTGACGAGGATGAGGTCCGCCTCGCGCCGATCACCGCCGCGCTCCCCGGAGGCATCCCGCGCGGCGTCCAGCACGCGGTCGATGACGGCGGTGTCGGTGGCGTCGCCGGGAACGGCCAAGGCGCGTCCGCCGGCGGCGGTGATCTCGCGGACGACTTCATCCAGCCGCTCGGCGCGTCGGGCGTTGACGACCACGGCCGCGCCCGCGCGGGCCATTTCGGTCGCGCAGGCACGACCGATGCCGGCCGAGGCGCCCGTGACGACCGCGACCCGGCCCGCCAACACCCCTGTCGATCCGCTCTTGCTTGTCATGCCGACAGCGTAGCGACCGGGGGGAGGATCAATACCGGCGGAGGACGCCGATCACGACGCCCTGGATCTTGCAATCGCGGACGATGATGGGCTGGAACTCCGGATTGGCCGGCTGGAGGCGGATCTGGTTGCCTTCCTTGAAGTAGGCCTTGAGGGTCGTTTCACCGTTGGGCAGGAGGGCGACGACGCGCTCGCCGTTGCGGGCGGTCTCGCGCCGTTCGACGATGACATAGTCGCCGCTGAGGATGCCTTCGTCCCGCATGGAGTCGCCCTCGACGCGGAGGGCGAAGGTGGCGTTCACCTGGCCGATCCGGGCGCCGAACATGCCGGTGACATCGAGTTCGTCGGAGTCGGCGAACTTCTCGATGGGGTGGCCCGCGGCGATGCGGCCGACGAGGGGGAAGCGGAGGGGCTGCTCCTCGTCGGGCAGAGCGACGCCGTCCTTAATCGATAAAGAGCGCGCCTTGTTTGCCTCTCGTTCGAGCGCGCCCTTCTTGATGAGCGCCTCCACATGCTCGAATACGGTGACCTTGCTGACGCCCAACTCGTCGGCGAGCTCCTGCATGGTCGGGGAATAGCCATCCCGCACCCGTGTATCGCGGATAAGTTTGAGGATCTTCAACTGCTTCGGAGTGAGATTCATCGAACGATTCCTCCACATGATGGCTTGCTGCACGCCGCCCGACACCCGCGGCGAGGGTTTTGATCTGCTTCCTCGCGGACGCCGGCCACACCGCCGACATGCCGCCCACCAACGCCCCGGTCTCATCCACCACCGACCGCTGCGACTCGATCAGCCGCTCGGCGGCCAGACGGAGGCCCGTCAGGCGACCGATGTCGGACAGTTCGACGCCGTCCGTGGGTGCCGCGGCTCGCGCCGACGGCTCCATTGACCGTTCCTGCCTGTTCCTTTCGCGGCGTCCGCGATTGGGCGCCGGCTCGTCCTGCGAAGGTTCGGCGCTGCCGCCGCGTACCAAACGGAGTGTCCCGCCGTCGCCGACGAGGCAATCCACGAAATCGCCGCCGGGCCCGAGCTTCACCAGAGGGTTCATCAGACTTACCCTTGCGCTCCGCGTCGCGCCGTGATCGGTGGGTCGCACCGATCACAAATCACCTGCCCGCCGATGCTTCCAGCCCGACGCCGCGCCGCGTTGTGCGATCTGAACCCGCGCCGCTCCGCGACGCACTTTGTTGACTCGCCCCGCCGAACTGTCTTCCGTGAACCTTGCTCTGCCGACGGTGGCGTTTGGGATACGATACCCGATCATCGACCACACGGCAACAAAAACTTTCGGACTTCGTTAGGACATTCAAAAACTGCCCCCCACGGGCGTGGGAGGGGGCTTGGGACCGCTTCAGCGGCGGACCAGGCGGCTTCCCTCGCGGGCGACGAGCCGCTTCATTTCGAGGACGGTGGCGTCGGCCATCACCCGGCCGGCCTCGAAGCCGGTGCGCTGGGTGAGCTCGTCCAGGGTCGCTGGCTCGGCGAGCGACTCCCACAGCCGGCGCTGGGTCTCGGAGAGGCCGTTCAGCGCGGCGTCGGGCGCGGGGCGCGGCTTCGGAAGCGGCGCGACCGGCGCGGGCGGGGTGTCGGACGGCTGGCCGAACCGGGCGGCGTGCGTGCCGCGGAATTGATGGCGCGCCGGCTCGCGGAGGATCTCGAGCACATCGTCGGCGGACATGACGAGCGCTGCGCCGCCGTCGCGGATGAGTTTGTTCGAACCGGCGGAGGCGTCTGAGTCCACGCGTCCGGGGACGGCCATGACCTCGCGGCCCTGGGACTCACCGGCGACGCGCGCGGTGATGAGCGCACCGGAGCCGTCGGGCGCCTCGATGACGACCACGCCGAGCGACATGCCGGAGATGATGCGGTTGCGGGCGGGGAAGTTCTCCGGCGACGGCGCGGTGTCCATCGGGAGTTCGCTGACGATGGCGCCGCCTGCGTCGAGGATGCGCTGGAAAAGCTCGGCGTTTTCCGGCGGATAGCAACGGGAGAGCCCGCAGCCGGAGACGACGATCGTGCGGCCCCGGACGCGGATGGCGGCGCGGTGGGCGGCGGTGTCGATGCCGCGTGCGCCGCCGGAGACGATGGCGAGCCCCGCCTGGGCGAGTGTGGCGCTGAATCGCTCGGCCTGTTCGAGGCCGTAGGGCGTGCATTGGCGCGAGCCGACAATGGAGACGGCGTAGTGCGCGGAGGCGTCGGGATTGGACAGTGTGCCGCGAACCCAGAGGACGAGCGGGGCATCGTCGATGGGCGCGAGGAGTTCGGGGTAGTCGGTGTCGGCGATGGTGACGGCGCGGGCGTTGCCCCGGTGCGCGGCGTCGAGTTCGCGTTGGGCGGCGTCGGCGGTGGTGGCCAGGCCGCGCGCGATGCGCTCGGCGCGGGTTTCGGCGACGCCCCGGACCATGGCGAGCTGCGCGGCGGTGGCGCCAAAGACTGCGTGCGGCGAACCGAAATGGGCGAGGAGCCGGCGGCCCAGAACCGGGCCGACGCCGGGCGTGAGGGCGAGGCGGAGGATGAGTTCGGAAGCGGATTCGGCGGCGCCCACCATGCCGAAAGGATACCAAACACGGCTCCTCGGGCAAGCATCATGTTTGAGCCACATCGAAAAACCCACGCCG
>CAZSLT010000181.1:0-924 GCA_964607595.1 uncultured Phycisphaeraceae bacterium
GTCATCAATGAAGTCCTTGAGTGCGGCAGTTATAGCACGACGATCGAGCGGGAGGTCGCCGGAGACAATTTGATCATCACCAGGCAGTTGTGCGATTACGCCGATCTCCGCTTTTCATCGGCCGGGCGGCGGCTGCTGACAGCAGGCCTCTCGTTCGATACGCGGCACACTTCAGGCGCATCACGACGGCCAAACAGCTTTGATCGTGAGATCACGATAACCATCCGCCATGAACCTACTCGCGCTCCCGGTAGGTATCATCTGATGGCATTCCTACAGAATCCGTTCCGGAAAGCCAGCGACAACGCGGGGATGCGAGATGTGCTCGCGAGATTCGGGAATGCAGCGCGAGTCGGTCTTTCGATACACTCGCCAAGCTTCTTCGACCGCCCCGCCGCGCCGTATCAAACGCCAGTCGGCTTCGGAGCTGACCAGTGGTACCAGGTCCAGTTCGACGCGACCCCAACAGGAGAACGCCGCCCCGTCGAGCTACGACTGGGGGGCCTCACCTCGCTTGAGGACGCGTGGGCGGCGCTAATGCGGACATTGGACTCCTTCGAGTTGCACAATGCACAGTCGCTGTTCCAGTTCGAGTGCCAGCCCGATGAGTACCACGCGACTCGCGAAGCGTATGACTCGATGGCATCAGGGTGGGGATTGTCGTTCGTTACACGCCTTCTCCCATCGCTTGTGCCGTTCGCTGAACTTTCATCGCTGCCGCCGGGTTCACCACAATGGATCCCAATTTTTCAGTGGGAGCGCGGCCCATGGAAGAACATTGTCATGTCTGTGCTTCGGTGCCCCGACGGTCTTCGGCTCGAGTTCTCTAGCAATAGCGCCGATCTGCCTTGGCTCCGCAAGGAGGTCGTCAAGGCCGCCCCTGATCTGGAATTGATCCCCGTGTCCGCCCCCGGCACACCCGGC
>CAZSLT010000181.1:934-5131 GCA_964607595.1 uncultured Phycisphaeraceae bacterium
ATCCTTAAAGCGGCACTGCCGGACCATTCAACTACTGACACCGCGACAATACTGCAGAAGCTGGAACTCGCGTATACTCAGTGGAGTCCAGATAATGGCGATCGTATTTGGCGATGCGCGCATGAATGGCTCAGGTCAAAGGGTGTTCAATGAAGACCTTGGTTACTTTCAATAGCCTCGTCTCAATCGTCCCCAACGGCATCTCGACCGACCTCCTGGAGGCACTCTGCTCGATCTATCCGAAGGGCCGTACCGGCAGTCTCGGCCACGCCTTCCGCGCCACACTTCCCTTCTCTGACCCCCGAGTGGCCAAGATCGAAGGCATTCTTAATGATGCTTCATACCGTCGTTGGGATCGTCTCAGTGAGTCCTTAGATCATGAGTATGTCTACCAACTCTCTCGCGTCTACGACACCGCCGACCTCAAGGCCGCCGAGTTGCTCGAGTTGCATCCTCCCTCAGAAGCCGGAGTGCACTACGAGTGGCGCCGCTCGTTCGACACCCAGCTCGCCGTGGGGAAGCCCTCCAGGCACGCGATCATCACCGTCGCACGCCATGGCTGCTATGCCGTCAAAGACGACGCCAAGAAACGCCTGGACACGGAGAACCTTCGCGGCGTCGTTTTCAAGCCCGCCATCACCCGATACTCCATCGACGACGACGAGGACGATGACGACGACCTGCCGGACAACGACGATGTCTGGTGGGAGCTCACGAGCGACATCGTCCTGCCGCCCTTAGCGCCGTCCATGACACTCCTCCACGAGGACAATACCCCGTTCAAGGGCGACTTCCGCAAGGGATGCAAGCGCCGAGAGGGCTACTACAACCACGCCGAACTCCACTACCGCCGCGCCGACATCGACGCCGTCGGCCCCTTCGACCTCGCCCTGACCCACGAGATGTTCGGCGGGCTCCCCAACCAGTTCGATCGGCTCGTCGTCGTCTCCCAGCGCTTCTACCAGGCCTGCGTCAAGCACCGAGTCAAGACCGGATTCATCCCCGTCAGGATCGACGAAAACTGAGCGCACGCATCAACGCCCCGGCGATCAACATCTCTCGCCGGGGCGCTGCGCGTTGTCTTCATCATGTCATCACAACCGCGGCAGTGTGGCCATCAATCGCAGCCCGAGTTCCAGTTCCCCAGCACCTCGTTCAGGTCGTCGACATTCACGAAGTCGTCGCCCGTCAGGTCGCCCGGGCAGGTCGGCGCGGGCACGGTGACCTGGAACTCGAAGCAGCCGCGGTCGATGACCGGGCCGTCGATCGAAACGCCCGTGTCCGGCGACGACGGATCGTCCACGCCGCGGGGATTGCCGGCGAGGTCGGAGAACGGACCGGCGTACAGCCCGGTGTTGCCCGCGTCGATCGCCGGCGATGTCGATGACAGACGGAAGTCGCCGGCACCCAGGTTCACGAACTGAGGGTCCACCGTCGAGTTCCCCGTCGAGCCCGCGCCGCCGGCGTACGCCAGCTGGAGAGTGTTGTGACGCACGACCGCGCTCATCGGTGCGGGGATGATGTGCGTCGTCGCCGTGTTGCCCCAAACGATGCAGTTGTTGATCTTGACCACCCCGGCCGCGGTCGTGCCACCGATGATGTACGACCCGCTCGCGATATTGTTGGCGAAGGTGCAGTTGGTGATCTCGCTCGCTTTGCTCAGTTGCACCGCGGCGTCGTTCCCCGAGGTCAGATTGCCGGCGAACAGGCAGTTGCGGAAGACGGCCGATTTGGTCCCGGTCGCGTTCCCGTGGAGCACCGCGCCGCCGGCGATCCCGATGTTGTCGATCATCCTGCAAGCGTTCATCACGAGGTCCGCGTCACCGCCGACAAAGATCGCCCCGCCGAGCCCGCTCCGGTTGTTCGAGAATGTCGATCGCGTCGCCGCGAGGGAGCCGGCATCGACACGAATCGCGCCGCCGCCGCCCGCCGTACCCAGGACCACGGCGTCGTCGATGCCGTTCAGATCGAACTCGCTTTCAAGGATCTCAAGATGCCCGCCGCTCAGACTGATCGCAATGCCGTCCGAGCCACTGTTCCCGGTGGCGGTGTTCCGCAGAAACTTCGAGTCGATGATCATCACATCCGACGTCACCGCGCGGAGGCCCGCGCCGTCCCCGTCGGGGGCGATGAGCGTGTTGTCTCGGATGATGCAGTTCATGATGGTGACATTCGCGCCGGAGAGCAGGATCCCGGCGCCATCCGCCCCGGTCGTCGCGGAGCTCACGCCGCCGGCGACCGTGAGACTGTCCAGCACCGACCCGTCGGACGCGGCTCCGGTAATCGTCAGCACGATCGTGCCGGGCACATCGAAGCCGTCGAGCACGACATCATCGGGATCACCCGTGGCGCCGCGGATCGTGAGCCGCTTGTTCGTGATCGTAAAGCCCGGCACGGCGAGGTAGGTGCCCGCCGCCAGCACGATCTCATCCCCCGACGCCGCGGCAGTGATGGCGATCGGCAGCGACGGGTACATCGCGCTGGGGACATTCAAGGTCGCGCCTTGGGCGGCGCCGGTCAGAGCGAGCGCCGCGAGCAAGGCGTGCGTACGACGGTTCATGATGGTCCTGAGAAGCATGTCTGGTCTCCTGTGGTGAATGTTCCGGGGTCGCTCCCCCGCCACTGAAGACGGGCGACAAGGGCGCCCGGGGCGCCCGGCGAATCCGTGAAATTCGTCACGTCGAGTGATTTCCGGGCGCGCGGCCGCCGGATATCGCCCACTCCCCGGATGAAGCGATCATTCAGAAACCTGGTCCGGGGCCCCATCCGCCTCCGGTACGATGGCGGTGTGACAGACCGCCCCGAACATGCACACGATCGCCCGGACGGCGCCGCGGCGCCCGAGCCGCGGGATGTCACTCAATTGCTCAACGCGGCCGCGGCGGGCAGCGGGGCCGCCGCCAACGACCTGCTCCCCCTCGTCTACGACGCGCTGCGTTCGCTCGCCGCGGATCTGTTCCTGAACGAACGGCGGAACCACACGCTCGAGGCCACGGCCCTCGTCCACGAGGCGTATGTCCGGCTCGTTCAGCAGCGGGACATGGAATGGAGCAGCCGCGGCCAGTTCTTCGTCATCGCGGGAAAGGCCATGAGGAACATCCTTGTCGATCATGCGCGCGGGAAAGGCCGTCAGAAGCGCGGCGGCGGGTGGGAACGCATCACCCTCGAGAATATCGGGCGTGAGGACGGAAGCGGCGCCCTCGACATGCTCGCGCTGGACGAGGCGCTCACACGCTTGTCGGCCATGGACGAACGCAAGGCGCGCCTCGTCGAACTGAGATTCTTCGCGGGGCTTTCCTCGGACGATGCCGCGAAGGTGCTGGGTATCTCGCGCTCCACCGCGGCGGAGGAGTGGCGGATGGCGCGCGCGTGGCTGTACCGCGAGCTCGGAGACGCCGAGGCATGAGCGCCGGCGATCGATTCCGGCGCATCGATGAACTGTTCCGGGCGGCGCTGCGCCTCGACCGCGCCGATCGCACGCGCTTTCTCGATGAACAGTGCGCGGACGACTCCGCCCTCCGAGGCGAGATCGAGGAACTGCTCGCGCAGGACGAGCGGTCGGTCGGCGCGCTCGACTCGCCCGTCCTCGGCGATGAACTGCATCTCTCGGCGATCGCGACGGGCGTCGGCAGCGCGCCCGAGCCGATCCCCGAAAGAATCGGCCACTACCGAGTCATTTCCAAGCTCGGCGAGGGCGGGATGGGCACCGTCTACGAGGCCGAGCAGGACAGCCCGCGCCGAAAAGTGGCGCTCAAGGTCATCACACGCGGCATGACCTCGCAATCCGTCCTGCGCCGCTTCGAGGCGGAGGCGAATGTGCTGGCACGGCTCCAGCACCCCGGCATCGCGCAGGTCTACGAAGCGGGCGTCCACGACTCCGATCGCGGCCCGCGCCCGTACTTCGCGATGGAACTGATCCGCGGCGTGCCGCTGACCGTGTTCGCGCGCCAGCGCGGATTGTCGGCACGGGCACGGCTCGACCTGCTGGCCAGGGTCTGCGACGCCGTGCAGCACGCGCACCAGCGCGGCGTGATTCACCGCGACCTCAAACCCGCGAACATCCTCGTCGATGACACCGGCCAGCCGAAAGTCCTGGACTTCGGAGTCGCTCGCGCCACCGACGCCGATGTGCAGGTCACCACCAGCCGCACCGATGTCGGGCAGATCGTCGGCACGATCGCCTACATGAGCCCCGAG
>CAZSLT010000182.1:0-5123 GCA_964607595.1 uncultured Phycisphaeraceae bacterium
ATCATGGGCCCCTCCGGTTCCGGCAAATCCACGCTCATGAACATCCTCGGCTGTCTCGACCGGCCCACCGCCGGCTCGTACCTCCTCTCGGGCAAGGCGACGCACAAGATGTCCGCCGCGGAGCTCGCGGCCGTCCGCAACAAGGAAATCGGCTTCGTCTTCCAGTCCTTCGAACTCCTGCCCCGCGCCAGCGCCCTCAAGAATGTCACCCTCCCGCTCCTCTACTCCAGGCACGGCTGGCGCAACCCCACACGCGCCGCACGCAAAGCGCTCGAACGGGTCGGGCTCGAAGGCCGCATGCGCCACCGCCCCAATCAACTCTCCGGCGGCCAGCGCCAGCGCGTCGCCATCGCCCGCGCGCTCGTCAACGCCCCGAGCATCATCCTCGCCGACGAACCCACCGGGAACCTCGACTCGGTCACCAGCGAGGAGATCATCGCCCTCTTCCATCAGCTCCACGAAGAGGGCCAGACCATCATCATCGTGACCCACGAAGAGGACATCGCCGGGCACGCCCAGCGCATCGTCCGGCTCCGTGACGGCAAGATCTTCTCCGATCTCCCGACGGATCAGGACCCGACCCACCGCGCGTGGGCCGAGCGCGCCGCCATGGCCCTCTCCGGCTCCGGCTCCACCCTCGCCCAGCAGCGCCCCAAGGCCGCCCCGCCCCCCGGAGCCGCCGCGCCATGACCTTCATCCGTGTGATCTTCCAGACCGTGCTCATGGCCCTCTCGCAGGTCTGGACCAACAAACTCCGCTCGTTCCTCACGGCGCTGGGAATCATCATCGGCGTCGCCGCAGTCACCGCCGTCATCGCCGGGCTCAACGGCATGAAGCAGTTCGTCCTCGATGAATTCTCCACCTTCGGCGCCAAGATGGTCTTCATCGACGGCCACCGCCCCGACTCGATGCGCCACAAACTTTCCTGGCGCGATGTCTCGCTCTCCATTCCTGAAGTCCACGCCATCCGCGATCACTGCCCCTCGATCGAGCGCATCACACCCATCATGTGGACCAG
Organism: uncultured Phycisphaeraceae bacterium; assembly: GCA_964607595.1. Classification (GTDB taxonomy): domain Bacteria; phylum Planctomycetota; class Phycisphaerae; order Phycisphaerales; family UBA1924; genus JACKHC01. Next base: position 1,019 of record CAZSLT010000182.1, read on the forward strand.
CTTCCCCCTCCGCTCCAACGATACCCGCCTCGACGGCGCCGCCGTCATGGGCATCTGGCCACAGTGGCACGAGATCGAGAACCGGTTCGTCATCCGCGGCCGGCCCTTCTCCTCCATCGACGAGGACGAGTTCCGCCAGGTCTGCCTCATCAACCCGCAGACCATCATCGACCTCCAGCTCGACCGCGACCCCGTCGGCGACCCCATCTACCTCGGCGACCGACGCTTCGAGATCGTCGGCATCGTCGAGACCAAGAGCGTCTCGGCCATGTTCGGCGGCGGCGAGACGCGCTCGGAGATCTTCATCCCCTTCTCCGTCGCGCTCCGCCTCACCCCCGACCGCCCCATCAGCTACGCGCTCGCCCAGCTCCGCGACCCCGAGATGGCCGAGGATGTCGCCCCCGAGGTCTCCCGCGTCCTCCGCCGTATGCGCGAGCTCCAGCCCGGCGAGGAAAACACCTTCGAGATCGGCGTCGCCCAGCAGTTCATCGATCAGTTCATGCGCATCGCCTCCGTCCTCACCGCCGTCGCCGGCGGCATCGTGAGCATCTCGCTCCTCGTCGGCGGCGTCGGCATCATGAACATCATGCTCGTCTCCGTCTCCGAGCGCACCCGCGAGATCGGCCTCCGCAAGGCCGTCGGGGCGCGGCCCGCCGTCATTCTCCTGCAGTTCCTCACCGAGGCCGTCACGCTCTGCCTCGTCGGCGGATACATCGGCCTCGTCGTCGGCCAGGCGCTCGCCCTGGGCATCAACGCCGCGATGCCCGAGGGCTTCCCCCCCGCCGTCATCCCCACATGGGCCATCGCGCTCGCCTTCGGATTCTCCACCGCCGTCGGTCTCATCTTCGGCATGTGGCCCGCGATCAAAGCGTCGCGGCTCGACCCCATCGAGGCCCTCCGACATGAGTAACTCGTTCCGTCGCCTTCTGCCCGCGTGCGCCCTCCTGGCCACCGCCGGCTGCGTGCGCTCGCCCTTCGCCACCGACCCCGATGAACTCGGCATGCGAATCCCCCTCGAACGGCTGCGCACCATCGACAACATGCGCTTCACGGACTACGCCACCGGCGACGCCTCCGCGCCACCCACCGCCGTCGACACCAGCGCCCCGCCGCCCGACCCCTTCGCCGGCATGCAGGAAGTCCCCCTCTCGCTCGAACAGGTCCGCGCCTGGACGCTCACCAACAACCTCGATGTCCGCGCGTTCCTCGTCGATCCCACCATCGCCGCGCTCGATGTCAGCGCCGAGGAGGCCCGCTTCGAGGCCGTCTTCTCCGCCGCGGTCCGGTACGCCGACTTCGACCAGCCCTCCGACACCGCCCTCTCCGGCAACCAGTTCAACTCGCTGGAGGTCTCCCCCGGCATCTCCATCCCCCTCCGCACCGGCGGCACGCTCTCGGTCAACGCGCCCGTCAACCGCGCCGAGACCGACAATGTCTTCTCCACCCTCAACCCCTCCTTCACCACCGATCTCGAGTTCTCGATCTCACAGCCGCTGCTCCGCAACGCCGGCCGCCGCGCCAACATCCACCCCATCCGCATCGCCGCGCTGGGCGCGCAGATCACCGAGGCCCGCACCAAGCTCGAAGTCATCCGCGCCATCGCCGACGCCGACCGCGCCTACTGGCGCCTCTACGCCGCACGCCGCCTCCTGCTCGTCCGACTCGAACAGTACGACCTGGCCAAGGCCCAGCTCGACCGCGCCACCCGCCGACGCGACGCCGGCGCCGAGCTCGATGTCGAGGTCCTCCGCGCCGAGGCCGGCCTCGCCGAACGCGTCGAAGCCATCATCGTCGCGGCCAACGATGTCCGCGCCGCCCAGCGTGACCTCAAGCGAATCATGAACGCCGACGCACTCGGCCCCGCCACCCAGATCGAACTCCTGCCCGGCACCGACCCCGACCCCGTCTACTACGACCTCGACCGCGACCGACTCGTCACCGACGCCGTCGCCTACCGATCCGAAATGCTCGAACTCGAACTCGCGCTCGCCCAGGACGCCTCCACCATCGACTTCTCACGCAACCAGATGCTCCCGGCCGCGGCACTCGACTACACCTACCGCGTCAACGGCCTCGGACAATCCCTCACCGACTCGGCCACCATCCTCCGCGAGAACAACTTCGAGGACTGGTCCATCGGCTTCACCTTCGAGACTCCCATCGGCAACCAGGCCGCACGCTCCCGCTACCACCAGGCCATCCTGCGCCGGCTGCAGCGCCTCTCCACGAAAGAAGCCCGCCGCCTCGCCATCACGCAGGAGGTCTTGAACGCCGCGGACCAGCTCGAAACCACCTGGCAGCGCATCATCGCCGCGCGCCAGGCCGTCATCCTCCAGACCCGCCTCTTGGCCGCCGAGCAGCGCCAGTTCGAACTCGGCCGGCGCACCAGCACCGATGTCCTCGACGCCGCGTCCACGCTCGCCGAGGCCCAGAGCGCCGAGATCTCCGCGCTCGCCGACTACCAGATCGCGCAGGTCGACCTCGCCTTCGCTACCGGCACCCTCCTCGGCGCCGGTAAAGTCGACTGGGCCCCCGCCACCTCACCCGAACTCGACGCCTCGCGCATCTCCGGCCAGCCCCAGCCCGGCGAGTAACACACTGCGCGAATCTTCACGACTCCCTCCCCCTCTGGGGGAGGGCCGGGGAGAGGGGCAACATGCAAATTGTATCCGGCGCGCGATGATCGAATCCCCTCCCCGTGGGAGGGGTAGGGGAGGGCCATTCCGCTGCTCACTCCTCCGCCCCCGCCAACCGCGCAGCACAAACCAGCGACTCCATGAGTCTTCGCGCTGCGCCCTCTGAGCTTCTGTGGTGAACACTCAGCTCGGCACGACGAACTGCTCGAGATAGCTGATCGTGTCGCACAGCACCTTCACCTCGGCGGTGTTCAGGTCGCCGATCGACACCATCCCCACGAGCGTCCGCCCCTGGGTCACCGGGATGTGACGGATCCGCTTCTCGCGCATCGTGTGCCGCAGATCGTCCACGCGCGTCTCGGGCGCGCAGACCACGACATTCGTCGTCATCACATCGGCGACGCGCGTCCGCTCCGGCTGCCGCTGCGCCGACACGATCCGCGTCAGCAGGTCGCGCTCCGTGAAGATGCCCGCGACCGTGCCGTCGTCGTCGGTGACGACCAGCGAGCCGATGTGATGCTCGTTCATCACACGGGCCGCCTCCAGCGCCGTCGCGTTCTTGGGGATGGTCACGACGCGGCGCCGGTCGTCCGGCTTGCGCGCCAACACTTGCTCAACGGTCGGCATAACGCCCTCCTATCGCCCGTCCTGAGTCCGGAGCGATGCTCGACCTCTCGTCCCCTCCGCCCTTGTCCAATCCCCCCACGACCGAAAACTCAATCAGAAAGCATGCCATACACCCGGCCGGAACTCACGCAAAATCCGGGGCTTGCGCTATAAATCCCATAAGGTTGTGGGTGAATCCCGCCCCGGCGCTACCCCCAGCGCGTCACATGCCACGATTTTTTCCCGCGCCGCAGCAAAATCACCCGCCCGTGCAGCAGGTCCGCCGCCGTCAGCACCCGCTCCGCCTCCGCCCTCACCCCGTTCACGCTCACCGCACCCGTCGCCAGGTGCTCCCGCGCCTCCCGCTTGCTCTTGGCCAGCGTCGTCATCGCCAGCACATCCGCCAGCGCCACCCCCGCGCTCAGCGCCGACTTCTCGTGCGTCGTCGAGGGCACCGCCGCGAACACCTCCTCGAGCGTCTCGCCGTCCAGCGACGCCACCTCGCCGCCGCCCCCCCCACCAAACAACGCGCCCGCGGCATCCTCCGCCCGCCTCATCTCCGCATCCCCGTGCAGCAGCGCCGTCGCCTCCCGCGCCAAGGCCCGCTGCGCCTCGCGCCGACCCGGGTCCGCCGCGTGCAGTGCGCAGAGTGCATCAATCTCCGACAGCGGCTTGTCCGTGAAGATGCACAGGTACTTGCGCACATCCGCATCGCTCGTGTTCAGCCAGAACTGGTAGTACGCATACGGCGAGGTCCCCGGCGCGCCGCTCGGCCGCTTGTGGCTGAGCCACACCGCGCCCGTCTCCGTCTTGCCGAACTTCCCGCCGTCCGCCTTGGTCAGCAGCGGCGCCGTGAAGCCGAA
>CAZSLT010000183.1:0-5052 GCA_964607595.1 uncultured Phycisphaeraceae bacterium
CGATCGGCCGTATCCGGTCGGGCTGCCGGAGGCGGGGCTTTCGATCTGCCCCGGTTGGGGCGGGACGAACATGCTGCCCGCGCGGATGGAGCCGGGGCGGGCGATGGAACTGACGGCGACCGGGCGGACGATGAGCGTCATCGAGGCGAATGAGGCCGGGCTGCTCAAGGAGTTGACGCCGGACCGCGAGGCCCTGCTGTGCCGCGCCCGGGCGCTGGCGGCCGAGCCCAAAGCGGCGGCGCGGACGGAGCCGGTGTCGATCTCGAATCCGGAGCACCATGCGTCGGCGAAAGCGGCCCTGGAGCGGGTGCGGGCGAAGATCGGCGGGACGGGCCCCGGCGCGGCGGTGGCCGCGTGCGTCGAGGCGGGTCTGAACGGCGGGTGGGAGGCGGCGCTGGCGTGCGAGCGTGCGTCGCTGATTCGTTTGCGGAACAGCGCCGAGGGGCGGGCGGCGATCCGGGCGTTCTTCGAGAAGAGCGTCAAGAAATAAACAGTTACGACAAGGCCCGGCGGTGTCGCGTCGGGTGTGAACAAGAGGCAGGAGCGAACGATGGCCGAGATCAAGGCCGACCTGAAGCAGATGAAGGGGATCAGCGCCAAGGACCAGGCGATGCTGGCCGAGGCGGAGTCGCTGCTGGGCCCGGACCCCGACGAGATGGGCTTCATCCAGAACATGTTCTGGGGCCGGCTGCGCGAGGAGCTGGTATTCCCGTACCCGACGCCCGACGCGGACGAGACGGCGCGGTGCGATCAGTTGATCGCGGCGCTGGATGAATACCTGCGGACGGAGCACCCGGCGATTCAGATCGACCAGGAGCAGGAGATCCCCGAGTGGGTGATCCGCAAGCTCTTCGAGCTCGGCGTCATGGGGATGACGATCCCGCGCGAGCACGGCGGGCTGGGCATGGGCGTGACGAGCTATGTGCGGGCGCTCGAGAAAGTCGGGGAGTATTGCGGCTCGACGGCGGTGCTGGTGTCGGCGCACCAGTCGATCGGCTGCAAGGCGGTCCTTTTGTTCGGCAACGAGGAGCAGAAGAAGCGTTGGCTGCCGCACCTGGCCAAGGACTGGGTGAGCGCGTTCTGCCTGAGCGAGCCGAATGTCGGCTGCGACGCGGGCGGGCAGGAGACGCGCTGCGAACTGAGCGAGGACGGCGAGCACTACATCCTCAACGGCGAGAAGAAGTGGGCGACGAGCGGCGCGCTCTCGAGTCTCTTCACCGTCATGGCCAAGCAGAAGATGGCCGACGGCAAGGAGCGCGTCACGGCGCTGGTCTGCACGCCGGACATGGAGGGGATCGACATCTTCCAGCGGAACCGCTCCAAGTGCGGGATCCGCGGCACATGGCAGGCGCGCATCCGCTTCAAGAATGTCCGCGTGCCGCGTGCGAACCGGCTGCACGACGAGGGCAAGGGTCTGAATGTCGCCCTGTCGTGCCTGAACTACGGGCGCTGCACGCTCAGCGCCGGGATGCTCGGCGGGGCACACCGCGCGATGGAGCAGTCGATCAAGTGGTCGCGCACGCGGTACCAGTTCAAGCGCCCGCTGGCGGATTTCGAGCTGGTGCGCGCGAAGATCGCGAACATGGCGGCCTTGTGCTACGCGATGGACGCGATGCTCTATATGACGACGGGGTTCCTGGATCGCCACGACGAGGACATCCGCATCGAGACGGCGATCTGCAAGGTATTCTGCTCGGAGATGGGCTGGCGCGTCGTCAACGACGCGGTGCAGATCATGGGCGGCGAGTCGTACATGACGGAGAACGAGCTCGAGCGGATCTTCCGCGACTCGCGCATCAACCTGATCGTCGAGGGCGCCAACGAGGTGATGCAATCCTTCATCTTCGGCTACGGCGGCAAGGCGCTGGCCGAGCAGATGGTGGGCATCCAGCAGCGGCTGCTGTGGGACAAGGAGCAGGGCTTCGGCGCCAATATCGGCCGGATCGCGAAGAACTCGCTGGACATGAGCGTGATGAGCCGCGCGATCCCGCTGGGTCTGGAGTTGTTCCTGGGCCTCAAGGGCTCGCCGAGCCGCGTCACGAAACTGCACCCCTCGCTCTCGGGCTGGGGCGACAAGGTGTCGCGCCTGTTCCGCGAGCAGAGCCACCGCTTCAAGCTGGCGAGTCTCAAGAACAAGGAACTGATTCTCGACCGTCAGTGCGTGCAGGCGCGGCTCGCCGATCCGGCGGTGTATCTGCACGGCATGGTCTGCGTGCTGAGCAAGCTCGACAGGCAGATCCGCGCGGGCGAGGACGGCGTCGAGTTCGAGCGCGACAAGGCCGCGGCGTTCCACTACCTCGAACTGGCCGAGCGCTGGGTCCGCGCGTCGTGGGTCACGCTGGACTCCAACGCGGACGAGTCGATGCGGCTGGCGGCGGATGCGGCGATCGCGCTGAGCGACACGCAACCCAATGAGCAGTTCATCGTGCCCGAGCGGAGCCCGGTCGCGGCGGGCACGGGCCGAAAGCTGAACCAGAACGCGATCAAGCAGTTCGGTTCGGGCTCGGTGGCCGAGTCGCGCGCGATGCGCTGAGTGTGATCGAGAGAAGTTCAAGGACCGAAAGGCGAACATGCCCAAGAAGATCGCGTACAAGGCCGAGATCGAGCACATCCAGATCCTGGATGAGCACGGCAAACTGGACTCGAACCTGGCCCGGGGGACGCTCAAGGACGAGGATGTCGTCTATCTCTACGAGCAGATGTCGATCTCTCGTCACTACGACGAGATCGCGTTCAAGCTCCAGCGTTCGGGCCGCATGGGCACCTACCCGCAGAACAAGGGGCAGGAGGCCGTCGCCGGCGCCGGGCTGGCGATCAAGCACCACGCGCCCGAGTCGTGGCTCGTGCCCTGCTACCGCGAGAACCTGGCGCTGTTCATCAACGGCCTGCCGATGGAGAAGATTCTTCTTCACTGGATGGGCGACGAACGCGGCAACCAGATCCCCAAGGGCGTGAACATCCTGCCGATCTCGATTCCGATCGGGACACACCCGCTGCACGCGGCCGGTCTGGCGTGGGCCGCGAAGTACCGCAAGGAGAACCGCGTCGCCATTACCTTTTTCGGCGACGGGGCGACGAGCGAGGGCGATGTGCACGAGGCGATGAATTTCGCCAGTGCGCTGAAGCTGCCGTGCATCTTCTACTGCCAGAACAACCAGTGGGCGATCTCGGTGCCGCGGTCGAAGCAGACCGGCTCGGAGACCTTCGCGCAGAAGGGGCTGGCGTATGGGCTGGACTGCGTGCAGATCGACGGCAACGACATCTTCGCGTCGTACAAGGTGACCAAGGACGCGATCGCCAAGGCGCTCAAGAGCAACAAACCCTCGTTCATCGAGGCGGTGACCTACCGGCTGGGCGACCACACGACGGCGGACGATGCGCGCCGGTACCGCGACCCCAAGGAGGTCGAGGCGTGGGTGGCTCGCGACCCGCTGATCCGCGTCCGCAAATACATGGACGCCAAGAAGCTCTGGAGCGAGGAGAAGCAGGCGGACCTCGAAGCGCGGGCGAAGAAGATCGTCGAGGAAGTCGTGCGCAACGCCGAGCACATCGAGGCGCCGACACGGGCGGACATCTTCGACTACACCTTCGAGAAGATCGAGGGCGAACTGGTGACGCAGCGCGACACGATGCGGACGAACTCGCTGGGCCAGCACCCGCAGCAGGAGACGCTGCGCCCGGGCTTCCAGCGGGCGTGAGTGGAGTGGGGGGGCGGCGGGAGCGGGGGGAGCGTGGAGTGAAGCGATGCTCGTGAAGCTGATCGACATCAAGGGCAACGAGGTGTGGCTGAACCCGGTGTATGTCAAGGCCGTGACCTCGAACCGGAAGAAGGGGTACACCGAGGTACATTGCAGCGCGTTCGGGGCGTGGAGCACGAGCACGGTCAAGGTGAACGCCTCGGCGGACGATGTAGCCGCGGCCCTGACCGAGGCGATGCCCGGCGCCGTGCCGTACCCGGCGATCCTCGGTGACGAGGACGACGCGAGGAAGAAGCAGCAGGCGGCGGTGACCGTGACGACGATGGGATGACCGGAGCGACCGAGAGGAACCAACCCGCGCACGCGGAGCGAGACGAACGATCATGGCGAATCTGACACTGGTGCAGGCGATCAATCTGGCGCTGGCGCAGGAGATGGAAGCGGACGACCGCGTCATCATTCTGGGCGAGGATGTGGGTCTCAACGGCGGCGTGTTCCGCGTCACCGAGGGGCTCCAGCAACGCTTCGGCGAGGACCGGGTCGTCGATACGCCGCTGGCCGAGTCGGGCATCATGGGCAGCGCCATCGGCCTGGCCATCGCCGGGCTGCGCCCCATCCCCGAGATTCAGTTCGAGGGCTTCCTCGGCCCGGCGTACGACCAGTTGACCAATCACGCGGCCCGGTACCGCACGCGATCCCGCGGCGCGGTGACGATCCCGATGACCGTCCGCGTGCCCGTCGGCGGCGGCATCCACGCGCCCGAACTGCACTCGGACTCGCCCGAGGCGATCTACGCGCACACGCCGGGGCTGAAGGTGGTCATGCCCGCCTCGCCGTATGACGCCAAGGGGATGCTCATCAGCGCGATCCGCGACCCGGACCCGGTGATCTTCTTCGAGCCCAAGCGGATCTACCGCGCCTTCCGCGAGGAGGTACCCGAGGATGAGTACACCGTGCCGATCGGCAAGGCGAAGATCGTCGAGGAGGGCACGGACCTCACGGTGATCTCGTGGGGCGCGACGGTGTACCAGTGCGTCGAGGCGATGGACAAATTGCCGGAAGACCTTTCGGTGGAACTGATCGACATGCGCTCGATCTACCCCTACGACGCCGACACGATCATCGAGAGCGTGAACAAGACGGGCCGGTGCGTGATCGTGCACGAGGCGCCCAAGACCTGCGGCTTCGGCGCCGAACTGGCGACGGTGATCCAGGAGCACTGCTTCCTGCGCCTCCAGGCCCCGGTGCAGCGGGTGACGGGCTTCGACACCGTGATGCCGTACTACAAGCTCGAGCTCGAGTACCTGCCGAACGCCGAGCGGATCGGCAAGGGCATCATGGAGTGCGCGGCGTA
>CAZSLT010000184.1:0-5048 GCA_964607595.1 uncultured Phycisphaeraceae bacterium
AGCCCGCGGCTTCAGCCCGGCCGACGACAACGAGGCCGACGCCATCGCGTTTTGTTGTGGGCGATCGACACTAATGGGGGCGCCGCATGAGCGACCCCGTAAACCACCCTCCGCACTACACGTTCGGACGATTCGAGGTAATCGACGTCTTGGAAGATTGGTTCCCCGATGACCCGCTGCTGTGGCAGGTCGGCAAGTACATCGCGCGGGCCGTTCGCAAGGGTGATGCGGTCACCGACTTGAAAAAGGCACGGTTCTATCTGGATCGGCGGATCAAGAAGCTTGAGGAGGCGGCAGAATGAACGCCTACGACTGGTGGCTGTCCGCCCTCGAACTTGCCGGGGATTACGGCGTGCTCACGCGCGAACAGCTCTATGACCTCGGCTGTCACGAGAACGAGCCGCAGCCCGGTTTTTGGCGGGTCCCGCCGCCGAAGCGGGGTTTCCGCGCCGGAGACGATGACGAGGTCTATGTGCGGATCTGGCCCGAAGGCGCCGGTCTTCGCGCGCACTGGCAAGGCGAACCGATCGACGCCTGTGCGGCGTGGTCGTGGTGCTGCCGGTATCCGATTTCCGAGGAGCGATACGAGCGGTTGATGCGCAATCCGCACAACCGCCTTGGAGCCTTCGGCACAAGTTCCCCGCATCGGGGAAAGCGAGAGGACGCATTGTCCTCATGGAGTGCATGACCATGGGTTTTGGCCTTCCCTCTCAGTCCGCCGGCTCCGGCAAGCCTTACCTCAAATACGACGGGCGCGCCGGGCGCCTCCACCGCGTCGACCGTGCCCAGGGCGCCGACGGTATGTGGACCTCGAACGAGGTCGACATCACCCGTGACGCCGCGTTCGTCGCGGACTTCGCAAACGTTCGGATCGGCTACATCAACTATCCGAAGGGCGCCGCCCCTCAGAAGGTGATGGTGCCGTTCGGGGCGCAGCTCCCCCCGCGCCCCGCAGATCTCGGACCCGACGGCCGTCCGCTCTACCGCGACGGCTTCGAGTTCGATGTCGTCCTCCACAAGTCTGTGGCCGGGGAGGACAACGGACAGGCGCGTGAGGTCTCGTCTACCGCTAAGGTGGCCATCGACGGCTTCGGAGAAGCCTTTGACGCCTATAAGGCGGCCCCCGAAGCGAAGACCGGGAAGCTCCCCGTCCTGAAGCTGGTGGACACCATCGCGGTAAAATCCGGGCAGTCCACCAACTACAGGCCGGTCTTCAAGATCATGGCTTGGGTTGACCGCCCGCCCGGACTCGGCGGCAACGGTGCGGCTCCGCAGGCGCCCGCCCCCGCACCGGAGCCGGTCCGCGCACCGGAGCCGGTTGGTGCCAGCGCATCCGACTTCCCCGGCGACTTCGGCTGATTGGCGTCTCCCGAAGTGATGACGAAGGTGGGGCCGGCGCGCTGGCCCTGCCACCCTACGAAACGAGGGTGGCATGAAACAACTCCCCGAAAAGATAGACCCGCTCATCCGGCGACTATCGACGGATAGCGACGGCGAAACCGTCGCCTGCGTCCGCGCCATCGGGCGCGTCCTGGCATCTGCCGGGCTGTCCTTCCACGACATCGCGGACCGCCTCAAGGCACCAGCGGCGGCGAGCGGATACTCCCGCGCCCAATACGAACGCGCTCAACGCGAAGCGGACGAGAGACGCCGGCAGAAAGAGGCCGAGCGCGCGGCATCTGGCGTTCCTGGTGATTTCGATACGTGGCTTCAGGCCGTCGAGTGGCTTCAGAGCGAAAAGCACGACCGCACCACAGCACGCGAGAAAGAATTCCTTCAGTCGCTCTCCGAGAGCCTGCCGCGTTGGCTGAAGCCGACCGAGAAGCAGGAAAAATGGCTACGCGACATCCTGGCACGGTGCGGGGTCTCTGGATGATGGAACACGACCGGACAGGACCTGACGACTACTCTCCGTCCTATGTGTGGGCCTACGAATACCGAGCCCTTGAGCTGTCCGTCATCCCGGCGATGCAGGGCGAAAAGCGCCCGCTGTCGCAGTGGCGCGAGTTCCAGGAAAACGGAATACCGCCCGCCACTTTTGACAGGTGGTACGGCGAACGCGGCGAGCACCGTCTTAACCCTCGAATGGGCTTTATAACGGGGCGCGCGTGTCTTGACGCAGACCACGCCCTTTTCGTCATTGACCTTGACGTCAAGGACGGCGCCAACGGTGTCGCGACATGGCGCGGGCTGATCGCCACCTACAACAACAACATGGAAATCGAGACGTGGACGGCGCGTACGGGATCGGGCGGCCGGCATCTCTATTTCCAGTGCGACGCGAACAGGTGTCCCGGCACAAAAAAGGGCCTCTCCAACGGGCTCGACGTGCGCGGTGTCGGCGGCTTCATAATGGCGCCACCATCGCCGCATTACGCGCCGGGGCAGAGTTACGAATGGGAGACAGGTCTTTCCCCGTGGGAGACCGAGATTGCCGAGGCACCAGATTGGTTGATCGAATTCGCCCAAACCATCGCTGGGGACGGGCGGACGGAAGCACAGGCCGAGGAAGTCAAGCGTGAGGACGATGCATTCGGGCTAGGGACCGGAAGGGCCGAGGACGGTCGCGAAACCCTCATGTATCGGATGGTCTACGCGGCCTTCCTACACCTGACCAGAAAGAACGTGCGCGTTCCGACTGCTGACGAGCTGGTGCAGGACGTTTGGCCGGTCTGGCAGCGCACCGCGAAGGTCGATGTGCAGGGGAAAACGACGCGGGGATTTGCGCAGGTCCGCGAGAAATGCGTCTACGTGCTCGACCGCTTTCAGCGCGGACATCTCGAATTCAAATCGCTTGAAGACATCATGGATGATGTCGATCAGGAGGGGGAGCCATCCGGCTCTGACTGGTCGAGCGGCTTCAGCGGCGGTGGTGGTTCGGCGCACTCGCGCGGCCCCGTCACCATCCAGACCACGGCGGAATTCGTCGGCGAGTGGGCCGCAAAGCCGTTTGTGCTGAAGCCAATTCTTGAGCAAGGCAGGCTTTACACGGCCACGGGGCCGACCGGCACCGGTAAGACGGCCATAGCCCTCCTGATGGCCCTCAGCATCGCCCGCGGGCAGGAACTCGCCGGCCGGCGTGTCAGGCAATGTGACGTTCTGTTTCTCGCAGGTGAGAACCACGAGGACGTCCGCACCCGCTGGCTTACGATGCTCAAGCTGGAAGGGATCGACCCGGACACGGTCGGCGTGCATTTCGTCGGCGGCCGGTTCTCCATTGAAGGGCACTTCGAGACCGTCAAGGCTCATCTCGAACAGCATGCAACCGGGCTCGTGATCGTCGACACCCTGCAAGCGTTCTTCGATGGCGATGACAGCAACAGCAACGAGCAAATGAAGGCATTGGCCCACGTGCTGCGGCGGATCGCCAACCTTGGCCCTGCCGTCCTGGTGCCGGCCCATCCCGTCAAGAGCGTGAGCCGAGATCGCAACGTACCCTATGGCGGCGGTGCGCTACTCAACGAGGTCGACGGCAACCTGTCCCTGTGGGGCGAACCCGACTCGGTCGAGTTGTCGTGGTGCGGCAAGTTCCGGGGATCGTTCGAGCCCATCACGTTCGCCCTCGATGTGGTCGAAATGCCTGGCGTCACGGACGACGATGGCGACCCGATCAAGACGGTGAAGGCGCGTGCCATCGGCACCATTGAGGCCGAACAGAAGGCCGCCGCCATCGACCAGATGCACCGCCGTCTCCTGTTCATAGTCTACGACAACAGGGGGGCCAGCGAGCGCGCCCTGTGTGACGCCTACGACAGGAAGTACCCCGAGGCGCCTGCCAAGAGGTCGACGCTACAGCGCCGCCTTGGTGATCTCGAACGGGAGAAGCTGGTGGAGCGCACGCTCGGCAAGTGGCGGCTCACCGGCAAGGGGGAGGACTTCATAGGTGTCAAGAATGACTAGCTATAAATACAGAGGAAAAGTGGCCCACGGGGTCGCCGTTTTCGAGGGGTCGTGGGCCACCCGTTTGGGCCACTTTTTCGGGGTGGCCCACGCGGAAATGGGCCACCGTGGGCCAGTGGGCCATTTGGCACGTAACCCATTGAAAACATACGAATCTAGTGGCCCAAACTGGTTGGGCCACCCCTAGCGGGATGCTACTCGGAGCATCCCGCGTTAGGGCGGGTGGCCCAGTGGCCCAATTCCCTATAGGTGGGCCAGTGGGCCACTTGGGCCAGGCGATAGAGGAAACGGCGATCATGACCATTCTGCAATCGACCTACCGCACGGCCCAATGGGGGCAGCGCGGACCATCGGTCTACCTGGACGGGCGGGCTCTACTGGACGGCGTTGATGCCGTCGCCGTGGAGATGGAGCGCAAGTGGGGCGTCGACCGGCTCAGGCTGCTGGTCGATGCCGACCTACGGGCGAAGTTCGATCGGCAGCAGGCAAAGCTGAACGCGGCGATATGGTCCGGCGATCTCGACGACCTGCAGCGAGAGTGCCCCCGCATGATTACCGCATGGAGGGTACTCGACGCCAAGGCGACCGAGGCAGGGGCGGCGCCGCTCTCGCCAGCGGTATGGGAGACCGCGCTGTCTGACGGGACCCTACTGGCGATCGTGCGCGACAACGCCGACGCTCACGCCGTTCTCGCCGACGGCCGCCTCACGCAGGTCTGGACCCTCGATGAGGTCGCACGCTGCATCGAGGCATTCCCGGCCGTCGTCAAGGCCAAGGCGGCCTTCCCCGGCGCGACTGTGAAGCAGCCGACCAAACCGCCAGCGAGCCCGTTGCGGGATCTGGTCGACGACGAAATCCCGTTCTGATGGAGGTCCGCCCATGAGCCGCGCTCGCCGCCGCGCCATCGTCCCAGCCGTCACGGTCTCGCCGACCCCTGAGCGCGTCGCCCGCTCGGATGGCGGCTATTCGATCAGCCCAGACGGACTGATGCGGGTCGTTGAGGCGCCATTCGACCGGCTCGGAGCGCGGCGGCAGCTCGACGACGACGGCGAGCGGTCCCGCCTGCTGTACGAGGCCGGCAGCCGGTTTAGGTCCGACTGGTACCTCGCCGGGCTCGCCGGGTCGCTGGGTGGCGGCTCCCTCGACGG
>CAZSLT010000185.1:0-5022 GCA_964607595.1 uncultured Phycisphaeraceae bacterium
GCGGTCGCGGTGGCGATCTCTTCCTTGGCTTCCTGTAACTGTGCCTGCTCGGCCTCTTCCGCCGCGGCATTGGAATTGTTCAGGACATCGATGAATGTCTTTTCCTTTTCGGGTGTTTCCGTCTGCTCCGAGTCGTCCCCGGGCTGCTCCGGGCCTTGCTCGGTTCCGGATTGCTCCGCGCCGCTTGTGTCGTCGGGCGATGGGTTGCCGGCGTTGTCCTTCCCCGTTGATATGGGTTCGGCGGCTTGATCGCTTGCCTCGCCCGCGCCGGCGCCGGCGGGTGGGTCGTCGGATTTGTCGTTGTTCTTGTTATCCCCGCCGTTCTCCGGCTTCTTCTCGGGGTCGGGCTCCGGCTCGTCAAGGGCATTGGCGAAACTGATGAAGTTCGAGGCGTTCTCGACCTGGCGGATGCCGAAACGCGTGCCCTCGGCGATGCCCCACGCCGCGACCAGCGTCAGCGGCACGATCACCGCGATGGCGGTGACGGCGATCAGGCCTCCCGCGGCCATGCGGCGCGTCATCCACGAGATGCGGCCCGTGAGCCACGCAACCACCGGTTCGAACAGGTACGCCAGCAGCAGCGCCAGGAGGATCGGCACCGTGACGATGCTGATCTTGTACCCCAGGTACAACAGCCCGAACACCGCAAGAATGAGCAGCACATCGCGGATGGGCTGAATGTGCCAGAGATGCAGCCGACGCCACGGGACGCCGTCGAAGTCCTTGAGATTGCGCGCTGGCTTGCGGGGCGTGGTCATGGGCGTGGCCCCCGCCGGTCGCCGAGTTCACGACAGGCGGCGTCGGGCCGCGTCGCGCTCAGCACAGGCCGACCTCGGCGGCGAAGGCCTCGTCGAACTCGAAGACGCCCTGGAAGTCCTGCTCGCGGTCGTCCTCGGTCTTGCGGAGGAGTTTGGCGTCGACCATGGCGAAGACCATGCGGCCGAAGTCCTCGGTGCGGTGGACATTCCACGAGGTCAGCACCGTGCGGGCCAGCAGGCCGTACTGCTTGAGGGCGTAGTCGCGGAGCCCCATGCAGAGCTCCTGCCCGGAGACATGGCGCTCGGTTTCTGAGGCGTCGTGCTCGCGGAGGCGCTCGACGGTGTAGCGGAGCCCGTCCTGCACGAAGCTGTACGCCGCGGGCGGGTACTCGGCGGCGGACTTCTTGAGTCGTTCCCAGGCGATCGAGATTTCCGGGCTCATCACGGCGGCGACCTCCCCGGCCACCCCCCTCGCGGCGTCCTGCCGGGGTGGGCGGCTCGGCACAATCCTATCGGCCCGGGGGGGCTTGGCCAATCAATGGACGGCTTTGGCGTGTTTCTTACCCGCGCCGGCTCACATGCTCGCTGCACGCCGCCCACCAGCGGAGCGGCCTGTCCGCCCATTCCGCGGCGTAGGCGACGCCGATCCGGGGGCCGTTGCCCAGTTCGATCTGGCGGCGGGAGGAGGGCCGCTCGATCCACAGCCGGGCGGAGGTGGTCAGGTCCTCGGCGTTGAGGCCGCGCCCGATCGCCATTGCCTGACAGAGTTTGCCGGGGCCGGAGCAGAGGTCGCGGGGCCGGATCACGCCGGAGAATGATCGCCCGGCGGCGCGGTGTTCGGCCATGCGGTCCAGACCCTCGACGGGTTCGAGGGCGCGGATGAGGACGGCGACCGGCTCGTTGACACGCCCGCAGACGACATTCACGCAGTGGTGCATGCCGTAGGTGAAATAGACATACGCGGTGCCGGCGCGGGCGTACATCGCCTCGTTGCGCGGCGTGCGCCGGGCGCCGAAGGAGTGGGCCGCTTTGTCCTCGACGCCGAGATACGCCTCGGTCTCGACGATGACGCCGGCGAGTCGCGCGCCGTCGTCGAGGATGCGGACGAGCGTCATGCCGATGAGGCGCTGCGCGAGCGTCACGGGGTCGGCGGTGAAGGATGAGCGGGCGAGGCGTGTCATGGTTCCTCCTCGCTCCCGATGGCACCGTGACGGGGCACTCGCTGGCGCTTCGTGCTCACAGGCAACCTGTCAAGCATACGAATGCAGACTGATCAGCAGGAGGTTCACGCCGAAGTACGACCACAGCATGACGAGCATGCCCAGGAGATTGCAGACGGCGACGGTGGGCGCAGCAGCGCGGTCGCCCTTGATGGCCGCGGCATGGACGGGCAGGAAGTAGGCGAGCCAGGTGATGAGCGCCCAGGTCTCTTTGGCGTCGAAGGCCCACCAGCGTCCCCATGCGCCGTGCGCCCACCACGCGCCGAGCAGGACGCCGACGCCGAGCACCCAGAATGTGAGCCGCGAGGCGAGCGCGAGCGGTCGGGAGAGCGTGTCGCGTGCCGCGGGGCGGGCGATCCAGGCGATCGCGAGCAGCCCCCCCACCGCCGACAGGCCGTATCCGGCGATGACGGTGGTGACATGGAACTTGAGCAGCGAGGCGGTGGAAAGGATCGGCGCTTCGGGTTCGACTTCGCGCCCGGGGACGGGCAGGTCGTGCGCGGCGATGAGGATGAGCGATGCCGCGATGAAACCGGCGATGACGGCCGCCGTTCCCGTTCGGGGAGAGGATGTTGTCGAAGACGACGGGTGAGGGGATGTGGGGTTCTCCGAGACACGCCGCGTTCCACTCCGCCACGCGATCGCCAGCCCTCCGATGGCGGCGAAGAGGGCGACGCCGGTCATGGACTCGTATTGGTTCTGGATCGGCAGGCGTCCGGCGTCCATGCCTCGGTCGATGAGCGCGCCGATGTGGACGCCGATCGCCGCGATGCTGAGGACTCGGGCGACGGGGCGGGCGAGCGCTGGGGCCCTCGGGCGCGTGGTGAGCCAGACGGCCGCGCCCGAGGCGGGGTAGAGGAGGCCCGCGATGACGAAGAGGAGGTCATGCATCGGTCGGCCCCGACGATTCCGTGGTGGGGATGATCCCGGATGCCGCGGCCCGGCGGCGCAGGACCCACGGCTTGACGAAGAACGCCCAGGGCGTGCCGAGGGCGAAGAGCACCGCGCCGACGGCGACGAGGTCGGTGCCGGGCGTGTTGCCGACGGTCAGGACGACATATCGGGCCTGCCCCTGCGTCCAGCCCGCATCGTCCCAACCCGAAACTGAAAGCGAGTACCTCGTCGAACCGAGCCAGGAAGCACACCGATCAATAATGCGCTCCGACTCGGGGCTCGCTCGGAGCATCGCCGGTTGATTGAGGCGGATCGTCTGTTCCGACTCGCCCCGACTGTCCGCGATCGCCACCCTGACGATAAAGTCCGCCGGCTCGTTGCTCAGTTTTCGTCGGGGGATGATCGTGAAGTCCGTCGCGCGAACGCTCGCGTCCTTCAACCCATGTCGGACGAGCGTGAAGGCCAGTTTCGTCTCGGCGTCGATTGCTGCAACCTCATCGCCGAACTCCGAGAATGGCGTCCAGATGGCATTCGGGTCACCATCGGCATCGGTGTAGGAGATTTGGATCGCGGATTCATCGAGGCCGCCATGACGACTGTCTAGGAGTGGCAGGTTACTAATCCAAAGGAGTGTCGGGAACAAGGCCCGGCGCTTGTGTGTTGAATATTGAAGAAGTTTGATGGTGAGGCTGTCACTAACGCGAATCGCACCTCCGGGACCAATGTCCATGAGTCGTTGCAACGGTGCGCCTTGGGAGCGTATCAGCGCTTGCGACTTGGCAAGAACGATCGCAGGGGGCTTAGTGATGATGCGGCTGAGATAGGAGTCCAGCAGTGAATCGTCCGCAGCCATCATCACGACCGCATGCGAGCCTATTATCAAGTGATCACCCGGCGCCGAGGAGATGACCTCCGACTCGCGTGTCCAAGGACGGGACGCGACGAAGTCGATTGCCAACTCCCATGATGGGTACGCCACAGCACCAGGATCCGATGCCTTGCACAGTGTCCAGCGTTCCTCCAGTAGCTCACCCGGTGTGTACTTCCTGACGCGATAGCTCCTGTTCGCGGCGAGGAAGTCGATACCTGAGTCGCTACGGCGATACCTCGCCAACCCCTCCAGAGGGATCACGCGGTCCGGCTCGCCGTCGCGGCGGACCAGCACCGCCGGCTCCGTCATGTCGCTGAACCACGACACCTCGCGCTGCGTGTAGACGCCGCCGTCCGTGATCGGCAGCAGCATGACGCCTTCGCGCTTGAGCGCGGCGTAGGTCCACCCGCCGACAGCGAACAGGACGATGCCCGCGTGGACGCTCAGCACGCCGAGATTCACCCAGCGGAACTCGATGCGCCGGATCGTCGCGATGATCATGTTCAGCACGAACAGCGCGAGCGCCGCCCGGAACGGCCACAGCCGGTACCACTCGCCCTCGGTAAGGTCGAACGCGGGGTGATGACGCAGCAGCGCGCCCTCGGGCAGGTCGGCCCCGGCCAACCCGGTCCAGCCGATTGGGATGGTCCCCAGCACGCCCCAGAGCGCGACCACGCCCAGCATAATCATCGCGAATGGAATGGAACTGAGCGCATCGAGCGCCCAGCGGAGGGGCGACAGCGGCCCGGTCAATCGGCGCCGGCCCCACGCCCGAGATCGCTCCCACTTGGCGCTCATGCCGCGTCCATCGTAAGCAGGCGCACGCCGCGGGCGGCTTCCAGCACGCGCCGGAGCGGATCGTCGGCGGGGTTGGTGCCGCTGACATCGACGGCCGCGATGCCGGCGATGGATCCCGGCGAGAGTTCGAACATGGCTGGGTCGAGTCCGAGCGCGCGCGCTCCGTTGACGGTGGCCATGCGGAGCAGCGTCTTGGGGTCTGTAGAGTCCCGCCGCCAGAGCAGGCGCATCTCGTCGAGCGTGCTCAACCGGTGCGCCTCGTGCGCGGGGATGTTGATGACCGAGTCCGTCGCCAGCGCCACATTGATCCCCGCGCCCAGCATGTCGCGATAGCGGTGCGGGCCCAGGTCATGATGGTGCCCGAAGTACTCGTGCGCGCGCGGGCAGTACACGACCGAGCACTTCGTGCGCGCCAGCATCTCGATGTCCGCGTCGTCGGCGTCGTTGACGTGCGCCAGCAGCATGGGCGCGGCCGCGAGTA
>CAZSLT010000186.1:0-5012 GCA_964607595.1 uncultured Phycisphaeraceae bacterium
GGGGGGGGGGGGGGGGGGGGGGGGGGGGGGCGGGCGGGCCGGCCCGGGAGGTCACGGGGTCCGGCGCGATGCACGCTCGACGAACAGCGAGAGGTACCGCTCGGCGAACGCATCGACCGCCGAGGCCATCGCCCCCGGCGTCGCGCCCCAGCAGCACGCCAGCGGGTCCTCATCTTCGACATCCAGATGCACCGCCAGCACGCCCTCGATGACGAACGCGGTCGGTACCTTGTCGATCAGGAACGCCGAGAGCGCGTTCACCCCCGGCGCGCCGATGCTCACCACCGGGCGCGAGCGTAGGTCGTCGTTGTTCAGGTACCACACATCCGTGCAGAGCATGACCTCGATCGGACGCGCCGTACCACCGCGCGACTCGGCGTCGCGCAGCATGCGTTCGCGCAGCCGGTAGGCGATCGGACGGTCGATCCGCTCGGCGCGGAGGTGCGCGCCGACCACGATGAGCGTCAGTCGCTCCGTGTCGATGGCCGAGGGGTCGTGCTGGGGCAGCGGCGTCTCGATGCCGCGAGTCTACTCAAACCGACCGCTCACGGGCATACCGCCGCCCAGTTCCCGAGGATGACATTCAGGTCGTCCACATCGATCATCCCGTCGTCGTTAGCGAGGTCCAGCGGCGACCCGATCCCGACGCTCGTCCCCCACGCCCCGAGGATCGCGTTCAGGTCGTCCACATCGACCATCCCGTCCGGGCCGCCCGCACCGGCGATATCGCCGGGGCACGACGGGGTCTTCACATCCACGCACTCGTTGATCTCCACGAGGAAATCATCGACCGCGGCCTCGATCAGCGACCCCAGGTCGGCGTCCTCGGCCACGAACCGCACCCGCATCTGCGAGGTCATCCCGATGATCGACCCCACATCGAACGAGGCCTGCACCCAGCCGCCCGTCGTGCCCGCCCCGGTCGGACCCACCGTCTCGGCGTTCACCCACGAAGCCCCGTTGTTGTTCGAGATATCCACGCGGAAGACATCCGCGCCCGGCGCGCCGCCCTGATTGTTCGAGAACCACCGCCAGTAACTCACGGTCGCGCTGTCCACGCCCGAGAGGTCGAACGCCGGAGAGATCAGCGTCGTGAAGCCGCCGTCCACATCCGCGTCCCCGATCCCGCCGTTCGCCGCGCCGTTGGCGGTCACGAAGCAGATCGTCCCGGGATCGCTGTGGTCGTCCTCCGGCTGCGCATCCGTGCCCACCGGGTTGGCCCGCACCCACCGGCCCGTGGTCGCCGTGTCGCCCAGCGCGCCGAGCGTCCAGCCCAGATCCGTCTCGGCGTCGTCCTCGAACTCCGTGCCGATCACACCGACATCGAAGCCGAAGGTCGATCCCGGCGCACCGGCCGGCGAGAGCGCCTGCCCCGTCACCGCGCCCTGGGCCGCGAGGTACAACTCCGGCGTGTCGGCGCACTGCAGCGCCGGCACCGTCGCGCGGTACACGCCGCCGCCCTGATCGGTCATCGCCAGCGGCGTGAACGCGCCCGCGCCCGAGTCCCGGAAGAACGCCGTCACCGAGCCGGGCACGACCGACTGGTTCAGCGTCGTCACGCGGACATCCACTTCGAACGGCGCGCCCGGCGACACCAACGCCGGAATCGTCGCGACGGGGGCCACCGTCATCGCCACCAGCGACGGCCCCGCCGTCAGCGAGAACGGCTGCGGCCCGACAGGCACATCCGTGCCGCGGACCTCGATCCGCCAGGTACCGGCCGTCCCGCCCGCGACGCGCACCTGCTCCATGTTGTTCAGGTGGTCCTCCTGCGTCGCCACGGCGTTCGCGTTCGGACTCGCTGGGTTCAGCGTGAAGGGGTAATGACGCACCTCGTTCGGGTCGAACACGGCCAGGTCCAGGTCGTTCACCAGCGTCTCAGTCACCGCGGGGTTCCCCGCCGCGTCGTCCCATGCGAGCGTCGCGACGAACTCCTCGCCCGCCGCGACCGTGACATACGCGGTGTACACGCCGCCCTGATCCACCTCGGACTCCAGGAAGCGCTCGGTGCGCATGAAGTCGATGGCGTCCTTGACGCGCACCGAGCCGTACCCGTGCTTGTAGTCCGGCCCGGGATTGCCGATATCGACGGCGGTGTGCGCCAGGATCGCCTTGAGCGTGCTGTTGCGGAAGTCGGGGCGGTCGGGGAACTGAACGCGATAGTCCTGCAGCATCAGTGCCGCGCACCCGGTCACCGTCGGGCCCGACATCGAGGTCCCGCAGATCGTGTCGTAGCCGCCGTCGCTCCAGGTCGAGGTCACGCCGTCGTCGCCGTTCGTCTGACAGCCGGGCGCTGTGATATCCGGCTTGAGCCGGCCGTCGTCCGTCGGGCCCCACGACGAGAAACTCGTCGTCAGGTCCGTGTCCGAGTCCACCGCGCCGACCACCACCGCGTTCTTGTTCGTCGCCGGCGGCGGCACCGTGGCGAACTGATTCCCGCAGAAACCGGAGCCGCGCTCGTTGCCCGCCGACCACACCACCCGGATCGGGAAGCCCAGCGTCTCGCCCCGCACCAGCGCATCGATCACCGCCGGCGTGATGCCGTAGTCGCCCTCGAAGTCGCAATCAAACCCGTTCTGCGAGATGTTCGAGCCGATCGAGTTGTTCGAAATCGCCGAGCCGTTGTTCACGAACGAGTCGGTGTAGTCGTCCTCGATGTCGCCTGGGTTCGTGTAAAGGAACACCCCCGCGCCCGAGTACTCAAAGTCGTACGAGTCCATGCGCACATTCGGGGCCATCCCCCGCAGACCCGAACCCGCCGACTGCCCGCCGTCGCCGCCGATCGTGCCGGCCACATGCGTCGGGTGGAAGCTCGCGGCCGCGCCGTCACGCACCGTCACCCGCTGCTGGCCCTGCAGGTTGATGAAGTCCTGGTGCGTCGCCAGCACCGCGCCCGCGTCGTACACCATCACGCGCACGCCCTGCCCGCTCAGGTTGTACGGGGCCGCCTGCACCTCGTTCGCCTGCACCAGCACGCGGTTCTCCGCGTTGTGCGGACCCATCTTCGGCATCGGCGGCTCGACCCACATCACCTCCGGCGACTCCGCCAGCGCCCGCACCGAGCCCATCGGCAGCTCGACCATCAGCCCGTTGACCGTCTCCAGCCGGTCGCGCACCACGCCGCCCAGCCCCCGCACCACCTCGACGCCGCGCGCCATCGCCACATCGCGGTGCAGCATCAACCCCACCGCGACCATCGGCTCGCCCGGCTGCCCCGCCGCCGGCACACTCACGATCGACCAATCCGGGAACGCGCCCGCCTCCAGCACGGGATGCAGCTTCCACTTCCTCTCGATTGTGCGCACCGCCGACGCCCCCGTCGCGTTCAGCGCCGCGCCCGGCGACTCACCGCCGCCCAGCCGCGCGTACCACGCCCCGCCGCCCAGCGGCGAGAGCAATTCCACCCCCGCCTCCGCCAGCCGCTTCTTCTGCGACGGCGTCACCGGGGCCTCGAACACAACCAGCACGCGCTTGCCCGCCATCGACCGCGCCCGCGCCGACAGATCGCCCGCCGGCTGGCGCTCGATCGCGGCCGTCCCGGACCGGAACTGAATCACGCCGGCCCCCACCGGACCCGCGGCCGACGCCGCCAGACCCGCGCAACCAATGATCGAGGACACCATCAGCACGCGCGCACAAATATTCATCGCTCAGATCTCCGTGGTCTCGGCGCCTTCGGCCGGTCAAAACGCCGGGCCGGACACTCCATTGCTTCGGCAGACGCGGCGGGACACATCGCCGGCATCGCCCATCTCCCGCCCGATGTTCCGCCCGACACCCCCAAAACGCAACCATCTTCCCCCCTCGGGCTGGATGATCCCGAGAATCGTCCAATAATGGTCCACGCCCGAGTCTCCATCTTCACATCTCGACGCACACCGAATGAACCCCGACACCGACAAGCCGTCCATCCGCTACGCCCGCTGGGGCGAGGACATCGACCAGGGCGCCCTCGATCAGATGCGCGACGCCTGCTCGCTGCCCGTCTCCGTCGGCGCGGCCCTCATGCCCGATGCGCACATCGGCTACGGCCTGCCCATCGGCGGCGTGCTGGCCACCGAGAACGCCGTCATCCCGTACGCCGTCGGTGTGGACATCGCCTGCCGCGTCATGATCACTGCCTTCGACATCGACGCCTCGCGCCTCCCCGGCATGCGCGACAAACTGAAGAAGATCCTCGAGTCGTCCACGCTCTTCGGCGTCGGCAAGGAGTGGCGGCCCAACGACCGCCCCGACCACCCCGTCATGGACGAGGACTGGTCCGTCACGCCCTTCACCACCGGTCTCAAAGACCTCGCGCACCGCCAACTCGGCACCAGCGGCTCGGGCAACCACTTCGTCGAGTGGGGTGAGTTCGAGCTCCGCGAAGAAACGAACGGCGCCAAGCCCGGCACCTACCTCGCCGTCGTCTCGCACTCCGGCTCCCGCGGCCCCGGCTCGAAAGTCTGCACGCACTACTCGCGCCTCGCCGAAGACCTCCACCCCGAACTCGACAAGAACCTCCGCCGACTCGCCTGGCTCCCCATGAATGGAGAAGGCGCCGAATACTTCGCCGCGATGGAGCTCATGGGCCGCTTCGCCAGCGCCAACCACCACATCATCCACGCCAAGATCGCCCGCGCGCTCGGCGAGAAGATCGCGCTGCGCGTCGAGAACCATCACAACTTCGCGTGGAAGGAAACCCACGCCGGGCGGAAGGTGATCGTCCACCGCAAGGGCGCCACACCCGCTTCACGCGGCGAGCTCGGCTACATCCCCGGCTCCATGACCGCCCCCGGCTACCTCGTCATGGGCAAGGGCGAGCCGACAAGTCTCGACAGCGCCTCCCACGGCGCCGGCCGGCGCATGAGCCGCAACGCCGCCAAGAACACGATCACCAAAAGCCAGATGCGCCGCGCCGCCGAGGAGGCGGGCGTCGAGGTCCTGAGCGCCGGCATCGACGAAGCGCCGCAGGTCTACAAGGACATCGAGAAGGTGCTCGACGCCCAGTCGGACTTGGTCCGGCGCGTGGG
>CAZSLT010000187.1:0-4967 GCA_964607595.1 uncultured Phycisphaeraceae bacterium
AAGGCGGGCCGTCATGAAAAACGTAACGGGGCCGACCGGCACGGGCAGCCCGAAGGCTTTCGTAAACCTTGGCATCGGTCCAGCGCTTTAAGGTCGCCGGCTCGTTTTGGACGAGGTTGGCCTTCATGGCGAAGGGGGTCTTGGGCAGGTTGAGCGACTGCTTGTAGTGCGCTTTGCGGTCTTGTTCGGTGCTGCTGGGCTGATTCATGGGTCTGCTATCCGGCCTGACCCCGTGCCGCGACCCGGCCCGGGTTGGTGTGTTGGTTCGTGTGCTGATTCTGATCGTGAAACCCTGGCCCGGCCCGCCAGCGGCGACGCGTGTCGCCGTCCGTCGCGCGGGCGTGCCGCGACTGGTCCCCGGTGAGTCCACGCGATCGCGGCCTCAGCGGGGCTGGGTAATTCGGATCGTGGCGGCGGCGTTCGGGCGGTTGGTCATGATGGAAGCAAGAAAGTACCCGGCGGATGGGTGGAGGGCAAAGAAAAGCCCCGGCCATGGGGCCGGGGCGGGGGATGACTCGCTCGGGACCGTGGGCGTTGGCTCAGGCCTTGTGCTCGAAAATGGTCTGGCTGCGGAGGACGAGCCCGCCCTGGGCGACCAGGTGATAGGTCTGGGCGTGGACTTCGCGGCGGAAGCGCTGGATATCGACGATGGAGGCGCAGCGGCCGCCGTCGTCATCGGTCCACTCGTGCATGAGGGCGTCGCTCTCCTTGCCGAAGGCGACGAGTTCGTCGTAGGTGGCCCGGTAGAGGGCCTCGGAGAGCTGCTCGGTCTGGACGGTGGACATGTAGCGGACGCGCTCGGTGAAGTCGTGGTCCTGGTCGCGTTCGCCGGCGCAGGGGAGGACGGCCAGCACGCCCCGCTCGGGGATGCCGTCTTCCTGGTCGGTGATCAACTCGAGGGCGCTGTCGTTGCCGTGCTGGAAGCGCATGACATGGCTTCCGGGCATGACCCATGCCTCGAACTCATAGCCCAGGTGCTCGATCGCCCGGCGATTCTTGACCCGGAAGAGTTCCGGGTGGAGCGCACGATTGTACAAAATGAGGCGATAGGCCTGGAGACTGGCACATTTCGTAGGGGAACTCATAGGGACTCCAAATCCTGTTCAGGAACAAAGGGGATGCGCCTATCTCCTCCAAAAACTGACGAGCCCTAAGTGTACGCGGCTTGTGAGGGCCTTCAAGCCCTATTTCACAAACTTCTCATCGGAGGCACACCACGACCGGTGGCACTTTTTGCGCTCTCCCAACCGAATCCCCCACAAGATTTGGTGGATTTGACCGAATCAATCACCCGTTGAGGCTTATCGGGCCGATGTCGAGAAGTGGCGCGTCGCCGGACGCCTCCGCCCTCCCTCATCCCTCTTTGGAGCCAGCCCCCGGTGCCCTCCCTCTACAGGCGACTCGACCGCGTGCGATCGATGCCGGCGGGGCTCGCCGAGGCGGCGCTTGTGGCATCGCTGCCGCACGCGTCGGCGTCCGAGCGGGACGCGATCGTGGCGGAGTTGCTGGAGCTGACGGTCCGGACGAAGCGGCTGGGCGGGTTGGAGGCGGTGCTGAGGCACTGGGCCGAGTTGTCGGAGGATGCGCGCCGGGCGGCGACGGTGGTGGGGTTGGATCACATCGACCGGCTGATCACGCGCGCGGTGTCGGACGGGTTGCCGTCGGCACGCCGTGCCGCGGGCCGGCTGCTCTGCGGCATGTCGGCGGGTCTGGATGCGTACAGCGCGTCGGAGCTGTCGGTGATCGCGGGCGCGGTGGCGGAGTTGGCGCGTGACGCGGACCCATCGACCTCGGGCGATGCGCTGGATGCGCTGGCGGCGATCGCATCGCACGGCGGGGCGCGCTGCGAGGAACTGCGGGGCATCGTCGACCGCGCGCTGACCGAAGCGGCGGACACATGGCAGGACCACCGCCACAACGGGATTCTTGACGCGATTGTTCTGCGGGCGCACCACGCGGGCCCGTTGCTGCGGCAGTGGCTGGCCGACACGGATCAGCCGGCGCACATGCCGCTGCGATCGGCGGCGCGGCGGCTTGCGCCGGAGTCGATGGCGCCGCGGTTGGTGCGATGGCTGAGCATCCCGGCGCTGGCGCCGGTGGCCGTGCAACGCCTGGCATCGACGCCCAACGAGGCCGAGCGCCGCGCGGCGCTGACGGGCTCGCATCTGCTGCTGAACCCCCGTCGGCACGCGGCGGTGGCGCGCCTCGGGGCGTGCGATGCGCTGCTGGCGTCGATCCCGGCTACGCCGGAGCGGAGCGACGAGCGCGTCGGGCTTGTGCGGTGGTTGGGCGCGGTGCGGCTGCCGGCGGCCAAGCGGCTGGCGCGGCTCGCCTCGCTGATCGGCACGAACGATGCGCATGCGCAATGGGCGGCGCTGCGGGCGATCGCCGATGGGCCGGCGACGGCGGCGACGGACGGAGCGCTGCTGGATTTCGCGCTGGCCGCGGATGCGCGGGTGGCGTCGTTCGCGGCGTCGCGTCTGTCGATGTCGCGGTCGCCGCTGCGTTGGCGTGCGCAGGCGGGCGCGGTGGCGTGCCTGCGGCGTTCGCCGCACGGGTCGGTGCGGCGGGCGGTCGATGAGAGCGCGAACCGGCGGTCGCCGTGGCCGGAGGCGGGTGACCGGTGGGCCTGCGCGGTGGCGGCGCGGGCGGCGCTCGAGGCGGACCGCGCCGGGTTTGTTCTGGAACTGCGCAAGCGGCTGAACGAGTCGGCGCCGGAGGACCGCTTGTCGGCGGTGCAACTGGCGGCGCGGCTCTCGCTGGTTCCGGAGATCGAGGATGAGTTGATCCGGGCGGCGTGCGGGGCGGATCATCGGCTGGCGTCGAAGGCGGTGCTGCTGCTGCGGCACTCCACAAGTCCGGGCGCGGCCGCGGCGATCCAGACGGCGTTGCGCTCGGAGGACGGGCGCGTGCGGGCCAGCGCGGTCGAGGCGGCGGCGCGGCAGGACGGGGGCGATGCGCGGCTGGCGCCGTTCGTCTCGGATCCGACGCCTCGTGTGCGCGCCAACACGATCGCGCACTTTCTTTCGACAGCGCGGACGCGTCGGTCGGCGTCGGTGGCGATCTGCGAGATGCTTTCGGATGAACGCGCGCCGCACCGGCTCTCGGCGCTGTGGGCGGCGGAGGCGGGCCGGCAGACCGAACTGGCTGACCTGGTGCGCGAGATGGCGATGCGGGATGTTGACGGCGCGGTACGGCGGCGGGCCGAGCGGTGCGCGCGGACGCTGACCGCGGTGACGCGGCTGTCGTGGTCGGGGGCGTTGTCGGGCGGCGCGCCCAGGGGTGAAGCGCGATGACGCGATTGCCGTTCTTCAAGGGTTCGGCGCCGAGCGATCGAGGGGAGTCGCGCGAGGATGATCGTGCGTTCGAGGTGCTGGCGCGGCGGTGCGGGCTGCGCCGGGGTTCGGTCGAGACGCTGCGCACGCTGGCGGGGCATGCCGGGGCGCCGCCGGTGGCGTTGATCGTCAGCGAGCACGCGTTCCTGCGCGGCTGCGCCGAGTTCGAACGGGGCGCGGCGGCGGGCGGCGTGCCCGAGTCGACCCGAGCGGCCATCGCGCAGCTCCGCGAGCGTTTATTCAGCGAGCCGTGACACTTCGCACCGGGGTGGATACGCTCGCGGCATGCCGACGCGGCCAGACGCCAACATTCTGATCATGGGCCTGCGCGGCGCGGGCAAGTCGACGACCGCGCGTCTGCTGGGCGAGCGATTGGGCCGGCCGTCGCTGGATCTTGACGACTCGACGCTGTCCCGGCTCGGCGTGCGGACGGTGGCCGAGGCGTGGTCGGCGCACGGGGAGTCGGGATTCCGGGAGGCCGAGAGCGCCTCGCTCCGGGAGGTGTTGCGGGGCGCGGGGATGGTCATCGCGTTGGGCGGCGGGACGCCGACGGCGCCGGGGGCGGAGGCGATGATTCGTGAGGCGCAGCGCGCGGGGCGGGCGGTGGTTGTGTATCTGCACGCGCCCGCGGAGTTGCTTGCCGAGCGTGTGCGGAATGATCCGCCGGACCACCGGCCGCGGCTGCTCGGGCTCGATCACGGCGGTGCGGTCGCGGAGATGCAGGCGGTGTATCTGAAGCGGCACGGGCTGTATGTGTCGCTGGCGGACCACATCATTGATGCGTCGCGCGGGCGCGACGAGGTGGTGGGGGATGTGGTTCGGGTCTGCGCCGGGGCATGAAAAAACCCGGCGGTCGCGCCGGGTTTGAGAGTTCATGGAGTGTGAGGCCGCGGGTCAGGGCGACCAGTGGGACAGGACATAGTTCATGTCGTTGATGTCGATCTTGTGATCGCGTGTGAAGTCCGCGGCGATGGCGTAGTCGGGCTCGCCGTGCTTGGCGCCGAACTTGGAGATGACCAGGTTCAGGTCTTCGACATTGGTCTCTTCGTCCGGCGGGGCCTCGAACTCGCCATGGTTCACATTCCACGAGAGGACGAACTCGGTCTCGGCGTCCGGGAGGTTGTCGAAGAGGTCGTAGTCGGTGCCGGTCCATGAGACGCGTACAACGACGAACGCCTGGAAGCCGGGGAAGGCGACGGAGGGGTCGATGGTGATCTGGGTGTGCTCGGCGTTGTTGAGTTCCGAACCGGAGAAGGCGAGGAGCGACTCATCATTGGGGTTGGCCGCGAGGGCACCCGTGTCGTCGAGGGCGAGGAAGACCGCCAGATCGAGATTCTCGAGTTCCAGGGAGGTCACGGGCGGCAGTTCGGGGTTCAGCGGGTCGCTGAAGTCGGGTTCGGTGGCGAACTCGAGCGCCCGCATCCAGTTGAGCGTGAGGCGGATCCTCTCATCCGAGAACACGGGGCCGATGACATAATCGATGAAGCCGGTCTGGATCGGCTCGCCGTCGGGGTTGTTGGGATCGGGGACTTCGATCTGGCCGATCATGGCGTGGTCCCAGCCGAGGCGGCCGGCGAAGATGCGGTTCTCCATGATCTCCACGCCCATCGGATCGGGCCCGGCGGCGGACCC
>CAZSLT010000188.1:0-4963 GCA_964607595.1 uncultured Phycisphaeraceae bacterium
CCGAGTTGATCCTTCTTCGCGCCCGCGAGGTTCAATTTGAACACATTGAAATCGTCGATCGTGTACTTGATCGTCTCGACTACATCATGCCCCAGGCATTTCTGAATCGTGCCCTTGGCCACCTCGATGTCCCACAGCCCGAAGAGCGGCCGGTTGGGGTTGTCGCTCGCGAACCCGCCTTGGCTCAGCCACCGCCACGCCTGCGCCGGCGACAGCTTCAGCCCCGCCTCCTTGGCGATCTCCGAGCAATGGTCGCGCAGATCGGTGAAGCAGCTGTTCGCCGAGTACCAGAACTGCCCGAAGCGGATGTGCGTCTTGATGCAGTTCCGCTGCCGGTCGTTGTACCGACGCCGCAGCCAGTCCGCGTCCAGTTCGCCGCGCTCCAGCTCCATGATGGTGTACGCGACATCGCGCCCGGACTGATGCGCGAGGTTCATCCCCGCCGAGAGAATCGGGTCCGCGAAGCCCGCGGTCTCGCCGACAAGGAACCAGTTGTCGCCGTACAACCGCTCGCACAACTGCGACCAGTCCTTGCAGCTCGTGATCTCTCCCTCCAGCGTCGCGCTCTCCAGTAGCCGCGCAATCTGCGGCTGATCGCGGATCGCCTTGTGGTAGAGCTCCGCCGCCGAGAGCCCCATCTTCTTGTAATGGTCCGCCGGAACCACCAGCCCCACGCTCGTCCGCGTCGGCCCCAGCGGGATGAACCAGATCCACCCGAACGGCAGACTCCGGATCTGAATCCGGGTGCCGCCCACGCCGATCTTCACCGCCCACTCCGCGTTCTGCCAGTAGCCCCAGGTCGCGATGTTCCGCAGTTGCTCCGGGATCCAGACCTCGACCTCCATCGCCCGGCGCAGAATGCCAACCACGCCCGACGCGTCGATGTAGTACTTGCCCGTCACCACCGTTCCGTCGGCGAGCTTCAGCCCTTTCACGCGATCCCCGTCGCGCAACACCTCGGTGACCAGCGTTTCCTCGCGGACCTCAACACCCATCTCTCGCGCGTGATCGAGCAGAATCTTGTCGAAGATCGCACGATCCACCTGGAACGCCGTGTACTCACGCTGCCCCTTGAACTGCGCCGGCCGCGGCTCGTCCCGCCAATGCTCCGGCGGATAAAAATCAAAGTCCCACTGGTCTGCGTGCTTGCCCCAGGTGTACGACGCCCCGACCTTGATCGGGAATCCCGCGGCCTCCACCTTGTCCCAGACCCCCATCTCCCGCATCACCGCGTTGATCCCCGGCAACTGGCTCTCGCCGATGTGGTCCCGCGGGAACTTCTCCTTCTCGAGAACCAGCACACGGAGATCCGGCCGGTACTTCTTCAGGAGCGTCGAGCAGGTGCTCCCTCCCGGGCCGCCGCCGATGATGACCACATCGTAGTCGTAGGAATGCTTCGAAGACTGGGGCTTGACCTGCGAAACCATGCCGGTGATCTCCGAGAATAAAGGCGGGCGTCTCGGACGCCCGCGGTGCGTTACATCAGATATTCCACTGAACCAGAGCCGCCTTCGGCGACTCATTCAGAATCCGCTTGGACTCCTCGGTCGTCCGGATCGTGTGGACGCCCGAATGTTTCATCATCGGCTTCGTCGGATCGAACGACGCCTTGATCCATCCCTCGCTCACCATCGCGTCCATCGCCTGCACCGCGTTCGACAGGAAGTTCGCCCGATCGAAGCTCGGAAGCCGCTGCGCACGGTACGCCTCAAGGATCTGGAACATCGGCACGATGTCGTTCGTCCGAACCAGCGACTGGATCACCGCCTCGTACAGCCCGGCACGCGGCAGCCGGTGCGATCCGCGCTTGAACGCCGAAACCTTCGAGATCCGCCCTTTGACGCTGTGGCCGATCTCGCACTTCTCGGCGCCGTCCAGATCCAGTCGGAATACATTGTTCGTGTCGATGCAGAATGTCGTCTTCCCGCCCGACAACTGCTCGATCACGCCCTTCGCCGACGCCACATCGAACGAACCGAAGAAGGTGAACGCCGGGTTATCGTTCGTGAACCCGCCCTGGCTCAGCCACTGCCACGCCGCCTGGGGCGACAGCTTCAGCCCCGCCTCCGCCGCGATCGTCTGGCAGTGCTCCCGCAGGTCGCTGAAGCAGGAATTCGCGCTATACCAATACTGCGCGAACTGGATGTGCTGCATGATGTTTGTGCGCGTCCGCTCGTTGTACCGTTCACGCAGCCACGACGCATCGTGCTCGCCGCGCTCCAGCTCCAGAATCGTGTACGCCGCCTCGCGCGAGGAACTGTGCGCCAATTGCATCCCGGCCGCCAGAATCGGATCCGCGAACCCCGCGGCCTCGCCCGTGACGAACCAATTCTCCCCCACGACCCGATCCGCCAGATTCGACCAGTCCTTGCACGACTCCGTCTGCCCGCGCCGCACAGCGTTGGCCGTCAGCTTCGAGATCGTCTCCTGCTCCGCGATCGCCTTCAGATAGATCTGCTCCGGCGTCAGCCCCGTGCTCTTGTAATGGGCCGCGGGCGTGATCAGGCCGATGCTCGTCCGCGTCGGACCCAGCGGGATAAACCACATCCAACCGTACGGCAGACTACGCACCTGCACCTTCGTCGCCCCGCCAGCGATCGTCACCGCCCACTCGGCGTTCTCCCAGTAGTCCCACACCGCGATGTTCTGCAGCTCATCCGGCTGCCACACCGGAACCCCCATCGCCCGCTTGATGAACGCCACCACGCCCGAAGCGTCGATGTAGTGCTTGCCGGTGATCACCTCGCCGCTGTCCAGCCGCAAACCCGTGATCCGGTCGCCCTCCTTGAGAACCTCGCGCACCATCGCCGGCTGGCGAACCTCCACCCCCAGGCCCGCGGCATGCTCCAGCAGAATCGTGTCGTAGATGCTCCGGTCAACCTGCCACGCCGTCAGAGTCCGCAGCCCCTCATACCGGCCGGGCCGAGGATCATCCTTCCACAACTCGAGCGGAACGAAGTCGAAGTCCCACAGGTCCTTGTTCCGCCCCCAGGTGTACGACGCGCCGATCTTGATCGGGAACCCCGCCGCCTCAACCTTGTCCCATACGCCGATCTCATCAAGGATGTACCCGATCCCCGGCAACTGGCTCTCGCCGATGTGGTCGCGCGGGAACTTCTCCTTCTCCAGGATCACCACGCGCAGATCGGGGTTGTACTTCCGGAGCACGGACGCGGCCGTGGTCCCCGCCGGGCCGCCACCGACGATGACGACATCGTACGAATGCGTGTTCATCCCTTCGCGCTCCTCTGCTCACCGGACACGGGCCGAGGCCTCAGCGGGCGTGCCGCGCGAAGCCAAGTTCCCTATCGGAGTATACGGCGTACCCCAAGAATGTCCGGCCCGAATCCGGGGGCATTCAATCGCCCCCGCCGTCGGCGCAATCGTCCACCCCGATGCCGGAAGACCGTTTCCCGGACCCCCGGCCTCCCGATGACTCGCCTCAACCGCCCCGCGTCCGACTACCCGGCGCGACGGTCCAGCGAATACTGCTTCATCTTCTTGTAGAGCGTCGTCCGGTTGATCCGCAGGGCATCCGCCGTCGCCTGGCGGTTCCACTGGTGCGCCCGCAGCGCCGCCAGAATGATCTGCTTCTCAGGGCCCTGCAGCGCATCGGCCAGCGGCATCGACGCCAGCCCCTCCCAGAGCCCCGCCCCGCCCTCCCCCTCGGCCACCCCGCCCGCCGGCGCCCGGCCCTCCGTCAGCGTCGAAGGCAGACTCTCGACCGAAACCGTCGGCCGCGCCGAGAGCACCACGGCCCGCTCGATGATGTTCTCCAGTTCCCGCACATTGCCGGGGTAGTCGTGCCGCTGAAGCACCGCCAGCGCCTCGTCGGTGATCCCGGTGATGACCTTCCCGTGCCGGGCGCTCATCTTCTCGAGGAACCCGCGAACGAGCAGCGGGATGTCGCTCGAACGATCGCGCAGCGGCGGGATGTCGATGTGCACCACATTGATCCGGTAATAGAGATCGGTGCGGAACTGCCCCGACTCCACCAGCGGCTCAAGCGCCTGGTTGCTCGCCAGAATCACGCGCGTGTCCACCTCGATCGTCTTCGTCGAACCCACCGGCTCGAACTTCCGCTCCTGCAGCATCCGCAGCAGCTTCAACTGCATCCCGGGAGAAGCCGAATTGATCTCGTCAATAAAAATCGTCCCCGTGTCCGCGGCCTGGAACCGCCCGATCTTGTCCGTCGCCGCGCCCGTGAACGCGCCACGCACATGACCGAACAACTCCGACTCCAGCAGCGTCTCGGGGATGCTCCCGCAATGAATCTCCACGAACGGCGCCTTCCGCCGGCTCGACCGATCATGAATCGCCCGAGCAATCAGCGACTTGCCCGTCCCCGACTCGCCCGTGATCAGCACCGTCGCCTTCGTCGGCGCCACCGTATCCACAAGATCGAACGCCTTGCGGATCCGGTGGTCCTGCCCGAGCATCCCGCCGTTCCCGTCGGCGGTCCCCAGCCGCTTCCGCAGCGATGCGTTCTCCGAGATCAACGCCCGCTGCCGCAGCGCCCGCTCCAGCGCGATCCGCAACTCCGCGTCAACGATCGGCTTCGACAGATAATCCGTCGCCCCGCTCCGGATCGCCTCCACCGCCGACTCAATCGTGCCGTACCCGGTGAGCATGATGACCACCACGCCGGGGTGCTCGGCCGCGACATGCCGCAGAAGGTCCATCCCCCCAGTCCCCGGCATCGAGACATCGGTGAGCGCGACATCAAACGCCGCCGACCCGGCCGCCTCCGCCAGCGCCGCGATCGCTTCCGCCCCCGCGTAGCACGAGACCGCGTCGTACCCCTCCGCGCTCAGAAACTCGCGCAGGGAGTCGGCCACGATCGGATCATCATCCACGACCAGGATCCGCGCCTTCATCGCCGAACGACTCCCGCTCACGCCGCCCGTCCCCCCCGATCATCCGAAGCGCGCCCGATCCGCGAGTCCGCAGCGACCGGCCACCA
>CAZSLT010000189.1:0-4931 GCA_964607595.1 uncultured Phycisphaeraceae bacterium
ATCTCGCCCATGCTCGCAAGAGGACAGTTTGGCCCCGTCCCGGCGGTTGCTGTCCTCCTTCCGTTCTTCGCATGGGTCGTCATCACGCTCGCCGCGATCGTCTACTCCGTGATTCAATCGGTCCGAGGAACGCGCCGCTTGCACCTCGGATACCTCACGGTTCTCATGGGCGCGCTCGGACTGTGGCGGTCGTACACCGCGGTCAACAGCTTCCTTCAGGTGGTATGACTAAACCCCCTCCCCCTCCGGGGGAGGGCTGGGGAGAGGGGCCGATCCTTGCCGATTACGCCATGCCCCTGTTACCGCCCGTTTACCGCAGCTCCACCGACCAGTACGCGTTGTCGAGGAACGCCTTCCACGACTGGTACCGATCCTGACCCAGCCGCACCGCGATCTGCGGGTTCCGCTTCGGGCGCACCGGCTTGCGGATGAGCTTCATGTGCGCCTGGTCAGGCGTGCGGCCGCCCTTCTTGGCGTTGCACTTCACGCACGCGCACACCAGATTCTCCCACGAGTCATCGCCGCCCTGCGCACGCGGCCGCACATGGTCGATCGACAACTCATTCGTCGGGAAGTACCGCCCGCAATACTGGCAGCGGTTCCGGTCGCGCGCAAAGAGATTCCGCCGGTTCAGCTTCACGCGCTGGTCCGGCATCCGGTCGTACCCCAGCAGGCGAATCACCTTGGGCACGGCGATGTCGAACCGCACCGTCCGCACCCAGTCGTGCTTCTCGCGCTCGAACTCCTGCTGCAACGCCGCGATCTCGGTCCATGATGCGAAGTCGTACCCGATGTACTGACCGTCATCGACATGGATCACCTCCGCCAGACTCTTGGTGAGCAGGCAGAACGCCCGGCGCGCGTTGATCACACGCACCGCCATGTACAACCGGTTCAGAACAAGCACCTTGGCGTCCAGCCCCACCCCGCCCCCAACCCCGCCGGCCGCGGCCGCGAAGGCGGCGGCTACACCATCGGGCGTGGTCTCGCTCGGATCATCGATCGGCACGCCCTCGCGCCGACCCCGGGATGTGCTCTGCGGCCTCATCTCCGAATCGCTCCGACCCCCAAGGGGTCGTCAAAACCTAGCCGTGCCGGGTAGGTCTGGCAAGTGTTATCGCCGATCACCACCCCCACAACCCACGCGAATTGACCATTTCCGCACACCGCCCGCGCCGCGCCCCCGCCCGCGCTCTAATGCCGGAAGTGGCGAACCCCGGTCGTCAGGCAGGTCACCCCGTGCTTGTCGCACAGGTCAAAGGTCTCCGCGTCGCGCTTCGACCCGCCCGGATGCACGATCACCCCCACACCCGCCTTGATCAGCACCTCCGGCCCGTCGGCGAACGGGAAGAACGCATCGCTCGCCGCGATCGCGCCCCTCGCCAGCGCCCCCGCCTTCGACACCGCCACCTTGCACGCGCCCACCCGGTCCATCTGCCCCGCGCCCGCCCCGAACATCCGCACACCCCCCGCCCCCCCCGCGCCCCCCGATGCGCCATCCGCGCCGCCGATCACGATCGCGTTGCTCGCCAGGTGTTTGCACATCACCCACACCGCGGATGCAGCGCGCAGCGTCGCCTCATCCGCACGCGGCCCAGCAGAATGCGTCCATGTTTTCACATCCGGCAACGCCGCGTCCCGATCCTGCACCAGCATCCCGCCCGCGATCGAACGCATCACCACCGCGCCCGCACGCGCCGGCTCGATCTCCCCCACCGCCAGCAGGCGCACATTCGCCCAGCGGTCCCGCAGACGCTCCAGCGCGCCCGGCTCGAACCCCGGCGCCAGAATCACCTCAAGAAACGCCCCCGGCTGGCACAGCCGGTCCGCCGTCGGGATGTCCACCACGCGCGACACCGCCAGAATCCCGCCGTACGCGGCCACCGGATCGCCCGCCATCGCCAGGTCCGCCGCCGTGCGCACATCCGCCGCGACCGCCGCCCCGCACGGATTCGCGTGCTTGATCACGCACGACGCCGACTCGTTCGCGTGCGCCGACGCCAGATCCCGCACCAGCTCCAACGCGGCCGCGGCATCGTTGATGTTGTTGTAACTCAGTTCCTTGCCGTGCAGTTGCTCCGCGTTCACCACGCTCGCCCCGCGGAGCGCGCCGGCCGCGTAAAGCGCCGCCCGCTGATGCGGGTTCTCGCCGTACCGCAGCACCGACCGCCGCTCCATCGCCACCCGCAGCGACACCGGGAACCCCCCACCTTCTGACCCCGCCGACAGATAGTTCGTGATCGCCGCGTCGTACGCGCTCGTGCGCGCAAACGCCGCGCCCGCAAGCGTCCGCCGCAGCCCCCGCGTCGTCGCCCCGCCGTGCGCCGACATCTCCTCGAGCAGCGCGTCGTACTGCGACGGGTCCGTCACCACCGCCACCCACTCGTGGTTCTTGGCCGCCGACCGCACCATCGCCGGCCCGCCGATGTCGATCTGCTCCACCGCCTCCGGCCGCGTCACGCCCTCCCGCGCGATCGTCTGCTCGAAGGGGTACAGATTCACGCACAGCAGATCGATCCCGCCGATCCCGTGCGCGCTCATCGCCTCCGTGTGGCTCTTTTCATCGCGCACCGCCAGCAGCCCGCCGTGCACCATCGGGTGCAGCGTCTTGACGCGCCCGTCCATCATCTCCGGGAACCCCGTGACCTCCTCCACGGTCGTCACGCGCAGCCCCGCCGCCGCCAGCGCCTTGGCCGTGCCCCCCGTCGAGATGAGTTCCACCCCCATCCCCGAGAGCGCCCGCGCCAACTCCACCACGCCCCGCTTGTCCGAGACGCTCAGCAGGGCGCGCCGGATCCGCACGAGTCCGTCCATCGGCACTCCATCATTCATCAAGGGCGCCGTGCGCGCTCAGCGCGACGGCTCGTACTTGTCCACGCCGCCCGACGCCGTCGCCGCGTACAGATTCCCGTCCACGAACGAGTCCATCTTCAGGAACGCCACACCCGGCAGCGACACCGCGGCCACCACATCCCCGCGCTGCAGGTCCAGCATCGTCACCGTCGAGCCGTCCCACACCAGCAGACGACCCGCGCGAACGCCGATCGCGTCCCCCTTCACGCCCGCCGCCGTCCACGCCCGCGATCCGTCCGAGGTCCGCAGGCACGCGAATCCCTCGCCCGGCAGCTCGATGAACAGCCGGTCGGCCAGCAGCGCCGCCTGGCCCGTGATCGGCTTCTCCGTCCGGACGCGCCACCGCTGCTCGCCGCCGTACGCGCTGAACGCCCACACCGACTGATCCGTCGACGCGAGATACACCGTGTCGCTGTCCGCCACCGGCGCCCCGGTCATCGCGCCGTAGATCGTGTTGCTGCCGACCAGCCGCCCGGTAAGCCCGTCGATGACGAACAACTCGCCGCGCGTCGTCACCGCCGCGACCGCCGCCCCCACCGCCACCGGCGGCACCACCACCGAAGACGCCCGGTTGTACCCGAAGCCCCAGCCCTTGAACCCCGCACGCATGTTGTGGCCCAGAATCTCGCCGGTGCTCGTCCCGAACACCGCCATGTCGCCGACGACCGCCGGACGCGTGCGCGCCAGCACCGCCAGACGCTGGCGATCCACAACCTCGCCCGTCTGCGCATCCAGCAGGAACAACTCCGTATCGCCGACGCTCCACACCCGCCCGCGCCACATCCCCGAGCCGTAGAACCGCGCCAGGTTGTCGCCCAGGTCGGTCGCCCACCGCATCCGCCCGATGTCACCCGCCAGATAGGTCAGCAGGTTCGACGAGTCCGTCACCAGCACCTCGTCACCCGTCACATCCAGGTGCTTCACCGACGCACCGGTCGCCACCTGCGCAAAGCTCTTCCACACCGGACGGAACCCCAGCGTCGTGTACGGGCTCTCCGTCGCCGCCGCCGAACCAGAACCGCCCGATCCCCCCCCACCCCCACCACCGCCGCCCCCCCCCCCCCCGCCGCAACCCCTAAAACCCCACCCGCACCCGCCCGAACTGCACGCCCAGCTCGAAGCACTGCTGCTGCAGTTCCTGCGCGCAGGCCAGCAGCGTCGCCGGGAGCCGGAACCAGGAGAGTCGAACAGATTCGTGCATCGTGCGCATGGGTTGAACCTCGTGCCGAGTCAGACGCGGCCAAACAACGGGGGATCCATCGGCATCAAGCGGCCGGGGTGCGGCGACCGCCAACCGCCGAACATTCGCCGCCTTCGGGCCGGCAAGTGCGGGCCGACATCCTATCCGATCCCGACCCCCGCGCGTCCCGCGTATGCTCCGGCGATGTTCACCGGCCTTGTGCAGGCCGTCGGTCGGGTCGAAGCCATCAACCCCACCCCCGCCGGCGCGCAACTCATCATCGACCCACGCCAATGGGCTCACGCGCCGGCCCATGGCGACTCCATCGCCGTTTCCGGCTGCTGCCTCACCGTCGCCCAGCCCCCCCACACCCCCCGCGCCCCAAACCGCCCCGCCAGCGACCGCCTACTGCACTTCGACGCCGTCGCCGAAACCCTCCGCCGCACCACACTCGGCTCGCTCCGCCCCGGCTCGCCCGTCAACCTCGAGCACGCCGTCCGCGCCGACACGCTCATGGGCGGCCACTTCGTCCAGGGGCATATCGAAGGCGTCGGCCGCGTCACCCGTATCAATCGCGACCCCGCCGATTGGCGTGTCACCATCGAGTCCCCCGCCGACCTCATGGACGCGGTCATCCCCAAGGGCTCGATCGCCGTCGAGGGCGTCTCGCTCACCGTCGCCGCCGTCGATCACAACTCTTTCACCATCGCCCTGATCCCCACGACGCTCGCGCTCACCACGCTCGCGAGTCTCAATGAGGACGACGCCGTCAATCTCGAGACCGACATGCTCGCCCGCGCCGTCGCCCACATCCTCGCCCGCCGCGATCACTGACAGATTGCAAGTCGGCGCCAAACCCTCCCTCCCCCGCCGCCGGCGGGGGAGGTGTCATGAGCGC
>CAZSLT010000190.1:0-4928 GCA_964607595.1 uncultured Phycisphaeraceae bacterium
ATGCGGTTGATCCAGCGCAGGAAGGTGCTCTTGCCGCAGCCGGAGGGGCCGATGAGCGCCGTCACCCGGTTGTGCGGCATCACGAGGTTGATGTTGTGCAGGGCCTGGAAGTCGCCGTACCAGCAGTTGAAGCCCTTGGCGGTGATCGCGGCCTTGGTCGGCGCGTTGTCGCGCGTGGACGCCGAGTGTGCCGCGACGCGGGCCAGCGGGTTGGTGTGGACTTCGACGGGCGCGGTGCGTGGTTCGGTGGTCGTCATGAGAGTGGCTTCTGGAGTTTCTGGCGGATGAGGACCGCGGTCGTGTTGAAGACAAGCAGAACGGCCAGCAGGACGATGATCCCCGCCGCGGCCACGCGGTGGAACTCCTCGTCGGGCAGGTTGGTCCAGGAGTAGATCTGCAGCGGCATGGCCGCGAATGTGTCCATGAGGTTCGAGGGCGTGAAGGTGACGAAGACGACGCCGCCGATGACAAGAATAGGCGCCGCCTCGCCGATCGCGCGGCTCATGGCCAGGATGGCGCCGGTCATGATGCCGGGGACCGCGGCGGGCAGCGTCACACGCGACACCATCTGCCAGCGCGTGCAGCCCATGGCCAGCGCCGCCTCGCGGAGCGAGTTGGGGATCGCCTTGAGCGACTCCTGCGCCGAGATGATGATGATGGGCAGCACGACGAGCATGAGCGTGAGCCCGCCGGCCAGGATGCTCGCCCCCAGCGGCAGCCGGACATGGAAGGCCGAGTCCTCATCGCCGAGCTGAAACATCTGCGAGCGGCGGTAGTCGGTGATCTGGGCGCGGTCGAAGGATGCGGGCTCGCCGGTGACCTCGTCGTCCACGGTGATGCGGTCGCCGTCGATATCGCGGATCTGGCCCTTGACCTTGCGGCCGTCGGTGAGCGTGAAGTAGTTCGTGCGGACCTTGATGGTGTCGATGTCGCGCTCGATGCTGCGCACCTGCGACATCGGGATCGTTACCGCCGGTTCGGTCGGCGAGACGAGCACATGCGCCGCCTCGGTGGATTTGACGACGGTGGCGGTGAAGGGGCGGGGCGCGAAGGGCTCGCTCTCGGAGATGTCGGACTCGGTGAGCCACGCGGGCATCTCGGCCTGGAGGGCCTCGGACTCGATGACG
This sequence comes from uncultured Phycisphaeraceae bacterium, assembly GCA_964607595.1. Lineage (GTDB taxonomy): Bacteria > Planctomycetota > Phycisphaerae > Phycisphaerales > UBA1924 > JACKHC01. The sequence continues at coordinate 1,128 of CAZSLT010000190.1, forward strand.
ATCTTGCCGCTGTCGTCGAGGGCGAGCGTGCCGCGGATCTCGACGGGCGTCGCCCAGGATCGCTCTGTGTCGAGGCGCGTGAGGTATCGGCTCTCCAGGACGACCTCGCCGAGTTCCGGCGCGGTGATCTTGTAGGCGTCGGGCACCACGGTCTGGAGGATGCCGATGTGGGTCTGTCCGGAGGTGGTCTCGATGCGCTCCCAGTCGGCGTACTGAAGCGGCGTGCCGAAGAGACCGAAGGAGCGGGCGAAGAGCGTCAGCCCGAGCAGGCCGTAGACCACCGAGGGCACGCCCGCGAGGTTGCGGATGTTCAGGTTGATGACCGAGTGGAACCGGCGCTCGATCTTGCGCGTGGGCTTGAACTCCTCCAGGAAGATCGCGGTGCCGACGCCCAGCGGCAGCGCCACGACGATGCAGACGGCGAGCGTCCACACCGAGCCGAGGATCGCGGCCTTGAAGCCCGCCTTCTCGGCGAACCGCGAGGCCCCCCCGCTCAGGAACTGCGTCGTCAGGTAGGGCGAGCCCTGGAACGCGATCCGCAGCACGAGCACCGTCAGCGCGACGACCGACACCGAGGTCGCCGCCAGGCACAACCAGAGGAACGCGCGGTCGAGCCGGCGTCGCTTGGCGCTGCGCTCGGGGGAGCTGGTGATCGTGATGGTGGTCATTCGTACTCCTCGCGGAAGCGGCGCAGCACCCAGTTGCCCAGCAGCGTCAGACAGAGCGTCATCACGAAGAGCACGGCCCCCACCGCGTAGGACGAGTAGTACTCCACCGAGTGGGCTGGGGCGTCACCCAGGAAGATCTGCACCATGTAGGCCGTGATTGTCTGGGCGCCCTCGGCGGGGTTGAGCGTCAATTGGGCCAACCCCCCCGCCGCCAGCGCCACGATCATCGTCTCGCCGATGGCGCGGGCCAGCGCCAGCAGGAACGACGCGATGATGCCCGAGAGGGCCGCGGGGACCACGACTTTCACCGACACATCGAAGCGAGTGCTGCCCAGCGCAAACGCCCCCTCTCGCAGCGAGCGGGGCACGGCGCGGAGCGCATCCTCGGACATCGAGGTGACGATCGGCAGGCACATCACGCCGACGGCGATGCCGGCGCTGGTCGAGTTGAAGTAGTCGAAGATCGGGTCGTCGAAGAGCCACACGCAGACCTGGCGCAGCACGGGCGTGAGCGTGGTGAGCGCGAAGAAGCCGTAGACGACGGTCGGGATGCCGGCCAGGACTTCCAGCACCGGCTTGAGCGTCGCGCGGACTTTGGAGGGCGCGTATTCCGAAAGGTAGACGGCGGTGATCAGCCCCAGCGGCAGGGAGACCATGGCCGCGATGACGGCGACCATCAGCGTGCCGGTGACGAGCGGCCAGACGCCGAAGTGCTTCTCCGACCCCAGCAGCGGGTTCCACTCGGCGGTGAAGAAGAACTCGCCGAGCGAGACCTCGGGCATCCCGAAGAAGCGGACGGTCTCGGTGAAGAGGATGGCGACGATGGAGATCGTGATGAAGATCGAGAACGCGGCCGACGCGGTGATCGATCCGACGATCGCCGTCTCTCGGACGCGTCGCCAGCCGGCCGACTTGTGGCGGCCGCTGAGCACGATCGGGAGGGCCGACGACTTGCCTGGCTGCTCGGGTGGGGTCATGCGTCACTCATCGGCGTGCGTGGCGGCGGGACCGGCGACCCGCCAAGAATACCGCCCGTCGCGTGGGTGCGGCGGGCGGCAAAGGATGGGTGGATCGATGCTCAGTCGGCGTCGATCACTTGTACATCTTGGTGATCGGGCCCTTGAGGTCCTTGCCGTCCGGCCCGATGTAGCAGGAGCCGGTCTTGCCCTGAGCGAAATTCTTGCGGGCCTTGTTGTAGATGGCCGCGGGGAGCTTCACATACCCGACCTCCTCGCAGAGCTCGGCGGTGTTGTCGAGGTAGAACTCGACGAACGCCTTGACCTCCGGGCGGTTGGCCGAGCGCTGGTTCACATAAATGAAGAGCGGGCGGGAGAAGGGAGCGTAGGTGCCGTTCTCGATGGTCTCGACGGTCGGCATGATCGCACCCGAGCCGCTGTCCACCGGAACCGCGCGGACCTTGCCCTCGTTCTCGAAGTAGTACGCGCAGCCGAAGAAGCCGATCGCGTAGGCCTCGCCCGCGACGCCGCGGACCAGGATGTTGTCATCCTCGGAGACCGTCACATCGGAGCGGACGGCGCCCTCGCCGACGGTGACTTCCTTGAAGTAATCGAAGGTGCCCGAGTCGGTGCCGGGGATGAAGAACTTGATGTCCTGGTTGGGCCAGCCCTGGCGGATGTCGGACCACTTCTTGATCTTGGAGTCCGAGGCGAACATCGCCTTGATCTCTTCGACCTTGAGGTTGTCGCACCAGATGTTCGAAGGATTGACGACGATGGTCAGCCCGTCATAGGCGACGGGGATCTCGATGTACTCCACCGAGTTCTCGAGCGTCTTGGCGTGCTCGGTGGACTTGATGGGACGCGAGGCGTTCGAGATGTCGGTCTCGCCCACGACGAACTTCTTGAAGCCGCCGCCGGTGCCGGTCACGGCGTTGGACACCCGGACCTCGGGGTTCAGCGCGTTGAACTCCTCGACGACGGCCTGCGTGATCGGGGCGACGGTGGAGGAGCCGGCGATCTTCACCTCGCCGCGGAGGGGGGCCGAGGCCAGCGCCACCGAGAACGCGGAGGCGGCCAGCAGCCCGCCGGTCAGGACGCTCATGGCGTTGCGACGATTCATCATGATCTGTTGTCTCCGGTGAGGAAAGAGTGGATGGTTCACAGGCGCCCGGGCGGTCTCCCCGCCCGGCGTGAGAACATTCCACTCACGATGTAAAGCCGGTGTGAAGACGGCGCTCAACTTTGGCCTGACTCGCCTTCGGACGCCCGGTTGTGGCCCGATCCCGAGGCCGGGAACGCCACCCGGAACCGGGACCCCAGCCCCGGCGTGCTGGCCACCGACACCCGGCCCCCGTGCACCAGCGCGATGTGCCTCACGATCGACAGCCCCAGGCCGGTCCCCCCCTGCTCGCGGCTGCGGGCCTTGTCCACCCGATAGAACCGCTCCCAGAGACGCGGCAGGTGCTCGGGGGCGATCCCCGGGCCCTCGTCGGCGACCTCGATCTCCACGCCGGCGATGCGGTCATCCAGTTCCGTCGCGTGGACGCCCACCCGCACGCGCGTCCCGGCCGGGCTGTACTTCACCGCATTGGCCAGCAGATTGAAGACCGCGTGCTCGGCGAGGCGCGGGTTGACCATCATCATCAACTCCGGCTCGCCCGCCAGCTCGATCGCGATCGACTTCGACACCGACTCGGGCTCCAGGCGCGCCCGGGCCGCGTTGACGACGGTCCGCGCCGCGGTCGGCGTGGCCGCGAGCTGCGACTCGGCGCCGGGTCGTTCGATCCGCGTGAGCAGCAGCATGTCCTCGACGATGGCGTCCATCTGGTCGGCGTTGCGCTTGATGGTCTGGAGGAACTGGTGCGTTAGTTTGGGATTCGCCTCGAAGGTGTCGAGCAGGGTCTCGGCGTAGCCCTTGATGTTGGTGATCGGCGTGCGGAGTTCGTGCGAGACATTGGCCGCGAAATCCGAGCGGACCTGCTCGAGCCGGCGGAGCTCGGTGATGTCGGTGAGGAGGATGATGATGCCGACGGGCTCGCCCTGGCCGTCGAGCAGGCGCGCCGAGTTCGCCCGCACGACGCGTGGCCCGTGCGAGAGCAGGCGGATCTCGTCCGCACGCGTGCTCGGGGCCGACAACGCGGCGTTGATGAAGTCGTTGAGTTCCGGCTCGCGCA
>CAZSLT010000191.1:0-4902 GCA_964607595.1 uncultured Phycisphaeraceae bacterium
GGCCATTCCCCCCCTCCCCCCCACCCCCCCTTCGGTTGACGCGTCGGCCCCGTCCCGCGACACTCCCCGGAACCCCCGAGGCCCCGGCCCCGTATGGCCCGTCCGGGGTGTCGGGCGCGCCCGGTGGGGCACGCCCGCCGTCGGTCACGCCCCCGTTCCACCCCGGCCGCACCCGCGGCCGCCTCACCCCGCGATCCCTCGGGGCGGACGCCCCCGCCGCGGGCGCCGGCCCGGAACACCGAACTTCCTTCCTTTGATGGAGTCGCCCTGATGGCTTCCCGTAGCTCGGCCAATACCCCGGTGATCGTCTCGATGGCGCTGATGGGGCTCCTCGTGGTGGTCCTCTTCGTCCTCTCGGTGGTCTTCTTCGCCAAGAGCCAGCGGCTCAACACCGACCTCACCGCCGCCAAGGACAACCTCCGCATCGCCGTCCGCGAGGCGGACATGACCGACCGCTGGGAGCAGCTCAAGGCCGAGGCCGCCCGCGCCGACATGAGCGTCGTCCGCTACCTCGACCAGACCCGCAGCCAGGCGATCCGCGCGGTGACCGGCTCCGAGCGTGACACCCCCGAGCGCATGAACGAGCGCATCCAGGAGATCGTCACCGATCCCGGCCGCTCGCTGATCGCCGTGATCTCCGACCGCGACGCCGAGATCGCCCGGCTCTCCTCCAACCTCGAAGAGGCCACCCGCGCCCAGGCCCGCGCCGAGGAGTCGCTCCGCACCTCCGACGAGCAGATCAAGACCCTGCGCGACGAGATGTCCCAGACCATCGCGTCGCTCCTGGCCGAGATCGAGGGCTACCGCGCCAATGTCCAGACCAACACCGACGAAGTCACCGGCATGAAGGAGTGGGTGGACCTGCGCGACCAGGCGAATCAGGACGAGTACCTGGCCACCATCACCTCGCTCGAGGCGCAAGCCAACACGCTGCTCGACGAGAACCAGATCCTCCAGGCCCGCGTGCAGGAGCTCGAGGCCAAGAACACCACCCGCCTCGGCCCGCCCGGCGAGTCGACCCTCATCGACGCCCGCGTGGTCGATGTCAACGCCGCGGGCCAGTCGGTCTACCTCGATATCGGCCGCCAGCAGCATGTCGTCATCGGCATGACTTTCGAGGTCTACGGCAATCAGGTCGATCTCCGCCCCGACGCCAACGGCGAGTACCCGTTCGGCAAGGGCACCGTCGAGGTCACCAGCATCGAGGCCACCAGCGCCACGGCGCGCATCATCCGCGAGAACCGCGGCAATCCCATCGTCAAGGGCGATGTCGTCGCCAACGCGATCTACGACCCCTCCAAGGTCTACTCCTTCGTCGTTTTCGGCACCTTCGATCGCAACAACGACGGCGTGGCCACCGTCCGCGAGCGCCAGGACATCGAGTCCATCATCGCCGACTGGGGCGGGCGCGTCATCGCCGACCTCGACGGCTCGACGGACTTCCTCGTCCTCGGCCAGCGCCCCGTCCTGCCGCCGCGTCCCGGCCCGAATGACCCCGTCGAACTCACCGTCCGCTACACGCAGGCGCAGCGCGAGCAGATCAAGTACGACGAGCTCTTCGAGACCGCCAAGCGCACGGGCATCCCGGTGCTCAACCAGAACCGGCTCTTCACGCTCACGGGGCTGTACGCGCGCCGCTGAGCGGGCGTGGGCACGGCGTGAGCGACGCGAGCGCTAAGCGACGGCGCAAGAAAAAGAACCTCCCGGCGTGGACCCACGGCCTGGTGTACGCCGGTGTGCGCGCCGGGGCGGGCGCGATCAACATCGCCGGCGTCGGGGCCGCGACCCGCGGCCTGGCGAACTTCGGCGGCGTTTACGCCTCGATGCCCTTCAACGCCAAGCGCGTCGCGCGGGCCAAGTCCAACCTCGCGTGGTGCTTCCCCGAGTGGAGCCGGGAGCGCATCGACCGCTACGCGGTGGAGTCCTACCGCCACCTCTTCTCGCTGGGTGCCGAGATCGCACTGGCCCCCCGCCTGCTTACCGAGGACGGCTACGCGACGCACATCGAACTCGGCGACCTCGAACCCGCCCTCACGCCGCTGCTCGCCGGCGAGCCGACGCTCCTGCTCACCGGGCACTGCGGCAACTGGGAGATGCTCGGCTACACGCTCGCGCTCTTGGGCTTCCCCGTCCACGCGCTCTACCGGCCGATGGACATGAAGCCGATGGACCGCTGGGTCCGCCAGACACGCGGCCGGCGCGGGCTCGTCCTCGTCGATAAGTTCGGCGCCACGCGCCTCCTGCCCGGCGTCATGGAACGCCGCGCCCCCGTCGGCTTCATCGCCGATCAGAACGCCGGCGACCGCGGGCTCTTCGTTCCGTTCTTCGACCGCCTCGCCTCCTCGTACAAATCCATCGGCGTGCTGGCGATGCGCTACGGCGCGACGCTCATCTGCGGCCAGGCCCGCCGACTCGGCGGACTGCCCGGCGACGGCGTCCCCTCGCTCTTTCGCTACCGGATCGACATCGTGGACTCGTTCGGCCCCGACGCGTGGCGGGGCCAGCCCGACCCGCTCTTCTACATCACCTCCCGCTACCGGCGCGCGATGGAGGAGATGGTCCGGCGCGCCCCCGAGCAGTACCTCTGGATGCACCGCTACTGGAAGAGCCGCCCCCCGCACGAGCGATCGGGCAAGCCCTTCCCCGACCGCCTGCGGGCCAAGATCGAGGCGCTGCCCTGGATGACGCCCGAGTCCATCGAACGCATCGTCGCCAAGTCCGCCCTGGACGCCGAGGAGGCCGCCCGCTCGGCGCGTTGATCCGGCGGGGCACTCCGCCGATACTTCCCCCCCCCCCGCCCCCCGCCCCCCACCCCGCACTCCTCACACTCACCGGCCCCCCCGCTCGCTTCCAGCCGCAACGCCCCACGCAAGGACCACCCCACTGTCGCGGACCCGGACCATCCTGCTGGTGAAGATCCTCGAGTCGCAAGACGACGATGACGGCGACGACGCCGTGGACACGGACGATCCGGCCGCGGGAACGATGCTCAATGCGATGCCGCTGGGATCGTGGCGCGAGGTGGTCGAGCGGCTGCGCGACTTCAACACCGCGCCCGACGGGGCGCTCGAGACGCTGGGGATGCTCTTCGGGCCGGGGATCATCGTGCAGTTGCCGATGCTCGGCCCCGACGACCCGGTGATGCAGGCGGTGGTGACGCTCGAGGAAGAGAACATCGCCTGGCCGGTGCTGACGCGCATCTGCCGGCTGCTGAAGTGGAAGATGATGGACCCCAAGACCGGGCGCACATTCGGGTAGTTTCGCGTCGATCAGAGCAGCAGGAGAGAGGACCCATGCCGCAGGAAACCAAAGCCAAGTCCGGCGTGCCGGAGGAGAAGCCCACGCTCCAGGGGCTCGTCGCGTCGCGCGATGACGCCGGCGCGCTCACCGATGCGCTCGAGAAGGCCTTCGACTACCGGGGCGATGTCACGCTCACGCTCACCGACGGCTCATCGGTGCAGGGCTACATCTTCGACCGCGAACGGGGCAAGTCGCTGACCGACTCCAGCGTCCGCATCATGCGCGCCGACACCGGCGCGAAGGTCCGCGTCTCGTTCGACCGCATCGGCCGCGTGGAGTTCACCGGCAAGGACGCGGCCCACGGCAAGACCTTCGAGGGCTGGCTCAAGCGCTATGTCGAGAAGAAACTCGCCGGCGAAAAGGCCAGCATCGAGAGCGAGTCGCTGGACTGACCCCCCCCTGCTCCCCGTCTCCCCGGCCGTCACCGCCCGGTGATGGCGTCGAGCTTTTCGCGGAACTCGGACTTGAGCGCCTCGTGCGTCGCGCCCGTCGCCGGGCCGGCGAACCCGGTGTAGATGTCCTCGATCATGCCGCCGGGTCGGACGAAGATGAATGTCGGGTACGCGCGGACGCCGCTGAGGAACGGCAGCGCCTCGGCGGCCGCGGCTTTCTTGCTTGTCCCCGCCAGCAGCAGCGGCCAATCGATGCCGTGGTGCTCGGCGTAGCGGCGCACTTGCGATGAGTCGCGCTCGGCGTCGCCGGTCACCTCGAACGCCAGCCCGACGATCTTGAGGCCGCGGTCGCCGTAGTCGGCCTGCAATTCCTTGAGCAGCGCCGTGGCGTCGGCGCAGTTCGGGCACCAGGTGCCGAAGAGGTAGATCAATCGCGGCGAGTCAATGTCCTGCGCCAGCGAATGCGCGACGCCATCGGCATCCGGGAATGAGTGCGCCTCCCACGGCGTGTGCTCGGAGGCGAGCGTGACATCCCACGGCGCGGGCATCTGCGAGGCGTCGGCGACGCTCTTGAATGTGTCGTGCCACCAGTCGCCGGACCAGAAGTCGCCCGAGAGCGAGCCGTCCTCGGCGATGCGGATGTCGAAGAGGAAGGCGTGCGCGCCGTCGAACGCCGAGAGCTGCATGCGGTCGCCGCGCAGGTTGCCGGCGAGGTAGCGGTAGTCGCCGGTCGGCGTCTCGAAGGTCGCCTCGATGATCGTCGGGTAGACCTCGCGGGCCACGAAGATCGCCGGCTCGCCGGATTGCTCGAATTTCACGGGCTGGCGTGCGGCGAAGGGGCGGTCGCGTTCGGCGGGCGTGCGCGAGACCGTCGGGAAGCGTTGCTGATCGCCCGCGGCCGCGTGGAACGGGAGGGAGGCCCACTCGTCGGGGCCGCGGCGCTTGGTCCATGTGCCGTGCATCCGCACGCCGTTCAAATCGATCTCGGCGCGGATCACCGAGTCGTAATGATCAAACCCCAGGACGATCTCGCGCTTCTCCTTGTCGATCTCGATGCGTGGGATCTCGGTGTACTCACCGGCGTTGACCACGAACGGGACCAGCTCGCCGGCCTGGCGCTGGAACACCAGACGGAACGGCAGTCGCCCGCCGGGTGTCTCGAGCCACGCGTGCCAGTCGCCCTCTCGCGGTGTGTACATGCCCTTGTCTC
>CAZSLT010000192.1:0-4900 GCA_964607595.1 uncultured Phycisphaeraceae bacterium
CTCGACATTCAGAGGCACCGCGCCGGTGGTCTGGGCGCCGTCCACACAGAAAAGCGCGCCGGGCCGTTCACGACGGAGCATGGTCCCGATCTCCGCGATGGGCTGGATCGATCCGAGGGCGTTGCTCGCGTGCGTGCAGCAGACGAGGACGGTGTCCGGAGTCGTCGCGCCGAGGATCTCGGCAGGGCGCACGAATCCTTCCTCGTCGCAGCCGACCATGGTGGAGGTGATGAATCCGAGTTCGGTCATCTCATTGATGGGCCGGGTGACGGCGTTGTGCTCCAGAACGGTGTACACCACATGGGGCGTGCGCCGCTTGTCGCTTACGAGCCGGGCGTTGACCACGCCCTTGATGGCGATGTTCAGCGCATCGGTGGCTCCCGAGGTGAGGATCACGCGGCTGGGATCGGAAGTGCCGAGCACCCGGGCGACAGCGTCCCGGGTGTCGTTGACCATGCGTGTGGCCTGCCCCGCCATGCAATGCAGTGCCCGTCCGGGCGAGCACGCGCTCTCACGGATAAACCTTGCCATGGCCTCGGCGACCTGTGGCGGCTTGGGCCAGCTGGTCGCCGCGTTGTCGAAGTAGGCCACATTCCGGCATGTCGTCGCGATCACGAGGAAACTCCTGCGGGCGATGGTCTGCGTGGGGCGAGTGTAACCCGGCGCGGCGGTTGGCTTGTGCCGGATGGTGCGATCGACGGAAAATGGCGGCGACGGGCCTATACTCACGCCCCCGATCGCCCGACCACACGGAGCACCCCCCGAGATGACCGACCTTTCCGTCACCGTCGATGGGCTCCGCCTGCCCAACCCCTTCGTGATCGCGTCCGGGCCGCCCGGCACGAACGCCAAGGTGATCGCCCGCGCGTTCGACGAGGGCTGGGGCGGGGTGGTCTGCAAGACGATCTGTCTGGAGTCCGAGAAGATCGTGAATGTGGCGCCGCGGTATTCGCGGCTGCGGGCCGAGGGCTCGCGCGAGATCTACGGCTGGGAGAACATCGAGCTCATCTCAGACCGTCCGATCGAGGTGTGGGAGCACGAGCTTCGTGAACTCAAGCGCGCTTACCCGGAGCGCGTGCTGATCGCATCGGTGATGGATGAATACCGCCGCGATGCGTGGCACGAGATCGTCGAGCGCATCCAGGCGACGGGCGTGGATGCGCTGGAGCTCAATCTCTCCTGCCCGCACGGGCTGCCCGAGCGCGGCATGGGATCGACGATGGGGCAGAACCCGGAGATGACGCGTCAGGTCTGCGCGTGGGTGAAAGAAGTCGCGCGCGTGCCCTTCTGGGCGAAGCTGACGCCGAATATCACGCAGATCGCCGAGCCCGGGCGGGCCGCGCTCGAGGGCGGGGCGGACGGCCTCTCGGCGATCAACACGATTCTCTGCGTCATGGGTGTCGACCTTGAGACGCTGCGCCCCAAGCCGAGCGTTGAGGGGTACTCCACGCCCGGCGGGTATTCATCCAAGGCGATCCGTCCGATCGCGCTGCGGATGGCCGTGGAGTTGGCGACGATGGCGCGCGAGTCGCGACTGAACCGATCGCTCAGCGCCATCGGCGGCGTCGAGAGCGGCGAGGACGCCGCCCAGTTCATCCTGTGCGGCGCTCACACGGTGCAGGTCTGCACCGGCGTGATGAAGCACGGCTACGGACTGATCCATCAACTCTATGACGGGCTGCACCGGTTCATGGATCGGCACGGGTTCGCTTCGGTCGATGAATTCCGCGGACGCTCGCTTGAGTACTTCACTACACACGCCGAACTCGTTCGGCTGCAGCGTCAGGCCAAGGACCACGAGCGTGCCAAGGTGCGCCGAGACGGCGACTGGTCGGGCGATGAGTTCGTCGGCCAGAGCGACTCGCTGGTTTCGGCGTGATCACCAGTCGGCGCGGACGGCCTCGATGATGCGCTGCGCCGTGCGGACCGCGGCGAATCCCGCCTCGGCGTCGATCGGGGGCCGGGCCCCGGTGCGGACGCAATCGAGGAACGCGTTGATTTCCAGTTCGAGCTGATCGGCGTCGTCGATCTCCAGCGGCTCCATCGTCAGGAGTTCGTGGTACTTGAGGTCGGAGAGATCGGTGCCCTTGCGGAGCGCGTCGCGGACCTCATCCATCTGGATCGAGTTGGCGATCTTGCGGATCAGCATGCCCTTCTTGGCGGCGTAGTCGATGCTCACATAGCCGTTCTCGCCGATGATCCGGGTCTTGCGCTCGGTCTTGAGCGCGAGCCGGGACGCGGTGACATTGGCGACGCAGCGGCCGCGTGAGGTCTCGAAGGTGAGCCGGGCATTGCAGACATCCTCGTGCTCGGTGAGGACGGCGACGCCCGAGGCCTGCACCTCGACCGGTTCGCGCCCCTCCATGAGCCAGATGACCACATCAAGATCGTGGATCATCATGTCCATGACGACCGAGACATCGACGCTGCGGAAAGTCATCGGGCTGACGCGGTGGACTTCGAGGAATCGCGGGCTGATGCCGAGTTGGCCGTCGTCCCCCATCGCCTGGCGCTGCGCGAGCTCGAGGGCGCGGACCGCGGGGTTGAATCGTTCGATGTGGCCGACCATGAGCGTCGCGCCGGAGCGCTGCGCCAGGTCCGCCATCTCGCGGGCTTCCTCGGGCGTGTTGGCGAGCGGCTTCTCGATGAGGCAGGCGATGCCGGCCTCCAGGAACGGACGGGCGCACTTGAGGTGCCATGTGGTCGGCACGGCGATCGAGACCGCGTCCACGCCCGCTTCGATCAGTTCCTGCTCGGTCGCGAACGACGGGCAGCCGCACTGTTCGGCCGCGGCCTCGCGCCGCTCCTCGGACTGATCAACCACTCCGATCAGTTCGACGCCCTTCATCCCGGCGTACTTCTTCGCATGGTGTCGGCCCATGCGGCCGACGCCGACGGCCCCGCATCGCAGGACTCCCGCGATCGGTGGGGTGCCGACTGGCTGCGTTGTGGCGATCGATCCTGATCGTGTCATCGTGCGTGTCTTCTCCGCTGGGGTGAGGCGTCCGTGCCGGGCCCATAGCAAAGCACATCGGACGAGAGACTTCCACTGCCCCGACCAATACCCGATCGGGTCAGGGGTCCTCGAGGCCGTAGGGCTGGTCGTCGGTGGCTTCGATGACCCGCTCGCCCGAGGCGGCGCGCGGCTTGCCGTCCGCGATCGGCCCCGGGTCCGGATCCGCCGCGGCCAACTGCGCCGCGACTCGGCGCTCGCGCTCCCGCCGCTCTTCCTCGGCCTTCTCCACCAGACGGGCGTCGCGGTCCTCGGCGTCTTTCGAATTGAGGATCGCCCAACGCACGACCGTGGCCAACTGGATGCATCGCCCGGAGATCAGGAACAGCCCGCCCAGCATCATGAGCATCGCGAAAACCCAGACGATCGCGATGATGATCGTCAGCACGGACTCGGAGAGCGCCGCGATGCGGTAGACGCCGTCCACGACAGCGCCCGCTGCGATCATCCAGCCGGCGGTACGGAACTTGATGCCCAGTTCGAGGTCGTCCGCCCAGTCGGCGTACTCGGCCAGGTGCATCGCCGCGGCGAGCAGTCCCACGCCGGCGATCCATCCGCACAGGTACGCCGCGTAATACAGCGCATCGACCCCGGTGAGCATCGCTACGCCGGCGAGCACGAACGCGATCGGCCAGAGTGGCTGCGTGAACATCGTTCGCTGCGCCCATTGGCGCGGCTCCGGGTTCTTGGTCGTAAAGCCGGGCCGGGGCCGGCACAGCGAGAGGCAGCCGAGCGTCCAGATGGCCGATGCGATCAGAGCTCCGCCGACCGCGATCTTGGTGACGCCGCCGACAAAGGACATGGTGCGGATGAACGGGAGCGACGTCATCACGGCCGGGATCGCGGCGACGATGAAGACGCCGATGCCGGCCCAGCCCATCATCAGCGCGATGAAGGCGACGCGGAGCAGGTAGCCGCGCGGGGCGTCGAGCATGCGAGCGCGTGCGCCGCGTGCGCCGGATGTGATGCCGCGTCCGCACTCCGGGCAGACCCCGCCGCGGTGAAGCCCCTGCAGGTTGTAGCCGCACTTCGGGCATGGCTCGGGGTCGAGGATCATCGATCCCTTGCCGAGCGGGTGATTGTTCGAGCTTGCGTCCCCGGGGCTCATGCGACGGCGTGACTCCTTCGTTCGCCCGGATTGTATTCGCGGGGCGGTCGGGCGCTCATGGGCCGGAGACGGGCTCGATCTCGGGTCCGAGTTCGGCGACTTCCCGCGCCAGGATGACCGACCCGACGAGGGCGCGTGCCGCGAGCGAGGCCAGCGTGGCGCACGCGCCGATCACGGCGATGATGACCGCCGCGATCCAGGCGGTGAGCGGCGCGTTGAGCACGGACATCAGCGCCAGGACGACGACGCCGAGGGCAATGAGCGCGAGCAGCGCCCCGAGGTTTACGCTCCATGCGATGAGCACGGCCCGGGGGTGCCGCCCCGCGCCGCGCGAGACCTCGGCGCACGCCCACAGCGCCAGCGCGAGATTGATCATCACTGCCACGGCGCTGACACCGATCCAGCGCCCGCCCAACGGGGGATCGGCGATGAGGATCGCCACCACAGACACGCCCGCGCCGCCGATGGCGATCGCGCCCAGCATCGGGACGATGAACCCGAGGGCGAGCCGCGTCGCCGAGTTACGGTGCTCGGGCGCGCCGGTGATGAGGAGGCGGGCGCCGCGTGCCAGAAGCAGGGCGCCGATGATCCAGATCGCGCCGCCCGCGAGCACCGCGCCGCGGCTCTGCCAGACGGTTTCGTCGCTCAACGGGACCAGCGGGATGATGGCCGCGAGCATGAGCAGGGTGGACGCGAAGGCGACGACTGTGGACCCGCGGTGCAGCCGGTAGAGGTACCAGCGGCGCGCGACCCAGAGCGGGAAGCGCATCGGCTCGTTT
>CAZSLT010000193.1:0-4875 GCA_964607595.1 uncultured Phycisphaeraceae bacterium
ACAACGAGCCACAACGACTGCCACAACGGGACCGGCGCGTCACAGAAGCGCGCCGTAAGTCCAGTGTGTGCAATGCCCCCCGAAGGACTCGAACCTTCGACCCGCTGATGAAGAGTCAGCCGCCAGGTGGTGCAAATCTTTGCAGCAATAGACTTTACGACGATGGGGCCTCTGGCGCACGCGCCATTTGCAGCGCGCTGCCGCCGGGTCAACAGGAGGACCCCCGATTGGCAGCCGTGATCGCCGCGTGGGCCGACCTTCCCGGCGCGGTACGGGCGGGGGGCGCGGCATTGGTCCGGGCCGCGCGTAAGGACTGACGATCGCGGGGCAAGATCAATCTCTGGACGCATGTGATTCAGGGTTCTGTTGGTGGTGGGAGTCGCTCATTCGCGGAGCGAGTCCATGTCGCGTGAAACCAACGGCATTCCTGGTGCCCACCGCGGGCCGGTGTAACCGGATAGTGCTTGGTTGCGTCCGCAGAAAGGACACAACATGCCGCCGCGCTTCTCCGAACCGCGGCGACTCTCACGGAATGTGTTGCCGCACTTACCCGAACCCTGCAGGACCAGCTATGGCCGGACCCAACCGAGAGACTGTCGCCGCTGAGCGTCAACGACTGGCCGACGCCGATGCGGGCGTCTCTCCGTGGCGGTTCTGGGGGCCATATCTTTCTGAACGCCAGTGGGGCACGGTACGCGAGGACTACAGCCCAGACGGCTCGGCGTGGGAGTACTTCCCGCACGACCACGCGCGCTCCCGCGCGTATCGGTGGGGCGAGGACGGCATCGCGGGCTTCTCCGACGATCAGCAGCGGCTGTGTCTGGCCCTGGCGCTGTGGAACGGACGCGATCCCATCCTCAAGGAGCGCTTCTTCGGGTTGACCAACAGCGAGGGCAACCACGGCGAGGATGTCAAGGAACTCTATTACTACCTCGACTCGACACCGACGCATTCTTACATGCGGATGCTCTACAAGTACCCGCAGCGCGCGTTCCCGTACCGGGCGCTGATCGATGAGTCGCACAGGAGGACGGAGCACGATCCCGAGTTCGAGATCTACGACACTGATGCGTTCGCGAATGACATGTACTTCGATGTGCAGGTCGAATACGCCAAGGCGGACACGCACGACATCCTCATGCGGATCAGCGTCACGAATCGCGCCGCGGAACCGGCGTCGATCCATGTGCTCCCGCAACTCTGGTTCCGGAACACATGGTCGTGGAGGAACGGATCGCTCAGGCCGTCGCTCCGCGCCCAGAAGGACGCTTCGATCCTCGCGATGCACCCGGAACTCGGCGACTACCGGTGCCGAGTCGACTCCGCTTCGCCGGTGCTGGTGTGCGACAATGAGACCAATGTCCTGCGGCTCTTCGGTGTTCAGCGCCGGGGCCCGTTCAAGGACGGGATCAACGACGCCGTGGTGTCGCACCGGACGGATGCGCTTTCGCCAAACGGCATCGGCACGAAAGCAACGTTCCACTGCACGCGTACCCTCGCGCCGGGTGAGACATGGATCGTCCGCCTGCGCCTCGCACCGCGCGGAGTCGGCGCAGCGTTCGATGAATTCGATGATGTCGTGGACAAGCGACGCGCCGAGGCCGACATGTTCTACGACGAAACGCAGCGCGGCGTTGAAGACCCGGACGCCCGGCGTGTGCAACGGCAAGCATTCGCGGGGATGCTCTGGAGCAAGCAGTTCTTCAATCTGGATGTCGATCAGTGGCTACGCGGCGACCCGGCCCAGCCCGCGCCACCGGCCTCGCGTTTGGAAGCGCGCAACGCCGAGTGGTCCCACCTGAACAACGCCGACATCGTCTCGATGCCCGACAAGTGGGAATACCCATGGTACGCCGCGTGGGACCTGGCGTTTCATTGCATCCCGCTGGCGCAACTGGACGCGGCATTCGCCAAGAACCAGTTGCTGCTGCTGACCCGGGAGTGGTACATGCACCCCAACGGCCAGCTCCCCGCTTACGAGTGGGCGTTCGGCGATGTGAACCCGCCGGTGCACGCGTGGGCGACATGGAAGGTATTCGAGGCGGATCGGGCGCAACGGGGCGACGCCGGCGACCTGGTGTTTCTCGAGCGCGTCTTCCACAAGCTGATGCTCAACTTCACCTGGTGGGTCAACCGCAAGGACGAAGACGGGCACAACATCTTTCAGGGCGGATTCCTCGGGCTCGACAACATCGGCGTATTCGATCGCTCGGCGCCGATACCGTCCGGCGGGCATATCGATCAGGCCGACGGGACCTCGTGGATGGCGATGTACTCGCTCAATCTCATGCGGATCGCGATGGAACTGGCGCGCCACAACCATACCTACGAGGACATCGCCACCAAGTTTTTCGAGCACTTCCTCCGAATCGCCGCCGCGATGAACAATATGGGCGACGCCGGCACCTGCCTCTGGGACGAACAGGATCAGTTCTTCTATGACGTTCTGCATCTGCCCGACGGCTCGGTCGCGCCGCTGCGCCTGCGCACGATGGTCGGGTTGATTCCTCTCTTCGCCGTAGAGGTCATCGACGGCGCCCTTCTTGACGAACTCCCCGAGTTCAACGAGCGGCTCGAGTGGTTCCTCAACTACCGCCCTGAACTCGCCTCGCTGGTGTCGCGATGGAGAGAGCCGGGGGAGCGTTCGCGTCGCCTCGTGTCGCTGCTCAGGGTGCACCGGATGAAGCGTGTTGTGCAGCGACTCCTCGACGAGAGCGAGTTCCTGTCGCCGTTCGGCGTCCGAGCGCTCTCCAAGGCGCACGAAGCCGAGCCCTATGTGCTCGACCTTCAGGGCAGGAGCCACATCGTCAGGTACGCGCCGGGCGAGTCCGACTCGGGGCTATTCGGGGGCAACTCCAACTGGCGCGGCCCGGTCTGGTTTCCTGTGAACTACCTCATCGTCGAGTCGCTGCGCAAGTTCAACTCCTTTTACGGTGATCGTGTCACCGTCGAATGCCCCGCCGGGTCCGGGCATGTCGTCACTCTCGGAGAAGCCGCCGACGAGATCGCCCGCCGACTCACACGCGTCTTTCTCACCGATGAGTCCGGGAAGCGACCGGTGTTCGCACATGCGCCTCTGCTGCGTGATCATCCGCTGTTCCGCGACCATATCCTGTTCTACGAGTATTTCCACGGAGACTCGGGACGCGGCGTCGGGGCGTCGCATCAGACCGGATGGACCGGGCTCGTTGCGACACTGTTCTCCGAACTCGCCGCTCGCGAGTCCGCACCGCACGGCGCGCTCGTCGGTGTGGCTGATGGTGCGGCTGCGCCGCGGATCGGCCCGGGATGAAGATCCT
This sequence comes from uncultured Phycisphaeraceae bacterium, assembly GCA_964607595.1. Classification (GTDB taxonomy): domain Bacteria; phylum Planctomycetota; class Phycisphaerae; order Phycisphaerales; family UBA1924; genus JACKHC01. Next base: position 3,300 of record CAZSLT010000193.1, read on the forward strand.
GATGCTCGGATGGGAGTACCCGCCGCACATCGCCGGCGGGCTCGGCGTCGCGTGCGAGGGGCTGACTCGGGCGCTCGCGGGGCGCGGGCACGATCTGCACTTCGTCGTCCCACGCCTCTTCGGCGGGGAGAACGCGTCGCATATGCGGCTCCACGACGCGGCGTCTGTCGCGTCGGAGCGGGCCGGTTCGATCGAGACCATCCGGGTTCCGGCGTGGATGCTCCCGTACGGCGACGCACCCGGCGGCTTGCACGATGCCGCGGTTCGTTCCGATCAACCGTGGACAAGCGAGCGGGGATCGCCTGGGCCGGGCCCCGCGCGGGCGCATTACGGCCCGGATCTCTTTCGCGAGATCGAGCGCTACGCCGCGGGCGTCGTGGGCGCGTCGGAGTCGCTTGATTTCGATTTGATTCACGCCCACGACTGGATGACCATCCCCGCGGGTCTGGCGATCAAGCGCCGAACCGGACGCCCGCTTGTGCTCCATGTCCATAGTCTGGAGTACGACCGGGCGGGCGAGCACGGCAACCCTGCGGTGATCGAGATCGAGCGCCTCGGATACTCCCGCGCCGACGCGATCATCGCCGTGAGCGAATACACCCGACGCCTGATCTGCGAGCGGCACAGAGTCGATCCCCGGCGCGTCTTCGTCGCGCACAACGGCATCGAGCCAAAGCGGTGCCAGACGCCCAAGGGCGGGGGCGGATTCGACGGGCGTCCGGTGGTGCTCTTCCTGGGGCGCGTGACATACCAGAAGGGTGCCGAATACTTCATCCGCGCCGCGGCGGAGACGCTCAGGGCTGTTCCCGAGGCGATGTTCGTCGTTGCGGGCTCCGGCGATCAACTCGGGTCCACCGTCAATCTCGCGCACGAACTGGGGATTCAGGACAGCGTGTTGTTCACCGGGTTCCTGCGCGGGGCCGATGTTGAGAGCGCCTACGCCGCCGCAACCCTTTATGTCATGCCGTCGGTCTCCGAGCCCTTCGGGCTCACGGCGCTGGAGGCCGTGCGTTCGGGCGTCCCGTGCATCCTCTCGGCCCAGTCCGGCGTGAGCGAAGTGCTCCGCAACTCGCTCCGTGTCGATTTCTGGGACACCGAGCGTCTGGCGGACCTGATGATCAATGCACTGGGCTCGAGCGCGCTCCGCGAGCAGCTGGTCGAGATGTCGGCTCAGGAAGTAACCCGCCTGCGGTGGGAGGCATCCGCTCTACGGGTCGAACAGGTCTACCAGACCCTGTAGGAGCCGATCGAGATGCCCGCAGTCTGCATGTACTTCCAGGTTCATCAGCCGTTCCGCCTCCGCCCGACGCGCGCGTTCGACCGTGTCAGCCCGCCCGCCGTGTTCGATTGCGATCGCAACGCCGAGATCATGCGCAAGGTCGCCGCCAAGTGCTACCTCCCGGCGAACGCACTGCTGGCGGACATGATTGCGCGGCATCGGGGCGAGTTCCGGTTCGCGATGTCGATCACGGGTGTCGCCGTGGAGCAGATGCGGGCGTACGCGCCCGAGGCACTGGACTCATTCCGCCGCCTCGTCGATACAGGGTGCGTCGAGTTGCTGGGCGAGACCTATCAC
>CAZSLT010000194.1:0-232 GCA_964607595.1 uncultured Phycisphaeraceae bacterium
GGGCGGCTGACCGTTTTCGAGGCCTCGTCGGTGTCGGGCGGGGGGCGCAACCATCGGCCGTGCATCAGGTTATCCACATGGGTGGTGGACGAGCGGGAGGGGGTGCGCGAACGAGAAACATGGCTCACCCGGCTATGCCTGGGTTTGATGCATCGACTCGACGATCGACATGGCTCGCCCTTCGCCCCCCCCCCCCCCCCCCGGGAGCCCGGGCACCCGGCGGCGGGGGCCC
>CAZSLT010000194.1:242-4873 GCA_964607595.1 uncultured Phycisphaeraceae bacterium
CAGAGAGTCCGGGCGGATGCACAACTGGAAGATAAAAGTGGCGGCATCAGGTTATCCACATGGGTGGTGGACGGGTGGGAGGGGGTGATCTCGACGCGGTGTCGGGCGATCCACATGCACTCGACATGGCTCGCCCTTCGCCCCCCCCCGGCGAGCCGTGGCACCCGGACCCCGGAATCTTGGCACCCGTGAGGGTCAGGCGCCGTTGAGGCCGTAGCGGTGTTCGACGGACTCGATGAACCGTTCGAGGTTCTGGTCCTGGGTCCGCTTGGTGGCGATGGTGCGGACGGCGTGCATGACGGTGGTGTGGTCGCGGCCGCCGAAGTAGCCGCCGATCTCCTGGAGGGAGTAGCGGGTGTGCTGGCGGAGGAGGTACATGGCGACCTGTCGGGGGAAGGCGATGGACTTGTGCCGCCGCTCGGACTGGAGGTCGGTCAGTTTGACATTGTAGAAGCCGGTCACGGAGTCGATGAGCTGGGTGATGGTGACCTGGGGCTTGATCTCGCGGATCTGTTCGCCGAGTGCCTGGCGGACGAGGTCCATGGTGATGTCGCCGCCGGTGACGCGCCGGACGAGCTGGATGCTGGTGAGGGCGCCCTCGATTTCGCGGACATTGCGCTGGACCTTGGAAGCGATGAGGTGGAAGGCCTCGTCGGGCATGGACATGCCGCGGAGCTCGGCCTTTTTCTTGGTGATCTGGATGCGTGTCTCGAAGGACGGGGGTCGGACATCGATGATGAGCCCGCTCTGGAAGCGGTTGACGAGGCGCTCCTCGAGATCGGGGATCTCGGAGGGGGGCACATCGGAGCTCACGACGACATGTCGGTCGCTCTGGTAGAGGTTGTTGAAGATGTGGAAGAACTCTTCCTGGGTGCGGTCGCGTCCGGTGAGGAACTGGATGTCGTCGATGACGAGCAGGTCGAGGTGGTCGAAGCGGTGGCGGAAGTCGGCGAGTTCCTTGGCCTGGATCGCGGCCATCATCTGGGTGGAGAAGGCCTCGAACGAGGTGTAGTGGATCTTGGCCTGCGGGTTGTGCGTGAGCATCTCGATGCAGATGGCCTGCAGGAGGTGGGTCTTGCCGAGCCCGACGCCGCCGTAGACGAACATCGGGTTGTATTCTTTGCCGGGCGCCTCGGAGACGGCGACGGCGACGGAGAAGGCCATCTGGTTCTCGGGGCCGACGATGAAGTTCTCGAAGGTGTGGTCGGGCGAGATGGCCAGCGTCTGGCGCCACTCGGGGAGCGAGGCGGAGGTGGTCGCGGGCACGACGGGGGCTCGGCGCTCTTTGCCGTTCATCGAGGGCGCAGACATCGGCGCGACGGCCTCGTTGAGGCCGAGGAATCGCACGGTCAGGAGGCGTTCGGTGACGCCCTGGATGGCGGCGTTGAACGCGTCGGAGCAGTGCTTCTCGAGGTAGTTGCGGTGGACCTCCTGCGGGACGCGCAGTCGGAACACGCCATCGGCAACGCCGATGGGTTCGATTTCCTCAAACCACTGTCGGCACACCTCGGGTTCATGGGCGCGAAGGTGCGACAGCACCTTCTCCCAGATCACGCGATCGGGATCGGCCATGTTTCTATCCTTTGCCGGCGTGTCGCCGGATCAGAATCGTTGATACGACGCGGGAGGCGCTTCCTACCTGAACCGCGCGTCGCCTCGGCACACCAACCCACCGTGCCGCCGCGACATACCCATCAGTGAAATCAAACTAAGGCCCGGTAAACACACTGTCAACAACTCGGTGGACGGATTCACCGAGTTCGGGCGGACATGTCAGGACGCCCCGGCGGAGGCGCGTTGCGCCTCGATGCGTGCGGCCTGCTCGGCCTGGCGCTCGTAGAGCATTTTGTTGCGCCGATGATCCATGAGAAACTCGACGCGATCCGCCTGTTCGGGCTTGACAAGCCGCTGCAATCGTTTCCGCGCCTCGACGATGTTCGAGCGTCGCGACACATGCACGAGCACGAGTTTCTCGCACTCGAGGACCGGGAGCCACTCGGCGATGTGCTCAAGGTGCATGTGCTTGCCGATGCGCGCGCGGTCTTCGTGTTCTTTCTCGACGAAGGTGCACTCGCAGATGACGATCTGCGCCGTGCGGACATCCTCGCGGACGAGCACGGGGCCGGGGGGCGTGTCGCCGAGGTAGGCGACCTGCGGGACCTTGAGGGTGCGGGTGATGTCCTGGCCGCGTTCCTTGAGTTCGCGGAGTTTTTCCTGCGGGAGCCCGGCGAATTCGGGCTTGAGCTTGCTGCGGCGTTCGTAGACGACATAGCCGCTTGATGGGCTGGCGTGCTCGGTCTCGAACATGCGCAGGAAGATGTTGTTCTTGATCTCGTGCTCGGCCTCGGGGGCCAGCGCGATGAGGTTGTAGGGGGTGACCTGCTGCTCCATGTCGATGTACCCCTCCATCATGCGCCGCAGCGCGGGGGCCATCGCCTCGTGGCACACGATGTTCGCCTCGCCCATCCCCTGGAAGAAGCGCTGCGAGCAGAAGTACGCGACGCCGCCGATGTGGTCCATGTGTCCGTGCGAGATGGCGACGAACTTGGCGGGCAAGGCCGAGCGCGGGCACTCGCCCATGTCGAAGCAGACATCGAGCTCGGGCACGAAGATGCTCGTCGACTCGCCGGCGACGCTGACGCCCTGGACGCGGAACGGCGGGATGTACAGGAATCCGAGTCCGCCGTCGCGCGGCGGGGGCTTGGGAATCATCGGTAATCCTCCGGCCCCGGGGTGTTCGCCCGGCGCGGATGAAGGGTTTGGCCACTCAAACGAGCGGACTGTATTCGACCCGCGCCCCCAGTCAACCCCGGGGCGTCCCCGGTATCGTGCCCGCGTGACCGCTCCGGACCGCCCATCACAGGCCCCGCTCTCGCGGGAGCAGACGCTCCGCATCGCGCGGTTGGCGCGGCTGGGACTCTCGGAGGATCAGGCGGACCGGCTGGCGTCGCAGCTCTCGGGCATCCTCGATCATGTGCGGGAGTTGCGGTCGCTCGGCCTCGATGGCGTGGCGCCGATGCTGCACCCGCACGATCAATTCGGCGAGCCGGCGCCGGACGAGCCCGCGCCGGGTTTCGCGGTGGATGTGGTGCGGCGGCTGGCGCCGCACGCCGAGGGGCCGTTCATCCGCGTGCCCAAGGTGCTGGGCGATGGCGGGGGCGGCGCGTGAGCCCGGGGGCGGCGGGCACGATCGCGGGGACGGCGCGGGCGATCGCGCGGGGCGAGGTGAGCGCGCAAGAGGCCGCGTCGCGCGCGATCGAACGGATCCGCGCGGACAACCCGCGCCTGAACTGCGTGCTGCAGACGCTTGACGACGACGCGATGGCGCGTGCCGAGGAGATTGATGCGCTGCGGCGCTCGGGCGCGGCGTTGCCGGCGCTGGCGGGCGTGCCGATCGCGCTCAAGGACAACATCTGCCTGGACCGGGGGCTCACGACCTGCGCCTCGCGGTTTCTCGAGGGATACGAGTCGCCGTTCAGCGCGACGAGCGCGGCGCGGCTCGAGCGCGCCGGCGCGGTCATCGTCGCCAAGACGAACATGGATGAGTTCGCGATGGGCTCCTCCGGCGAGAACAGCGCCTTCGGGCCGGTGCGCAACCCGTGGGATATCACGCGTGTGCCGGGGGGCTCGTCGGCGGGTTCCGCGGCGGCGGTGGCGGCGGGGCTGGTCCCCGGCGCGCTCGGCTCGGACACGGGCGGCAGCATCCGCCAGCCCGCGGCGATGTGCGGGCTTGTGGGCCTCAAGCCGTCGTACGGGCGCGTGTCGCGGCTGGGGCTGGTGGCCTTCGCTTCGAGTCTCGATCAGATCGGGCCGATCACGCGGACGGTCGAGGATGCCGCGATGCTGCTCGATGTGATCTCGGGGCACGACCCCGGCGACTCGACCTGCCTGAACCTGCCGCCGACGGGGGCGATGTCGCGGCTGGAGACGCCGATCGATGGTTTGCGTGTGGGAGTGGTGCGCGGGGCGGCGGAGGATATCCGTCACGCGGGGGTGCGCGGCGTGTTCGGGCGCGCCGTCGAGGCGTGGCGCGGTCTGGGCGCGACGATCGTTGAGGTGGAGATGCCGGCGCTGCGCTCCGGCGCGGGGGCGATCGCGGCGTACTACCTCATTTGCGCGGCCGAGGCCTCGAGCAACTTGGCGCGGTACGACGGCGTGCGGTACGGCCGGCGCGCCGAACTGGGGCCGGAGGACGGGCTGGAAGCGCTCTACACCAAGTCGCGCTCACAGGGGTTCGGGCCGGAGGTTCAGCGGCGGATCATGCTCGGCACGCATGTGCTCTCGAGCGGGTACTACGACGCGTACTACCTCACCGCGGCCAGGGCGCGCCGGCTCATCCGGGACGCCTTCGACGCGGTCTTCACGCGCGACGGGTGCCATGTGCTGCTGACGCCGGCGACGCCGGAGCCGGCGTTCCGCATCGGCGAGAAGTCCGGCGACCCGATGACGATGTACCTCGAGGACCTTTTCACCGTGCCGGCGAACCTGGCGGGGGTCCCGGCGATCACCCTGCCGGCGGGAGTCGTGGACGAGGGCGGGACGAAACTGCCGGTGGGCGTGCAGCTGCACGGCGCTTCGCTGCGGGAGGAGACGCTGCTGCGGGCGGCGCGGATGTTCGAGCGCGAGATCGG
>CAZSLT010000195.1:0-4855 GCA_964607595.1 uncultured Phycisphaeraceae bacterium
GGCGCGGGGGCGGGCACGGGGACCGATCAATGTACCAGACCGGTCAGGGGGGCCGGACAGGACGACGCGCCGGCCGGCCCCGCTATGCTTGCCGCCTTATGGCGATCATCGTTCTTCAGCATTCGGACAAGTGCGGGCCGGGGCGGCTCGGGATGACACTGCGGGACCACGGGTTCAGGCTGGATATCCGGCGGCTGAACGCGGGGGACGCGGTGCCGCGGGATTTTGATGATGTGGACGGTGTGATCTCGCTGGGCGGGCCGCAGAATGTCGGAGAAGACCACCCGTTCATGGAGGCGGAGTACGCCTACCTGAAGGAGGCGCACGAGCGGCAGTTGCCGTTGGTGGGCATCTGCCTGGGGGCGCAGATGATCGCGCACGCGCTGGGGGGCACGGTGGCGAAGATGGCCTCCCCCGAGATGGGGTTCGGGACGCTGGAGATCGGCCCGGTAGGGCAGACGGACACGATCCTGGGGGGGGTGGCGTGGAAGTCGCCCCAGTTGCAGCACCATGCGTATGAGGTGTCGAAACTGCCGGCGGGGGCGTCGCTGCTGGCGTCGAGCGCCAAGTGCAAGGTGCAGGCCTACCGAATCGGGATGCGGACCTACGGGTTCCAGTTCCACCCCGAGTGCGACAAACCGATGGCCAAGGCGCTGCTGACGGATTGCGCTGACGACCTGCACGCGGGCGGGCTGACGGTCGAGGAGTTCGGCCGGCAACTCGAGTCGAAGTACGCGGAGTACGCCCGGCTGAGCGACCGAATCTGCGTGAACATCGCCACGGCGCTGATCCCGCGGTTCGCGTCGGCCGTGCGGGTGTGAGCGGGGGGCCGACCGGGGATGGGGACGCGGCTGACAATCCCAGCGCCGGCGGATTACGACTTCCGTCGGGATGTGTGCTCGTACGGCTACTTCCTGCTGTCACCCAATCACTGGGAGCCGGCGAGCCGGACGCTTTCGCGCCCGCTGGATCTGGGCGGCGGCGGCCGGGCGGGGAGTGGCGGGGGGCGCGGGGGGGGTGGGGGGATCGCGGCGGTGCGGATGGGCCAGCCGGGCGGGAAAGGGACGGGGATCGTCGTCGAGGCGGACCGTCGGCTGAGCCGCGCCGAGCAGGCGGAGGCCAAGCGGCAGGTCACGCGGATGCTGCGGCTGGACGACGAGACGGTCGGCGCGTTTCACAAAGCGGACCCCCGCTGGAAGAAGTCCGGGCGCGGGCGGCTGTTCCGCAGCCCTTCGTTCTTTGAGGATGTCATCAAGACGGTAACGAGCTGCAATGTCACCTGGCCGAGCACGATCCAGATGAACCGACGGCTGTGCGAGGTCATCAACCCGGCGTTCCCGAGCGCGGCTCAGATGGCTCGGCGGCGGCCGGAGACGCTGCGGGCGCGATGTCGCGTCGGCTACCGCGACAAGCGGATGGTGGAACTGGGCAAACTGGTGGCGGGCGGGGAGGTCGAGCCCGCGTGGTTCGAGGACCGGTCGAACCCCGACGATGCGGTCTACAAGGCGCTGCTGGCGCTGCCGGGGATCGGGCCGTACGGGGCTTCGAACATCATGCAGTTGCTCGGGCGGTACTCGAAGGTGGCGATCGACACCGAGAGCGTGCGGCACGGGCGGGTGGTGCTGGGGATGACGGGCACGCCCAAGGAGATCGAGAAGAAGGTCGCGGCCCACTTCGAGCCCTTCGGCGAGCACCGCTTCCGGAGTTACTGGTTCGAATTGTGGGATTTCTACGAGCAGAAGCACGGCCCGGCGTGGACCTGGGAGCGGGACTCGACCGGCCGGCTCTTCACCGCGGCGCTGCTCAGCGAGTGATCGAGGTTTGGCTAATGCGGATGATCCGGCGCGACCCCCTCCGTCACTCACTTCGTTCGTGACACCTCCCCCGCTGGCCGCGGGGGAGGCGGCTATGCTGTTGACTTGGCGACGGGCGGCTCCCGCCGGCCCGACTCGCTGTCACGCTCCGACCGGCCATCCATCCGCCGTCTCCCTCCCGCCCCCCCCGCACGACCGACCCCAGGGAACACCGCTCGATGTCGATCACCTCTGTTTCTCCCACCAAGCAGCCGTTCCTTCATGGTCGATTCAGCGTGGATGATGCCGCGTTGATGTACGGGATCCCGGACTGGGGCAAGGGCTATGTCGGGGTGAACAAGCAGGGCCACGCGGTGGTGATGCCGGAGAAGGACCCGGCCCGCGCGATCGACCTCTTTGAACTGGTCAAGGGTCTGGGCGAACGGGACATCACGACTCCGGTGCTGGTGCGCCTGCCGCAGACGCTGCGCCACCGCGCCAAGGAGATTCACGGGGCGTTCACCAGCGCGATCAAGCAGGAGTCCTACCAGGGCGGCTACCGCTGCGTGTACCCGATCAAGGTGAATCAGCAGCGGGGGATCGTGGAGGAACTGCGCGACATCGGCTCGACGCTGGGGTTCGGGCTGGAGGCGGGCTCGAAGCCGGAGCTGCTGGCGGTGCTGGGCATGACGGTGGACCACCCGGACATGCCGATCGTCTGCAACGGCTTCAAGGACCGCGAGTTCCTCGAGACCGCGGTGCTGGCGACGAAGCTCGGGCGGACGATCATCCCGGTGATCGAGGACTTCTCCGAACTGGAGAAACTCATCGACCTGGCGGAGCGCTACGGCGTGCGACCGACGATCGGCCTGCGGGCCAAGGTCTCGACGCGATCCGTCGGGCGATGGGAGTCCAGCGCCGGGGCGCGGTCGAAGTTCGGCCTGACGATGAGCGAGATTCTCAGCGCGGTGGAGTTCGCCAAGTCCCGCGGCATGGCGGACTGCATCCGCTTGCTGCACTTCCACCTGGGCAGCCAGATCTGCGATATCCGCTCGATCAAGAACGCGGTGACGGAACTGGCGCACATCTACGCCGAACTCCGCCGGCTCGGGGCGGGCGTGGACATGCTGGACATCGGCGGCGGGCTGGGCGTCGATTACGACGGCTCGCAGTCGGCGTACGAGTCGAGCATGAACTACACGGTCGAGGAGTACGCGCGGGACATCGTGTACCGCATCAAGGCGGTGTGCGACGACGCGGGCCAGCCGCACCCGACGATCATCTCGGAGTCGGGGCGGGCGCTGGTGGCGTATTCGAGCGTGCTGATCTTCGATGTGCTGGGCTCGTCGAGTTTCGACGCGGTGCCGGTGCCGTACAAGATCGAGGACATGCTGCCGCCGCGTCGGGCCGACGAGGAGGCCGAGGAGATCGCCCAGCCGCTGGTCGACCTGTTCAACACCTACCACAACATGAGCGACCGCAACCTCATCGAGTCGTACCACGACGCGATGCAGGCGCGTGACGAGGTGATGAGTCTCTTCACGCTCGGCTACCTGTCGCTGCCGCTGCGGGCGATGGCCGAGAACCTGTTCTGGTCGATCGGCTGGAAGCTGCTTTCGTTCTGCTCGAAGCTGCGCGAGGTGCCCGAGGAGTTCGAGTCGCTGCCGGAGATCCTGAGCGACCACTACTTCTGCAACATGTCGGTGTTCCAGTCGATGCCCGACTCGTGGGCGATCGACCAGTTGTTCCCGATCTGCCCGATCCATCGGCTCAACGAGGAGCCGACGCGTCGCGGCGTGCTGGCGGACATCACCTGCGACTCCGACGGCAAGATCGACAAGTTCGTCGGCGGGCGCACCATCAAGCGGGCGCTGGAGCTGCATCTGCTCAAGAAGGGCGAGCCGTACTACCTCGCGGCGTTCCTCGTCGGCGCGTACCAGGAGATCCTGGGCGACCTGCACAACCTTTTGGGCGACACCCACGCGGTGCATGTGTCGGTGGACGAGGAGGGGCATGTCTCGATCGACGAGGTCATCCTCGGCGACACGGTGGCCAAGGCGCTGTCGTATGTGCAGATCGACCACATGCAGCTGCGCCGGGACATGCGTCGCGCGGCCGAGCGGGCGGTCAAGAGCGGGAAGCTGACGGCCGCGGAGTCCGGGTCGTTGATGAAGTTCTACGAGACCGGGCTGGACGGCTACACCTACCTGGAGGAATGAGCTCCGCGAAGGGGGCGAATGGGGGGGCGGATGGGGGGCGGGTCGGTGGACAACGCCCGGCACCTTGGGGATACTCTCGGCCCGCCACCGGCAGCCCGGCGAGCGGATCTGCCACCTTAGCTCAGCGGTAGAGCGGTGCTTTCGTAAAGCACAGGTCGTGGGTTCAAATCCCACAGGTGGCTTTGATTGGGGGTCGATCGATGCGGAAATGGCGCGTGCTTGTGGCGCTGATTCTGGTGATCGGGGTGATCGGATTCCTATGGTTAGCGAACATGACGCTCGCGTGCCTGTGGGCTTCCGACGAGTGGGGGAAAGAACAAACCAGGTCGTACTGGTCGATTTGGGCGCGGAACTACGCGATCGCCACGGCCGTATGGTTATTCGGATCGTGGGTGCTGGCGTGGTGGGTGTGGAAGATTGCCAAAGAGCGAACCACAGAGTGACTCGCGGGACGAACGGATCGCGTTCTCGATCGGCGCGGTCATTCTGTTCGTGTTCTCTGTCTGGAACGCGCTGACTTGGTCATCGCCACCACGGGGGCTTGAGCACTTGGCGCTTTCGCCGATCACAGCGGGCGTCGCGCTGATTATCGGGATCCGAGTCGTCGTGCTGACAGCGACGGACCGGAAACTCTGGCCCGCGCTCTCCCTGACGCTGATCGCTGCCTGGTTCGGGGTGAATCTGTGGCTGTTTCCCCAGCCCTATTGAGCATTCGCAAACTATTGCCTCACCTCGACAGGATTCCCAACGGGGAGCAAGGGCACGGGTTCGGCTTGCCCCTAGCACCTGAGAAGAGCACCGCCTGAAGGCGGTGGCACCCGAGCCGACCGACCCGCGCGGTAC
>CAZSLT010000196.1:0-4748 GCA_964607595.1 uncultured Phycisphaeraceae bacterium
TAGGCGGTCTGGAGTTCGGTCATGAGCGGGGCCGACTTGGCTTCGAGTTCCTTCTGGTGCGCCTCGAACGCCTTAGCGTCGAACTTGTTCTGGTGAACCAGTTCGACGACCTCGTCCAGCCCGTCCATCGGGTGGCCGATCCAGGCGATCTTGCCGGTCTGGTCGATGACCATCGCGGTGGGGATGCCGTTCATGCCCGCGGCCTTCATGTACGCGTCGGCGGTTTTGCCGTCGATATCGGCGCAGATGCGGTAGGCCATGTCGTCGCCCTTGGCGTCGACGAAGTCCTTGGTGGGGGTCATCCGGGCGTTGGGCCAGATCGCCACGCCGATGAGGTTGACCCCCTTGTCCTTGTACTCGTTGTGCATCTCGTTGAGATGCGGGATCGAGGCCACGCACGGGCCGCACCAGGTCGCCCAGAAGTCCAGCACATAGACCTCGCCGGACTTGAACTCGGAGACCTCTTCACCCTTGATCCAGGTGACATCGGTCAATTGCGGGGCCTTGTCGCCCACGCCGAGTTTCTTGACCTTCTCTTGGACCTTCTCTTGTTCCTGCATCTGCTGGGCCATCGCGGGCGTGGCCGCGCAGGCGGCGGCGATCAGCGCCGCGGCGAGTCGTCTGTTCATGGAATCGTTCCTTGCTTGAGGGTGTTGGGGGACGGAGTGTGAATCGGATTCGGCGGAAGATTGTTCCGGTCGCGACGCGTCGACGACAGGCCGGCGCGGACGATCCCCCCCAGATGGCGTCAGATTCTACCGGGCAAACGGTCAGGGGGTTCCGTTTGGCCCCTCTTGACCCGATCGCACTTCGTTCGGGTCGGCGGCCGTCCTGCGGGCCAGCTCCTGCTTCACCCACCCCGAAAAGACGCGGTAGATGATCAGGAACACGACAATCGCCAGCGCGATCCCGCCGATCGCGACCCACTTGCCGCCCCCGGCCTTCGCCTGTTGGATGTCCCCGAACTTTTTGCCGAGCCAGACGGCGAAGAGCGTCCGCGGGGCCATGCCAACCGCGGTGCCGAAGAGGTACGGGATGAGGCGGACCCGCGTGGCGGACATCGCCAGGTTCGTCAGCGCAAAGGGTGAGTTGGGCGGGATGCGGATCAGCCCGACGGCCATCGTCTCCTGGGGGATGCCTCGGTCGACGATCGCCCGCCGGATCAACGCCGCGCGGGGGTGACGCTCGATCTGGGCCATCACCTTCTTCCGTGCCAGCAGCGTGCCCCAGCCGTAGCCGATGAGTGCACCGCCGGTGACGCCGATCATCGCGGCCCCCGCGCCGTGCGCCAGCCCGAGGTACACGCCGCACGCGATCGAGAACGCGTAGGTCGGCAGCATCGCCGATCCGGTCGTCAGCGCGAAGATCGCCCCGGCGATGAGCATCGCGGCCGTCGGTTCGAAGGAGCCGAGCCACTGCTCGACGCGCTTGTCGCGGAAGATGGCGCTCTTGGTGATCAGGATGAAGCCCATGACGCCCGGCAGCGTCATGCTCAGGATGATGAGCGCGGTGACAAACGGCCCGACGCCGCGTGCCTGCTCGACGAGGATCTGCCCGAGGGACTTCTCGGGCGCGTTCGCGGGATTTGCTGGCGGGTGGGGCGTGTCGCTCACGGCGGACAGCGTAGCGGAAGGCAGGTCAGCCGATTCTGCGAGCCGCGACGAACATGAGCTGGCCCTTCAGATCGCCCCGGGTGGCGAGACGGAACCAGAGCCGGTTGAGCGCCAATCGAAGACGGAACAGGCGGAGCCGGCCGCCCATCTCGGTGCTGAGGGTCTGATCGAGGTCGAAGCAGTCGGCAGGGTCCGCCTTGCCCTTGAGCGCGTGGCGGTAACTCTGGGCGATGAGTTCCCACGGCGTGAAGGAGCAGCGCCCGTCCACCTCCAGGCCGCCCGCCTCGGCGATGCACCGCTCGATCGTGGCCGGGGCGAAGCCCGAGACATGGGAGTGGGGGATCCACTTGGTGAAGCGCGGCCCGGAGCGTTTCACGACCGCCGACTCGAAGTTGTCGGTCATCAGCAGCACATGGCCGCCGGGCTTCACATGCCGGGCCATGTGCCGGACGAATGGCACCGGATCGGCGACATGCTCGATGACCTCGAAGCACGCCGCGACATCGAAGGCGTTCTCGGGCAGGCCGGACTCGTGGAGCATGCGTGAGACGACATTGAGCCGCAGCACATTGCGGGCGTACTCGGCCTCCTGGGTGCTGATCTCCATGCCGGTGCCGGCGATGCCGTAGCGATCCCGGAGTTTCGGCAGCAGGAATCCGTAGCCCGTGCCGACATCGAGAAAGGTGCGGACTTTGGTCATATCCAGCACACGCGGCAGGGCGAGGATGTTGACCGACGCGTTGACGATCTGCCCCTCGCGGTGGCGGCGGCTGCCGAAGGAGCGCTTGTAGTACTCGGCCAGCGCCTCGTCGGGAAGGATTTTGCCCGAGTAGATGAACCCGCAGCCGCGGCATTTCATCACCGGGATGTCGCGGAACGCGACATGGACCGACGCGTCGGCGGAGCGGCACAGCGGGCATGGGCCGCGGTCGATCAGCGCATGGGCGATGGGCCTGGCGGTCGGTTGTTGCATCGGGCGGGAGTCTAGCGGGGGGGCCGGTACAATCCCGCCCGCCGCATTCCGCCCCACGCCCGGCGCGGCCGTCACGCGACCGGGTTCACGCCGTCCGAGGTTGGCGCCGCTTTGCCCGATCTCACCCGCCTCCAACTCGACATGCTCGCGCAGCCGAACGATGTGACCTGCGGGCCGACCTGCCTGCACGCGGTCTATCGGTATTTCGGCGACGCCATCGATCTCGACCAGGTGATCCGCGAGGTGCCGGCGCTCGACCACGGGGGCACGCTGGCGGTGATGCTGGGACGGCACGCGCTCGGGCGCGGCTACCGCGCCACGCTCTACACCTTCAACATCGGCATCTTCGACCCGACCTGGTTCCCGAAGGACGACGCCGGCCCGGCGGACCCGGGGCTCTTGGAGGCGAAACTCCTGGCCCAGGCCGAGGCCAAGGGGCGCGACGACCGCAAACTGATCGTCGCCACCCACGCCTACAACGAGTTCCTCCGCGCCGGCGGCGAGATCCGCATGCGCGACGCCTCCTCCACCATGATCTCGGGGTTTCTCCGGCGCGGGCTGCCGGTGCTCACGGGGCTCAGCTCCACTTATCTCTACCGCGCGATGCGCGAGTTCGGGCCGAACGATGACGATGATGACATCCGCGGCACGCCGTCCGGCCACTTCGTGGTGCTGTGCGGGTACGATCCCTCGCGTCGGCGGGCGACCATCGCCGATCCGCTGAAGGACAACCCGGGGTTCGCCGCCCCGATGTACGAGGTTCCCATGTCGCGACTGGTCGCCGCCATCATGCTGGGCGTGCTGACCTACGACGCGAACATGCTCGTCATCGAGCCGGTCGGGCCCGCACGGAGCCGTGCATGAGGCCCCTGATCGTCGTCGACAACCCCAAACGCTGGCCGCTCAACATCAAGGGCGTCGAGGTGGTGTCGTCGCGCGATTATCTCTCGATGCCTCGGTACGCGGCGCTGCCCCGTGCCAAGGTGCTGAACATGTGCCGGTCCTATCGGTACCAGGCCGCGGGGTACTATGTGTCGCTGCTGGCCCAGGCGCGCGGGCACCGGCCGATGCCCTCGGTCGGCACGCTGCAGGACCTGCGCCTCTCGCCCGTCATCCGAATCGCGACGCAGGACCTGGACGATCTGATCCAGAAGACGCTCAAGGGTCTCCGCTCCGAAACCTTTGATCTGAGCGTGTACTTCGGGGCGAATGTCAGCCCGAAGTACGACCGGCTCGGCCTGGCGGTCTTCAACCAGTTCCCGGCGCCGTTCCTGCGGGTGTCGTTCGAACGCGACAAGACCTGGTCGATCAAGTCCGTCCGCGTGATCGGCGCCGAGGAGATCCCCGAGGAGCACCACGACTTCGTCGTCAAGAAGGCCGAGGAGCACCTCGAGCACGGCCACCGCGTCCGCCGCAGCAAATCGACCGCCCGCTTCGACCTGGCGATTCTGCGAAACGCCGAGGATCCGATGCCGCCCTCGAACGAGAAGGCCATCCGCAAGTTCTGCGACGCGGCCGAGTCGGTGGGCCTGCGCCCCTGGCAGATCGCCAAGGAGGACTACGGCCGAGTCGCGGAGTTCGATGCGCTCTTCATCCGCGAGACGACGAGCGTGAACCACCACACCTTCCGCTTTGCGCGCCGGGCCGCGGCCGAGGGGATGGTGGTCATCGACGACCCCGAGTCCATCGTGCGCTGCTCGAACAAGGTGTTCCTGGCCGAGCTGCTCTCGCGCCACCGGCTGATGACGCCGGCCACGGTGATCTTCTCGCAGGACAACGCCTCGATCGTGGGCGAGCGCATCGGGTTCCCGTGCGTGATCAAGCAGCCGGACAGTTCATTCTCACAGGGCGTCGTGAAGATCGACACCGCCGAGGCCTTCAACGCGCAGCTCGACCAGTTGTTCGAGACCTCCGAGCTGCTGCTTGCGCAGGAGTTCGTGCCGACGGACTTCGACTGGCGGATCGGCGTTCTGGGCGGGCGGGCGCTGTACGCGTGCAAGTATTTCATGGCGCGCAAGCACTGGCAGATCATCAACCGCGACGGCGGGTCGACCGACCGCTTCGGTGATTTCGAGTCGATGCCCGTCCACGAGGCGCCGGCGAAGGTGGTGAACGCGGGCGTGAAGGCCGCGAAACTCATCGGCAACGGCCTCTACGGCGTG
>CAZSLT010000197.1:0-4734 GCA_964607595.1 uncultured Phycisphaeraceae bacterium
CTCGGCACCTCCCCCGCTGGGAGCGGGGGAGGGGGCAGACCCACCCCGACCATTCACGGAGGGAGGGGATTCGATGAGCCAGTTGGCTTCAGAGACGGTGCAGGAGGAGGAGAGGAGCGCGTCGGGGTTTCCGACGGTGACGCGGTTGGTGGCGGGGTCTTTGGCGATGACATAGAGGGGGTAGCCGCGTGCGACGCCGATGCCGCGTCGCTGGCCGATGGTGAAGCGGTGGTGTCCGTCGTGCGTGCCGATCTCGTTGCCGTGTTCGTCTTCGATGACGCCGGCGCGGACGGTGTCGGGGCGGCGGCGTTCGACGAGCGAGGCGTAATCGTTGTCGGGGACGAAGCAGATCTCCTGCGAGTCGGGCTTGTCGAAGACGGGCAGGCCGAACTCGCGCGCCATCTCTCGGACGGCGGGCTTCCGGTAGGCGCCGATGGGCAGGAGCATGGTGGCGAGTTGCTCGCGGGGCACTCCGAAGAGGACATAGGACTGGTCCTTGTCGGTGTCGATGCCGCGCATGAGGCGGCCGTTCTCGACGCGGGCGTAGTGGCCGGAGGCGACGAAGTCGGCGCCGATCTGTCGCGCGTAGTCGTGGAGTTTGCCGAACTTGAGCCAGTCGTTGCAGCGGACGCAGGGGTTGGGTGTGCGGCCCGCGGCGTACTCGTCGGCGAAGTAGTCGATGATGCGTCCGAAGTCCTTCTTGAAGTTGACGACATAGAAGGGGATGCCGAGCGCCGCGGCGACCTGGCGGGCGTCGTCGGCGTCGTTGATCGAGCAGCACCCCTGGTGGCCGATCTTGACCTTGGCGGGGTTGCAGGCGGGGGCGGGGGCGGGTGTCAGTTCGTCGAGGGTTTCGCCGGGTGAGCCGAGGCGCATGAAGACGCCGACGGCTTCGTAGCCGGCGCGCAGGAGGAGGGCGGCGGCGACGGAAGAGTCCACGCCGCCGGACATGGCGACCAGAACCTTGGGTTTGGCGGTTCCCACGCCCCCACTGTAGCCCGTCCGTTGGGTCCGGCCATTGGCCGTACAATCGGCGATTCGTCGCCCGGCGTCCGCCCGCTTTCACTCCAGGGAAACCACGATTCATGGCTCTGTTCACCCGCCGTTCGCAGAAGCGTCCCGCCGTTCAGGTTCCGGGTTCGCAGGTTGACCCCCGTGCCGCGTCCGCCGCGCCTCCGGGCCAGCGCGAGGCGCGTGTGTTTGAGTTGGGTTCGGAGTTGCTGGATCGGGCGCGGAAGCACAAGACGGGGTTGCTGTCGCGCGCGTTCTGGTCGGACAAGCTGATGGACTGGGCGATGAAGGATCACCAGTTCAAGGTGCAGTTGTTCCGGTTCGTGGACTGCTTCCCGGTGATTCGTCACGACCCGGACCTCGTGCACGAGATTCTGACGGATTACCTCTCGCAGCCGGGGGTGAAGCTGCCGACGGGGTTCGGCTCGCTGGTGTCGGCGGGGGCGATCGCCAAGGGGATGATGACCAAGACGGTGACCTCGCAGATCGAGGGGATGGCCAAGAAGTTCATCGCGGGGCAGGACGCGGCGTCGGCGCTGCCGGGGCTGCGGAAGATGTGGAACGACGGGATCGCGTTCAGCGTGGACCTGCTGGGCGAGGCGTGCGTGTCGGACGCGGAGGCGCAGGCGTACCAGCGGAAGTACCTCGACCTTGTTGCGAATCTGCCGCCGGCGGTGAAGGACTGGCCGGCGAACGAGCGGCTGGAGAAGGATCACCTGGGCGCGATTCCGCGGGTGAATGTGTCGATCAAGATCTCGTCGCTGAGCGCCAAGTGCGACCCGATCGATACTGAGGGGGCGATCGGCGACTTGATGACGCGGATCGTGCCGATTCTCGAGGCGGCGAAAGAGCGGGGGGTGTTCGTCAACTTCGACATGGAGCAGTTCGCGCTCAAGGACCTGACGCTGGAACTCTTCATGCGGTGCTGCGAGAAGGTGGACTTCCACGCGGGGCTGGCGATGCAGGCGTACCTGAAGTCTGGCGATGCCGATGCGCGGCGGATCTGCGAATGGGCCAAGCGCACGGGGCGGGTGGTGAGCGTGCGGCTGGTGAAGGGGGCGTACTGGGACTACGAGACGATCCATGCGGAGCAGCAGGGGTGGCCGTGCCCGGTGTGGAGCACGAAGCCGCAGACGGATGCGTGCTTCGAGCGGATGGTGGAGATCTTCCTGGACTCGACGCCGAGGAACGCCGGCGGCGGCGGCGTGAAGCTGGCGCTGGGCTCGCACAATGCGCGGTCGATCGGGGCGGCGCTGGATGCGCTGGAGCGGCGTGATCTGCCGCGGAACGCGATCGAGCTGCAGATGCTGCACGGGATGGCGGACCAGTTGAAGAGCGCGGCCGAGGAGATGGGTCTGCGGGTGCGCGAGTATGTGCCGGTTGGCGAGATGATTCCGGGGATGGCGTATCTCGTGCGGCGGCTGCTCGAGAACACCTCGAACGAGTCGTGGCTGAAGGCGGGGTTCCTCGATGATGCGGATGCGTCGGTGCTGCTGCGGTCGCCGCACGGCGCCGAGCGCGACGCCAAGCCGGACCTCTACACGGTCGCGGCCGAACGGCACCAGTTGTCGCCGTCGCACCCGAAGGTGGGTGACGGCAAGCCGTTCACGACGGACCCGATGCGGGACTTCTCGCAGAGGGCGGTGCGGGAGCGGTTCGCCGACGCGGTGAGCAAGGCGGCGGCGCCGCGGGTGGCGAACGACACGACGGTGGAGCAGGCGCTGGCGATGGTGGGGCGGGCGCACGCGTTTTTCCAGAAGTGGCGGGACGCGGACCCGATCGAGCGCGCGAATGTGATGGTGAAGGCGGCGGAGATCATGCGGCGTCGGCGGGATGAGCTCTCGGGCGTGATCATCAAGGAGAACGGGAAGGACTGGCGGAACGCGGACGCGGATGTCACGGAGGCGATGGACTTCCTTGAGTATTACGCGCGGTGCTCGGCGCCGCTGTTCTCGCGGCATCGGCTGGGGAAGTTCATCGGCGAGCTCGATGAGACCTGGTATCAGCCGCGGGGCGTTGCGGTGGTGATCTCGCCGTGGAACTTCCCGCTGGCGATCGCGTGCGGGATGGCGTCGGCGGCGCTGGTGACGGGGAACACGGTGATTCTCAAGCCGGCGGAGCAGACGCCGGGGATCGCGAAGCTGCTGGTGGAGATTCTGCACGAGGCGGGCGTGCCGCGGGATGCGCTGCACTTCTGCCCCGGCGTGGGCGAGACGGTGGGGGCGGCGCTGGTGAAGGATGAGCGGGTGGCGCTGATCGCGTTCACGGGTTCGAAAGCGGTGGGGCTGAGCATTCTGCAGACGGCGGCGCACACGCCGGCCAGTCAGGGGCACATCAAGAAGGTGATCGCGGAGCTGGGCGGGAAGAACGCGGTGATCGTTGATACCTCGGCGGACCTCGACGAGGCGGTGCTGGGCGTGCGGCAGTCGGCGTTCGGGTTCCAGGGTCAGAAGTGCAGCGCGTGCTCGCGGGTGATCGTGGTTGATCCCGAGGGAGCCAACGGCAGGCACATCTCGACATTCATCGAGCGGTTTGTCGCGGCGACGGAGTCGCTGGTGGTGAAGTCGCCGGTGTTCCCGGGTTGCGATGTGGGGCCGGTGATTGATGATGAGGCCGCGGAAAGGATCCGTGGGTTTATTGAGACGGCGAAGCGGGAGGGGTGCGTTCTTCAAACCCCCTCACCCGGCACTCAGGGCGTGCCACCCTCTCCCCAGGGGGGAGAGGGAAGAAGCGGCGTGATTCCATCGAATTACATCGTGCCGCATGTGTTCACGGGTGTGAAGCCGGAGCACACGATCGCGCGTGAGGAGATCTTCGGGCCGGTGGTGGCGGTGATGCACGCGAAGGACTTTGATGAGGCGCTGGCGATCGCGAATTCGTCGGCGTACAAGCTGACGGGGGGCGTGTTCACGCGGAAGCCGGCGCACATCGAGAAGGCCAAGCGCGAGTTCCGGGTGGGGAACCTGTACATCAACCGCGGGATCACGGGGGCGCTGGTGGCGCGTCAGCCGTTCGGCGGGTTCGGGATGTCGGGCGTGGGGTCGAAGGCGGGCGGGATGGATTATTTGCTGCAGTTTGTGGAGCCGCGGGCGAGCTGCGAGAACACGATGAGAAGAGGGTTTGCGCCGGAGTTGTGAATGGCGCGCGAGCCCGAAGCGTGATCGCGATCCAATGTAGGATTGCCGGATGCCTGTGTCTTACTTGCCGCTAATCGTTCCCCTGCTGTTGATCGGCGCTCCGCTCGTATGTCTGCTGGCGAGCAAGCGTGTAGCGTTGAGCGCGGCGATCATTTCGGTGCTGATTCTTTCGTTGATCATCGGCATACCGAAGATTCAGGGGGCCCGGTTGCACGCCGCCGCGAAAAAGGGTGATGCGCAGAAGCAATTCGAGTACGCGAAGTGGCTTGAGAACCACGGCGAGCGGATCGGCCGTGTCATCCTGTGGCCCTTCGGGGCCGATGTCGACAAGGGGTATGAGTGGGTTGAGCGTGCGGCGGAGAACGGGCATCCCGAGGCGATGTACGCGCTGGGTGTGCGGCTCAAGTACGGAATGTTTGTTCCAAGGCCGCCCGACTGGAGCGGTCCGGCGGGGAATGTCTTTGAGCAACCCGGGCGTGGTCAGATTTGGATTGACCGTGCGATCGGCGCGGGCTATCAGCCAACGGTGCAAGAAGATTGGTACTACTGGCAGGTGTTTCGAAAGTGAGTTGCGCTACCAGGTCAC
>CAZSLT010000198.1:0-4704 GCA_964607595.1 uncultured Phycisphaeraceae bacterium
TCGCCGGGCATGACGAGCACCGCACGGTTGTAGGCCAGTGTGAAGCCCAGCCGCATGACATTGCGCTCGGTGCCCGCGCCCGGTTTGGAGCCGATCGTCGCCAGCGAGGCGCCGGCGCGGGCCGCGAACTCGATCCGGCGCGCCAGCAGGTGCTGCTGGATGCCCCGGCGGCGGAAGGGTTCGCGCACGCCCGCGGCGGTGATGCACGCGACCCCGCCGGCCACCGTCACCGAACCGCCCCCCGCGAACTCGCCGCCGATGGACGCCCGCAGCGCGGTCACGCCCGGCTTGCGCAGGAACCGGATCATCGTCTGCACATCGTTCTCGCTCGGGCCGGGGTGGTCGGGTGGGAAGAAGGTGCGGTAGATCGCCGACGAGTACGCGGCCAGCCCGGCCTCGTCCGTGGCGTCCACCGGCTCGATGGTCAGCCCCGCCGGGGGCGGAGCAGGCGGTGAGATGTGTTCATCGGGACTCAGCGCCCGCGCGAACAGACACTCGAAGCCGTGAAGCACGAAGCCGCGGGCCGCCAGACCCTTGAGCAGGGCGCCGTGCGTGAAGGGGCAGACTTCCACCCGCGGCTCGACGCTGTGGTCGGCGTAGAAGCGGACGAGGCGATCGATCTCGGCGTCGTCGATCGGCCGGTCGTCCAGCGCCAGCCCGACGGCGTGATTGGTCCATGACCCGGGAGCCGATCGGGCCATCGCGCCGCCGAGGATCGGCTCGCACGCGTCGGCGACGACGAAGAGATCGGCGGCCAGCCGTGCTTCCTCCCGGCGGGCGATCTCGGCTGATACAGGGGGCTGCTGTGGCACGGCGGCATTGTGAGCGATGGCAAACGGGGTTGCACGCCGAATCGAAAACGGGACGGGCGTCGCGGCCCGTCCCGTCCCCGGGATCACCCATGTCGATGGGCTCGGTTTAGTTCAGTTCAGCGCCGGCTCGCGCGCGGGCTCGTCGCTCCACGCCTTGCCCGGCGTCGGCACCAGCATCGGCACACGCTGCCGGTACAACGCGTACGACTCGCCGTGGTGATCGAGCAGGTCGCGCTCCTCCCAGCGGATCGCGGCCAGGATGTACGCCGTGCTCAACGCCGCGAACAGGAGGTGCGCCGCGGTCATTGTCGGCGTCGCCCAGAAACTCATCAGCCAGCCGACATACAGCGGGTGACGCACAAAGCGGTAGACGCCCGGCGTGGCGAAGTCGAGGTGTGTGTACCCGCGGCCGCGGAAGTGCAGCCAGGTCTGGCGCAGGCCGAAGAGGTCGAAGTGGTTGATAAGGAAGGTGGTCACGAGCACGAGCAGGAAGCCCGCGCCGAGGATCGCATAAAGGATGCCCCGTGCGATGGGGTGCTCGATGCTCCACACCACGCCGCCCATCGGTCGCCACAAGATGAACATCGCGATCAGCGCCACGCTCGAGAGCAGCACATAGGTCGAGCGCTCCAGGTGCTCGGGGACGACTCGCACCCACGCCTTCTTGAACCACGGCCGGGCCATCACGCTGTGCTGCACGCCGAAGAGCAGGACCAGCCCGGTGTTGATCGCGATCGCCAGCCACAGGGGGCCGGTCAGCGGGCCGTCGAGCGTGGTCGGCGTCAGGAAGCCGCCGATGAAGCCGATCGCGTACAGGAAGGTCGCGAAGAACGCGCCATAGCAGAGCAGCCCGTACCCCAGCGCGAACCAGCGCGACGCGGCGGAGGCCCGGATCGGCTCGCCGGGCGCGGCGTTGATCCACATCGCCGCCCACGGCGATGCAGGCAGCGCCGGCTTGGGCGACGAAGCGACGAGGCAGGTGCGGGGCGAGGGCTTGGCGGCGGCGGTGTTGTGTCGTTGCATGGGTGGATCCTTTGGGTTTGCTTGGGGGAAGGGATGGGTCAGGAAGCGCGGCGGGAGAGTTCGATAGCCGCGGCGTGGTGGACGGTGACGCGGTCGGCGACGCCCAGGGCGCTGGCGCGGTCGCGGGCCGCGTCCACGCGGTCCCAGTCGCGCTCGATGACGCAGACCCGCAGGTCGGCCTCGCGCTCGAGCAGTTCGACGAGCCGGGCCAGGGGGCACTCGCCGGCACGGGTGCAGGTCGCGGCTGCAGGGCAGTCGCGGCAGGGATCGGCGTTCCGCGGGGAAAGTCGGGCGGGTTGGTCGGGTCGGAAGGGTCTCACTGGCGATGTCTCCGTTGCGTTGCGGTGTTGTCGGGGTAACCTACACGTGGATTCAGCGATCGCCGCTTGACTCGCGGTCCACCGAGGTGGACTACAAGTCAACCCCGCGGTTCAACCGCGTGGTTTCGCAGGAGCCGACCCCATGCCCAAGGCCATCTGGACCATCGCCCCGCGGACGCAGCCGCTCGCCACCCGCGATCGCATCCTCGATGCCGCGGCCATGCTCTTCTACGAGCACGGCTTCCACGCCGTGGGGCTGGACGCCATCCTTGAAGAGGTGGGCGTCACCAAGACAACTTTTTACAACCACTTCGCCAGCAAGGACGACCTGATCGTCGCGGTGCTCGACGACCGCGACGAGCGCGATATGCACGCGCTCAGCCAGGAGATGGACCGCCGTGGCGGGGATGCCCGGGCCCGGATCCTGATGGTGTTCGACATCCTCGGTGAGTGGTTCGACGACCCGGACTTCAAGGGGTGCCTGTTCATCAACGCGACGGCGCAGTTCCCCAATCCGAACGACCCGGTCCATCAGGCCGCGACCCGCCACGGCGAGCGCCTGCACCGAGCGTTCGAGGACCTGGCGACGCGTGCCGGAGCGGTGCAGCCGTCTCAGCTGGCCAAGCAGTTGTGCATGCTGGCCGCGGCCGCGATCACGACCCGGCACATCGGCTGCGACCCCGACGCCGCGGCGACCGCGCGCGACATGGCGGTGGCCCTGCTGGACCGCTCGATCGGCGCGGGCTGAGTTCGGCCCGGCGGCCCGCGCCGGGTGCGGACCGGGGTCCGCCGACCCGGTACACTGCACGGTCGCCGCGCCGGTGGGACGCGGCACCGTTCAGAACCCGATCACAACCCTTCGCCCGGACGACGCATCATGGCACTCCACAAGTCCGCTGATCCGAACATCTTCATCCTCCCCGACCTCGGCGAGGGCGTGCACGAGGCCGAACTGATCTCCTGGAAGGTCAAGCCGGGCGACACGGTCGAGGAGCACCAGATCGTCGCGGAGATGGAGACCGACAAGGCGCTCGTCGAGGTGCCGAGCCCGCGCGCCGGGACCATCAAGGAACTCTTCGGGAAGGTCGGCGACATCCTCAAGGTCGGCGAGCCCGCGTGGACTTATGTCGGCGCGGGCGGGGCGTCGACGACCGAGGCCAAGCCCTCCAACGGCCACGCCAAGCCGGGCGCGCCCGCGCGCCAGCAGGCGTCGCGACTCGATCCGCAGTTCGAGGAGTCGAGCACCGAGCCCGTCGAGCGGGCCGATGCGCAGACAGCCCGGGAGGACGACGGCACCGTCGTCGGCACGATGTCGGGCGAGCTCGGCGCGTTCGCGCGCGACGGCGGCAAGGCGCTGGCGACGCCGGCCGTGCGCCGACTGGCCCGCGATCTGGGCGTCGAGATCGACGCCGTCCCAGGCTCGGGCATCGGCGGGCGTGTGACCGAGAAGGATGTCCGCGGGTTTGCGCAGCGTTCGGAGCCGCGAGCGGAAGCGAGCGGGCGGAGCGCGTCCGCCCCGTCGCGCCAACCCGCCGTATCGGGCGAGGTCGTCGCGGCCCCGCAGCGCGTCGCCCGCGAGAACCAGCTGGCGACCAAGGTCACCGGCGCCGACGCCCCGACCGTGAACATCCCGGTGACGCAGGGCTCCAGCCGCGTCCCGATGCGCGGCGTGCGGCGCACCATCGCCCTGCGCCTCCGCCAGAGCATGGACACGGCGGTGCATTTCACCGTCATGGACGAGGCCGACTGCACCGCGCTCGATGGCGAGCGGGCCAAGCTCAGCGCCGCCTCGGGCGAGAAGCTCAGCTACCTGCCCTTCGTGGTCAGCGCGGTGTGCCGGGCGCTCAAGCAGTTCCCCTCGCTCAACGCGACCGTGGATGATGCGAACGAGGAGATCGTGCGTCACTCGGTGGTGCACATCGGCATCGCAGCGGACACCGAGCAGGGGCTGAGCGTCCCCGTGGTGCCGAACGCGGACGCGATGGGCGTGCTGCAGATCGGTCGTGAGATCGGCCAGGTGGCGCAGATGGTGCGGGACCGGACGATCCCACGGGACCGTCTCATGGGCTCGACCTTCACGATCAGCAATGTCGGCTCCTACGCGGGCCGCTTCGCCACGCCGGTGATCAACTACCCCGAGGTGGGCATCCTGGCGGTCGGGCGCGTGCGCGAGGGCGTCGTGGCCGACAAGGGGGCGATCCGCATCGCCAAACTCCTGCCGCTGTCGCTCACCTGCGACCACCGCTGCGTGGACGGCGCGGACGCGGCACGATGCCTGGCGCTGATCATCGAACTGCTTGGCAAGCCGGGCGAACTGGTGACCCCCGCGCGTTGACAGAGCCGCGAGCGCGAGCGAGCGGACAGGAAGAATCGCCAAATAGCAAATTGCAAAGCGCCAAATCAGAAGGGCCCTGCTCACACTTTCCTGACGATCTCCGCGTCCGCCAATTCAAATTGATTTGCCATTTGGCCCTTTGCTCTTTGGCGATTTCTGATGACCACCCTCCACCACCGCCCCGCGACCGAGGCCGACTTCGAGGCGCTGCATC
>CAZSLT010000199.1:0-4703 GCA_964607595.1 uncultured Phycisphaeraceae bacterium
ATCATCGGTGAAGAGGACTTCTTCGGCGATATGGACTTCAAGGTCTCGGGGACCCGGGAGGGGATCACGGGTATCCAGCTCGATCTCAAGGCCCGAGGGCTCGTGATGAGCCAGATCAAGGTCATCTTCGAGCAGGCCCGGAAAGGTCGGCACCAGATCATCGATCAGATGGAGTCCGTGATCGCGGCACCCCGCCCGTCGATCTCCAAGTACGCCCCGAAGCTGATCACCCTGAAGATCAGCCCCGACAAGATCGGCAAGCTGATCGGCCCCGGCGGGAAGACGATCCGGGCGATCCAGGAAAAGTGGGGCGTGACCATCGATGTCGAGGACGACGGAACGGTGTTCGTCGCGGCGTCCGGCGGGATCGATATCGAGAGCGCCGTGGCCGAGGTCGAGGCTCTGACCGCCGAGATCCGGGTCGGCACGGTCTTCACCGGTAAAGTCGTGTCTCTCAAGGATTTCGGCGCGTTCATCGAACTGGCCCCCGGCACCGACGGGATGTGCCACATTTCTGAGTTGGCCGACGGCTATGTCAAAGCGGTGACGGATGTTGTGTCCATCGGCGACTCGATCCGGGTGAAGGTCATCGCGGTCGACGATCAGGGACGCATCAAGCTGAGCCGCAAGGCGATCCTCAAGGAGGAGTCGGCGGCGGCCGGCGCCCCCGCCTGAATCGTCGAGCTCGTTGACGCGCAATCGTTGCCGCACGCCGCATCGCGTGGTAAGTTAGAGAAGATCGACTCGGTCATACCACCGATCGCGCGTGGGGTTTGTCATGGGCGACGAAGCCATTGCTGTGCTTCGTGAAGTTGAGGGGACCGTCAAGTGGTTCGACCCCCGGAAGGGGTTCGGGTTCATTGTCGGCCCCGAAGGCCAGGACATCTTCGTCCATTTCACGCAGATCCAGGGCGATGGATTCCGCGTACTGCGCGACGGTTCAAAGGTTCGATACGACGCCGAGCAGACCGACAAGGGTTGGCACGCGACCAAAGTGGAGCGGCTTGAGGATGTGGAGATCAAAGTCCGCCCCAGGCGCTACACGCGTTCACCCCGTCGCTGATCAACGCCGCAAGGGCTCCGGGCATTCATGCTGATCATGGGGATGCTCATCGGTCTGGTGGTGGGGATCGCGCTGGTGGTGCCACTGGGCTGGTTTGAGCTCAAGCGGCAGACGGCGCGGGCCCGACAGGCCGAGCGCCGCGCCCAGCGCGCCGAGCAACTCGCCGAGACTGGCGCGATGACCGGCGGTCTGGCGCACGAGATCAAGAACCCGCTCTCGACCATCGGACTCAACGCCCAGTTGCTCGGCGAGGCGATCGACGATCTGACGCTGCCGGAGAACGAGAAGTCGCGGTTGAAGAAGCGGGTCGACACGCTGCGTCGCGAGGCCGAACGGCTCCGGGACACGCTGCAAGACTTTCTCACCTATGCCGGACAGGTGAGTCTGGAGCGCCGGCCCGTTGATCTGAACCAGACCGTGGAGGAGATCTGCGACTTCTACCTGCCGCAGGCCGAGCATCACGGCGTGCGGCTGCGGACTCAGCTCGCTCCCGAACCGCTGGTGGCGATGATTGACCCCGATGTGGTCAAGCAGGCGCTGTTGAATCTCTTGCTCAACGCCACGCAGGCGATGGAGTCTTCCGATCGGCCCCGCGAGTTGATTCTGCGGACGGAGCGCATCGCGACGCGGCCCCGGCACGAAGAAACGGACACCGCCCGCGTCCATGTCATCGATACCGGCCCGGGCATCGCCCCGGACCGGATCGAGTCGATCTTCAAACCCTACTTCACGACCAAGGCCGGTGGGAGCGGGCTGGGCCTGCCCACGACGCGTCGGCTGGTGGAGGCGCACGGGGGCACGGTGGAGGTGCAGACATCGCCGGGGCGTGGGACGGACTTCATCATTTCGCTGCCGCTGGGCGCCCCCGCTTGACCGGCGCTGGGTTCCCGGTAGTCTCGCGTCCGATGAACATCGATCTTCGCGGCAGGGATGCGCTGGTGTGCGGAAGCACGAAGGGGATCGGGCTTGCCTGCGCCCACGAACTGGCCGCGTTGGGGGCACGCGTCACCATGCTGGCGCGCGACGCCGAGGCCCTCGAACGCGGGTGCGCCGGGTTGCCCCGGCCCGACAACCAGCAGCACTCGACGCTCCGCGGCGACTTCTCCGACAGCGCCGGCATCGGGCGACTCGTCGGCGATCGGGTGTCGCGGGGTGATCGCTTCGAGATTCTGGTGAACAACACCGGGGGGC
This sequence comes from uncultured Phycisphaeraceae bacterium, assembly GCA_964607595.1. Taxonomy (GTDB): domain Bacteria; phylum Planctomycetota; class Phycisphaerae; order Phycisphaerales; family UBA1924; genus JACKHC01. The sequence goes on from CAZSLT010000199.1 coordinate 2,255, forward strand.
CGCCGGGTGGCCCGGTGCTCGACGCCGACCCGCAGGAGTTCGTTCGGGCGTTCGAGGCGCATGTCCTGTGCAACCAGGCGCTCGTTCGCGCCGTCGTGCCGGGGATGAAGCAGCGCGGCTACGGCCGCATCGTCAACATCATCTCGACGAGCGTGAAGGCGGCGATCCCGGGGCTGGGCGTCTCGAATACGATCCGGGCCGCGGTTGCGAACTGGGCCAAGACACTGTCTCTCGAACTCGCCCCGTTCGGGATCACCGTGAACAATGTCCTTCCCGGCTTCACCGAGACGGAGCGTCTCTCGTCCTTGATCGGAGCCCGTGCGTCGAAGGAAGGGGCAGCGCCGGACTCGGTTTCTCAGTCGATGCGCCAGAGTGTGCCGATGAAACGGTTCGCTGCGCCGGAGGAGATCGCGAGCGCCGTGGCGTTCCTGGCCTCGCCGGCCGCGTCGTACATCACTGGTATCAACCTGCCGGTGGACGGCGGACGGCTCCCGACACTCTGAACCATGCGCACACTGACAAACTTCATCAACGGGCACCACACGCCGCCGCGGCACGGGGCGTATCTCGATGTGATCGAGCCGGCGACGGGCGAGGTGTTCGCGCGGACGCCGGACTCGGGCTCCGACGATGTCCGGGAGGCCGTCGCGAGCGCCGCGTCGGCGTTCGAGCCGTGGGCCTCACGCCCCGCGGGTGATCGCTCGGCCATCCTCCTCCGCATCGCCGACGGGATCGAGGCCAAGATCGACGAACTGGCGATGCTGGAGTCGCGCGACACGGGCAAGCCGCTGGCGATGGCCCGGTCGCTGGATATCCCTCGCGCGGCCGCGAACTTCCGGTACTTCGCCACCGCGATCCTGCACTCGGACTCGCGGTTCCATGAGATGGGCGGGGAGTGCTTCAACTACACGCTCCGATCTCCCCGCGGCGTGGCGGGCTTGATCTCGCCGTGGAACCTGCCGCTCTATCTGCTCACATGGAAGATCGCCCCGGCGATCGCCACCGGCAACACCTGCGTGTGCAAGCCGTCGGAGGTCACGCCGCTGACGGCGTTCATGCTCGGGGACATCCTGACGCACGCCGGGCTTCCACCCGGTGTCGTCAATGTTGTGCATGGGTTGGGATCGACGGTCGGCGCCGAGATCGTGACTCACCCCGGCGTGCCGACGGTGTCGTTCACCGGGTCGACGCGCGTCGGTTCGTGGATCGGTGAGCAGTGCGGGCGGATGCTCAAGCGTGCATCGCTTGAACTCGGCGGCAAGAATCCGTTTGTCGTGTTCGACGACGCCCCGTTCGAACTGATGCTCGACAACGCGGTGCGGGCCGCGTTCTCCAACCAGGGGCAGATTTGTCTGTGCGGCTCCCGGTTCCTCGTGCAGGAGGCGGTCGCCGATCGGTTCGTCGCGTCATTTGTCGAGCGCGCCCGAGCGCTCCGGATCGGTGACCCGATGGAGGCATCGACGCAGCACGGTGCGCAGACCAGTCGCGAGCAGATCGCCAAGATCGAGTCGTATGTGCAGATCGCAAAGGAGCAGGGAGGCGACATCCTGTGCGGCGGAGGCCGCGTCTCCCCCGAGCGGCTGCCGGCGCGGTGCCGCAACGGTTTGTTCTTCGAGCCGACCGTCATCGCGGGGCTTGGCCCGGATTGCCGTGTGATCCAGGAGGAGATCTTCGGCCCGGTCGTGACGGTCCAGACATTCCTGGACGAGGACGAGGCGGTCGCGCTGGCGAACTCGACGCCCTACGGGCTGGCGGCCTCGATCTGGACGGCCGATCTCGGCCGGGCGCACCGGATGGGGGCGCGCGTCGAGTCCGGGGTCATCTGGGTCAACTGCTGGATGGTGCGCGATCTGCGGACCCCGTTCGGCGGCATGAAGCAGTCCGGCATCGGACGCGAGGGGGGCGAGGAAGCGCTCCGATTCTTCACCGAACCGAAGAATGTCTGTGTGAGGCTGGTGTAACGCATGTCGCAATCATTCGAGTCGAGCCGTGCGCCGGAGCCCGTGGGCGCCTACCCGCACGCCAAACGGGTCGGAAATTTGTTGTTTCTATCCGGGGTCGGCCCACGGAAGAGGGGGTCGAAGGCGATCCCCGGCGTGACGCAGGACGCGTCGGGAGCGGTCATTGACCATGACATCCGGGCGCAGTGCATCAGTTGCTTCGACAACATCCGTCACATCCTGGAAGAGGCGGGCTCGTCGTGGGCGAACATCGTGGATGTCCTGGTGTTCCTGACGGACATGAAGCGGGACTTCGCGTCGTACAACAAGGTCTACGCGGAGTACTTTGCGGGGGACGGCAATCCCAATCCGACGCGGACGACCATCGAGATCAACGCGCTGCCGACGCCGATCGCCGTCGAGTTGAAGGTCGTCGCGACGATCGATTAGTCGATGGTCCGCAGCACGGCCCGCACCGGGCTGGCGTCGAATCCGACCAATCGCAGCGG
>CAZSLT010000200.1:0-4598 GCA_964607595.1 uncultured Phycisphaeraceae bacterium
GTTCGGACTTTCCTCCCCGGGTGCGGACACCCGGAGCGGCCGCCCGCCGACGCGGGGGAAGTATAGGCGGGGAGGAAAAGCACAAAGCACAAAGCACAGAGCACAGATGGGGAAGGAGACCCCCTCCGTCAAACGCTTCGCGTTCGACACCTCCCCCGCCCCCCCCAATGGGGTCGGGGGAGGGAGCAAGAAACACCCTCCGTCACGCTTTCAGCGTGACACCTCCCCCGCCCCCCCCAATGGGGTCGGGGGAGGTGTCACGCCATACCGTCGGCCGCGGCGGCGAGGTCGAAGTCGTTGGTGGTGAGTCCGTTGGCGTCGTGCGTGGAGAGGGTGAGTGTGACGCGGTTGTATTGGATGAGGATGTCGGGATGGTGCTGCACGCGTTCGGCGTGCTCGGCGACCTTGTTGACGAACTTCATGGAGGCGATGAAGTCCTTGAAGGTGTAGGTGCGCTGGATCTGGCCGCGTACGAGCGACCATTCGGGCAGCGCGCCGAGTCTTGCGGAGACCTGGTCGAGCGAGAGGCGGGGTGGGGTTGGCATGGCGGTCCTCTCGTTGTGGTGTAGGCGGGCGCGGCGGGCGGGGAATGCGTAGTCTTTGTGGTCGAGATGGATCCGTCAACCCCGGTGAATGTGGTGGGCAGGACGCGGTTGGCGCCGTCGCCGACGGGCGCGCTGCACCTGGGCAATGCGCGGACCTTTCTCATCAACTGGGCGCTGGCGCGTCGGGGCGGGTGGGAGATTCTGTTGCGGATCGAGGATCTCGATGGGCCGCGGGTGAAGCCGGGCGCGGACGACGCGATGCTGGCGACGCTGGAGTGGCTTGGGATCGACTGGGACGAGGGCCCTGTCTGGCAGTCGGGCGAACTGGAGCCGTACCGCGCGGCGATGCGCGATCTGGCGGGGCGGGCGCTGGTGTACCCGTGCGAACTGACGCGGGCGCAGATCGAGGCGTCGGCGTCGGCGCCGCAGCAGGACGGGCCGGCGGAGTCGCGGTTCCCGCGGGAGCTACGCCCGGCGGTCGCGCCGCAGGCGTTCGCGGATGAGGGGACGAACTGGAGGTTCGTGGTGGAGGAGGGCGTGGTGCGGTTCGTCGATGCGGTGCACGGTGAGGTGGCGCACGATCCGTCGGTGAGCATCGGCGATTTCGTGGTGTGGACGAAACGCGGCCAGCCGGCGTACCAGTTGGCGGTAGTGGTGGATGATGCGCGGCAGGGCGTAACTCATGTGGTGCGGGGGGATGACCTGCTGGACTCGACGGCGCGGCAGTTGCTGCTGTACGGCGCGCTGGGGCTGCGCACTCCTCGGTCGTGGATGCACCTGCCGCTGGTGGTGGGGGAGGACGGCAAACGACTGGCCAAGCGACACGGGGACACGCGCCTGGCGCGGTACCGGGAGATGGGCGTGCGCGCCGAGCGGGTGGTCGGGCTGCTGGCGTTCTGGAGCGGCGTGACGCGTGAGCGGCGCGAGATGGACGCGCGGGAGTTCGCGGCGGGGTTCGATGCGGCTAGCATGGGGCGGGGGAGGACGGTGTTCACGAAGGAGGACGAGTCGTGGCTGACGGCTTCATGAGACTGGGCGTGATCGGGGTGGCGGCGATCGCGGCGATGGCGGGTTGCTCGGAGCCGCGGCCGCAGGCGCGCGCCGACGGCCTCGTGCCGGTGCGCGTGGGGGGCGAGACTTTCTTCATGGAGCTCGCGGACGACAACGATGAGCGCGAGAAGGGGTTGTCGTTCCGGACGGAGATCAAGCGGGACGGGGGGATGATCTTCGTGTTCCCGTCGGCGGCGATGCGGAGCTTCGTGATGCGGGACTGTCCGATTCCGATCGACATCGCGTATGTGGACGAGACGAAGCGGATCGTGTCGGTGTACGAGATGCAGCCGGAGGAGCCGCGTCGCTCGAATGAGGGGGAGGGGAATTACGAGGCGCGTCTGAAGCGGTACCCGAGCCGGTTCCCGGCCCGATATGTGCTGGAGTTCGCGTCGGGGACGCTGGCGCGGCTGGGGGTGAAGCCGGGCGATGAGGTGTGGTTTGAGGTCCCTTCCTCAAGCGGGTGACACGGGGTGCCGATGCCGGGGTGGGTGAGATGGCGCGCCGAGACCGCGCGTCCGGGCTGTGAGGGCCCGGCGCGGCGTTGGGCGCGGCCTCGGCAGGAAGGGGTGCCCGGTGGGTTCGCACGGACGCGGTTCGAACGCGATCACATTCATCGCCCCTGAGCCGGCCGAGGCGTCGCAGGCGCTGTTCTGGCGACCGATCGCCGACGCGTGGCCGGTGTATGCGGCGCCTTGCACGCTGCACGCGGCGCGGCTGGACGCGATTCTTGATGATGAGAAGTTCGCGCTGGGGCGGGCTGTGCTGGCGGTGGTCGAGCGCGCCGACGACACATCGGGCGTGTACCGGGTGATTGATCGGATCTCGGAGTCGAGCGTGCCGTGCGTGATCATCGTGGCGGATGATGATGATCGGTTTGCGCAGATCGGCGAGCAGGGGGTGATCGTGCTGCCGCGATCGACGCCGGCGGGCGTGATCGCCTCGACCCTTGCGGCGCTGGTCGAGCGCCAACCGGTGGTGGAATTGCTCAACGCGGAATTGCGGACGGCGCGGCGGTTCCAGGGCGGGCTGCGCGGCGAGATGGACCGGATTCATGATGAGCTGCAGCTGGCGGCGAGCGTGCAGCGTGAGTTTCTGCCGCGAACACTGCCGCAGACGCCGGGGATTGATTTCCGCGTGCTGTTCCGTCCGGCGGGGTATGTGAGCGGCGACATTTATGATGTGCAGCGGCTTGATGAGGACACCGTGGGGTTCTTCGTCGCCGACGCGGTGGGTCACGGCGTGCCGGCGGCGCTGATGACAATGGTGCTGGCGCGGAGTCTGACGACGAAGGTGATCGACGGGGACGGGTATCTGCTGCTGTCTCCGGCGGAGGTGCTGTCGCGTCTGAACCGTGAGATGGTGCGGCGGCACGCGGATGTGCCGCGGTTCGCCACGGCGGTGTACGGGACGGTGGATCTTCGGACGCGTCGCGTGACGATCGCCGGCGCGGGGCATCCGCCGCCGCTGCGGTACCGCGACGGCGGGGTGCTGAAGGTGGAGACGAACGGCGGGCTGCTGGGCGTGTTCGCGGATGATCATTACGACGAGGTGTCGTTCACTCCGGCGGACGATGAGATGCTGATCGTGTATTCGGACGGGTTCGAGACGGCGTTCCCGTGCCCGGAGGGGAAGTCGGATCGGAAGCACCCGACGCACCATTACCTGGATCACTTCCGCGAGGCCGCGGACGCGTGGCGGCGTGAGGGGCTCGGCGGGGCGATGGGGATGCTGACCGATGCGCTGGACTCGCAGCGCGGTTCGCTGCATCAGATTGATGACCTGACGGCGATGCTGATCGTTCCGTGCCCGGTGGGGTCGGGGCTGGAAGCGTCGCCGGAGGCGTCTTCGGGCGTCTGGGCGGGCTGAGCGGCGCGCGCGGATATACTCGTGGCCCCCGGCGGGTTCCGGCCTCTTGGTGAGTTGGCGGGACGGCGTTCCGGGCGCGGGAGCCTAGGGCCTTGAGCACGACGATGCGTCGCGGCGACTCGATGATTGATCCGAGCGCGGAGATTCACCCCAGCGCGTGCATCGACGCGACGGCGGTGATCGGTCCGGGCGTGGTGATCGAGAAGGGTGTGATCGTGGGGCCGGACTGCGAGATCGGCGCGCGGACGCGGCTGCGGGCGCGGTCGATCATCGTGGAGCGGACGGCGCTGGGCGCCGAGAACGATGTGCATCCGTACGCGGTGCTGGGGGGCGACCCGCAGGACCGGGCGTTCAAGCCGGAGGCGCGCGGGCGGCTGTTCATCGGCGATCGGAACATTATTCGGGAGCATGCGACGGTCAGCCGCGGCACGGGCGAGGAGGTGCCGACGCGCCTGGGGTCGGGGTGCATGCTGATGGCGTCGTCGCATGTCGGGCACAACGCGCAGGTGGGGGACGGGGTGATCCTGGCGAACGGCTGCACGCTGGCCGGGCATGTGCGCCTGGGGCCGGGGTGCGTGCTGTCGGGGGGCACGGCGGTGCATCAGTTCACGCATGTCGGCGAGGGCGTGATGTTCCGGGGCGGTGCGATGGTGAGCCAGCATGTGCCGCCGTTCGTGATCGTGGGCGATCACAACCGGCTGAGCGGCTTGAACCGCGTGGGGCTGCGCCGGAATCCGGCGATGAAGCCGGAGGACCGCGTGGAAGCGACGGTCGTGTACCGGGCGCTGTTCCGGGACCGCGGCGGCACGCCGATCCGCGCGGTGCTCGAGGAGTTGCGCGGGCGTTCGTGGGGGACGGCGGCGACGCGGATGATCGGGTTCGTGGAGGATGCGCTGTCGCAGACGGGGGCGCGGGCGCGGGGGCTGTGCGCGGCGCGGGCGCTGCCGGTGCGGTCGGGCGTGGCGCGTGAGGATGAGGAGTAGGGGGGCAAGGGGAACCCCTCACCTGTCATCACTTCGTGATGACATCCTCTCCCCGGCGGGGAGAGGGAACTTTGAAGACCTCCTCCGTCATTCGCAGCGCTCATGACACCTCCCCCGCCGGCGGCGGGGGAGGGAGGGTTTGGCGCCGACT
>CAZSLT010000201.1:0-4496 GCA_964607595.1 uncultured Phycisphaeraceae bacterium
GCGCAGCGAACGACGGAGGGGGCCGCTAGATGCCACCCCTTCGTCGCGCAGCGACATGGGGTGCGGCTCCCCCCCAAGACACATCACTCCGTTTCGATCTCGACGGCCTCCGCCCGTAGTACCAAACGACCATCCACCTCATCAATCAGCAATCGCCAGTTCCCCTCTCCGATGAACAGGGCATTTTCTGAGTCGATCGCTTCGTCTGCGTACCAGACGATGTACTTCAGCGGGTCCATAGCGCTCAGTCCATGAGCGTTACTGACAAGCCCTCCGATATTCACCGATCCGCTTGGCGCGACAACGCACCAGCGCGACTCACGGGGGCCGAGCTTTTCCCTGGTATCGCCGGATATGGCGACCATCAGGTCCCCCGCGACCGCGACCCGAACCGGCCGACTTGTCCGATTCACAACAGTGACATCCTGTTCATAGAGGTACGAAGGCACATTGCCCGCACCAATGCCGCCTGCGCAGGTCCTTGCCAGCAGGAACACTGACGCCACGAGAGTGAAGAGTCCGATTCCGACGAGCACAATGCACCCGGACTCGGCACGCCGAAGACGCTCGGTCGTCCGTTCACGCGAGTCCGCTGACTGGCTTTGTTCCGAGCTCTGGTTCTCCACTCTGTGCCCTCTGTGCCTCTGTGGTTACTCTTCCCCCAGCGTCCGCTTCCTCCGCAGCACATGGTGATAGTGCTGCGCGAAGCGGTGCGCCTCATCCCGGATCTGCTGGCACAGCCGCAGCGCCGCGTTCGTCCGCGCCAGCCGCACCGGCTCCGCCCGCTCCTGCACGAAGATCAACTCCTCCTTCTTCGCCAGTGAGATCACCATCGGCGGCGGAACCCCCAGCGTCGCGAACGCCTCCTGCGCCGCGTGCAACTGCCCCAGGCCCCCGTCGATGAGAATCACATCCGGGTACAGCTCGTGCCCCGCCCCCGCCTCTCGGTACCGGCGCGACACCACCTCTCGGATCGACGCGTAATCATCGTTCCCCGCCGACTGGATCCGGTACCGCCGGTACTCGTTCTTGAACGGTCGCCCGTCGATGAAGCACACCTTCGACCCCACCGTCTCGCCGCCCTGCAGGTGCGCGATATCAATCCCCTCGATGCAACGGATCGGCTTGTCCAGCCTCAGCACCCGCTGCAACGACCGCAGGCCTTTCCGCGGCTCAACGATCACCTGCTCCGTCTCCGGCTGCCACGCGTCCGCCCGGCTCCCGCGCTCATCCAGTTTCTCGATCGCGCCGATCTGATCCCGGATCGCCGCGGCCTTCTCGAACTCCAGCGACCGCGACGCCTGCTCCATCTCCGCCCGCATCTCGCGCAGCATCGACGACCGCTTCGTGTTCAGCAGCCGCACGAACCGATCAATATCCGACCGGTACGCCTCCTTGCCGATCCGAGCCCCGCACGGCGCCGTGCACTGGTTGATCGCGTGCAGCAGGCACGGCCGGAAGAACCGCAATTTCGGGTCGCCGTCGCGGATCTCCAGCTCGCAGGTCCGGAACTTGAACACCCGCTGCAGGTGCGTCACCGCCTCGCGCAGCGCCAGCGGGTTCACGAACGGCCCGAACACCCGCGCCCCGCGGAACTCCTCGGCCGCGGGCTGACGAGTGATCGCCACCCGCGGAAAATCCTCCCGCGTCGTCACCACCAGATACGGGAACGACTTGTCGTCCGTCTGCCGCTCGTTGAACCGCGGCTTGATGTCCTTGATCAGCCGGTTCTCGGCGAGCAGCGCCTCCCACTCGCTCTCGCACGGCAGGATGTCGAAATCGTGCACGATCTCCAGCATCGGCCGCTTCTTCGGCCCAAGGTCCGCCGACGGCACGAAGTACGACGACACCCGGTCCGGCAGCCGCAGCGCCTTGCCCACATAAATCACCCGCCCCTCGCCGTCCTTCATCAGGTACACGCCCGGCGCGCAAGGCAGCCCCCGCGCCTTGGCGCTCAGCCGCGACAACCGCTCGCCCGCGTCCTCCGCCCCCCACGCCGGCGGCGTGTCGGACGGCAGCAGCCCCTCGGCGTCCGCGATCGGTGTGTCAGGGTCGTCGGGCATCAACCCGGATCGTAGTCAGCCCGCCAGCCCCCGCGCCGCCGCCGCGATCTCGCGCAGCACCGCCACATGCTCGGCCGTGAATCCCGCCCCGCCCGCCCCCCCACCCGACGCGCTGCGCCCGCCCGGCCCCGCCTCCGCCTCGTCCCCCAGCCCCGCGGACTTCGACGCCCGCACGCGGTCCATGATGAGGTCCCGCAGCTCGTTCGCGTCATGCACGCCCTCGATGAGCGCCGAATGGCCGCTCATCGTTGTCCCCGCCGCGGTTCCGCCGCCCCCCGCCGTCTTGATGAGCAGGTCCGCGAAGCCGAAATGCCGCTGCACTGGCCCCTGACGCACCTGCACATCCTGGATGTTCTCGAAGGTCGCCGTCGTCTCGTGAATCACCCAGACCCCGCGCCGGATCCGCACGCTCCGATCCGAGAACACATACCAGGTCGTGTCGTACCGCAGGTGCAGCGCCACATACGCGATGATGTCCGGCAGCACGATCAACACGATGAACACCGGCGACAACGACAGCGCCACCCACTTGTTCACCGTGAAGATGATCACCCAGATGAAGATGAAGCACACATCCGTGATCCCCAGCACGATCCAGAACCAGAACTTCCGATACCGCAGCCACGCCTCCGACGGCCGACGCTGATCCAGCGCCTTGCCGCCGCGCGTCGGCAGCGCCGGCGGCTCACGCGGCACATCAAAGAACCGCGCCAGCACGCCCCACACGCCCCGGTACACCCAGTCGCACGCGCGATGCGTCATCGCCCCGCTCATGCCCCACCCCCCCCGCTCCCCCCACCCCCGCCGCGCGCCGAGGCGACCGCCAGCGAGTCCCGGATCTCACGAAGCAGCACCAGCGCCTCGTCCGCCGGCGCGGAAGCGCTCGCCCCGCTCGTCTCCGCCCCGCCGTCGTCCCGCGCCCCGCGCATCCGGTCATACAGGAAGTCACGCAGCGCATCGGCGTCCCGCACCCCCTCGAGCGTCACCTCCGCCGTCGAACTCCCCGACGCCGTCTGCACCGCCACGCTCGACAGCCCGAACCAGCGCTGCAGCAGCCCGCGCGTCACATGCACATCCTGGATCCGCCGGTAGGTCAGGTTGCTCTCCTTGCGGAACAGCAGCCCCACCTTCATCGACACCCCGTGATCGTCCAGACGGTACCGCAGCGTGTGGTACCGCGCCATCAGCATCGGCAGCGCGATGAACACGCCCGGCAGCGTCAGAATCGACAGCACAATGAAGTAAGTTTTCAGCGCCGGGTCCGGGCGGAACTCTCCGCCGCTCAGCCACGGACGCCCGTCATGTCTGGTGTCATCGCTCATAGGGCCCTCGGCGTCATCATTCGGACTCACCCGCCCCGGATTCCGCCCCCCTCCCCCCTGCCACGCTCCCCGGCGCCACACCGGCTCACGCACCGTCCAGCGCCAGCGCGCACATCATCCCGACCCCGTACGGCAGCGCCGCATCGTTGAAGTCGAAACGGGGTGTGTGCAAACTCGGGTACGACGCCGCGCCACGCGGCCGCAGCCCCAGAAAAAAGAACGCCGACGGCACACGCTGCGCGTAATACGCGAAGTCCTCGCCCCCCATCGTCGCGTACGGGCGCTCCAGCAGGTTCGCCTCCCCCACCACCGCACGCGCCGCCGCGCGCACCCGCTCCGTCGCCCCCGGCTCGTTCACCGTCACCGGGTACCCCTCCGTCCAGTCGATCCGCGCCTCGGCGCCGAACGCCCGCGCTGTATCGGTCGCGATCCGCCGCACCATCTCACCCGCCCGCTTCCGCGTCTCCTCGTTCAGCGTCCGCAGCGTCCCCCGCATGATCACCGAGTTCGGGATCACATTCCGCGCCTCGCCCCCGTGAATCGCCCCAAAGGTCAGCACCACCGAGTCGTGCGGCGCCACCGTCCGCGACGCGATCGTCTGCAGCGCCGTCAACACATGCGCCGACGCCACCACCGGATCAACGCACAACTGCGGGTACGCCGCGTGACCGCCCCGACCGGTGATCGTGATATCGATCTCATCGGTCGCGGCCAGCAGCGGCCCGTTCCGCGTCGCCACCCTCCCCACTTCCAACTCCGGCCACCCGTGCAGCCCGAACATCCGGTCCACCGGCCGCCCGATCACCCGCCCCTCCAGCACGCCGTCCTCGCACATCCGCTCGCCGCCCGCCCCGCCCTCCTCCGCCGGCTGGAACACGAACAGCACATGGTTCGGCCGCCGCTCCGTCTGACGCAGCGCCCGCGCCGCGCCGATCAGCCCCGCCGTATGACCGTCGTGCCCGCACGCGTGCATCACCCCCGGCCGCTCCGACGCGTACGCCAGACCCGTCTCCTCGTGAATCGGCAGCGCATCCATATCCGCCCGCAGCGCCACCGTCGCCGCGCGATCAGCATCCACCGTCGCCGGGAGCCACGCCGCGACCCCCGTCCC
>CAZSLT010000202.1:0-1619 GCA_964607595.1 uncultured Phycisphaeraceae bacterium
TCGCCGTGCGGGTGGTAGTTGCCCGAGGTGTCGCCGCAGATCTTGGCGCACTTGATGTGCTTGCGGTTCGGGCGCAGATTCAAGTCGTTCATCGCCACCAGAATCCGCCGCTGGCTCGGCTTCATGCCGTCACGCACATCCGGCAGCGCGCGGTCCATGATCGTGCTCATCGCGTAGGTCAGGTACGAGTCCTTCAACTCGTCCTCGATGAGCAAATCCACGACATGGCCGATGTTGCTCGGCCTCGTCTCCTCACCGCCGCCCGGCGTCACGCCGTCGATCTCATCGGCCATGGTCGATCTTCGCTCCAACCCTGCAAAACAAGGCCCGCGGCATCCGCCCGCGTCACCCCGCGCAGACCCGAATTCTATCCGAAATCCCTGTTCCCGGCCTCCCCCGGGCCTCCGCGGGAGGTGTCGCACGAAATGCGACGGAGGCGGTGAGTCAAGCCAGCGCTCAGGCGATCAGCGCCCTCCCGCGCCCCTCACGAAACGCCCCGCCCGAGCACCCGCCCCACCAGCGGCGCCGCCAGGATCACCGCCGGAATCCCCAGCGTCAGCACCCACAACTCGTGCATGTACCCCCACCACGCGAACGGCAGCGCCAGCCCCGTCGCGCCCCAGATCAGCCATCGCATCGGCGCCCGCGTGGGCCTTCGCGGCACCATCGCCACCCACACATACGCCGGGAACAACACCCCGTAGAAAGTAATGAACGACTTGTACAACGCCTCGGTCGCGCTCATCCCGGCGATCGGCGGCCACTCCCGCGCCAGGTACGACACCCCCGCCACCACCGCGATCAGCACGCTCAGCCGAATAGGCAACGCGAGTCGCACCTCGCCGTCGGGACCGTCGACGACCAGCTCACGGAAGTGGGCGCTCATCGTGAACCACGCCTGCAGCGCGATATGCCCGACGATGTAGTAACTCACCGCCCCCCGCGCCATCGGCCCCGCGTACAGCAGCGTCAGCACCATGAGCGCCGGGAAGAACACCGCAAAACCCAGCACGAACGCCGCGCTCCCCGCCCGCCCCGGCAGCTCCCGCCGCACCCGCAGGAAGGTCAGGTCCAGGTGCGGGCAGGTCAGGAACCCCAGCGCCACCGCCGGCGCGAGGCACGCCAGCGCCGGCAGCGTGAACCGACCCGACGCCGGCGGCTCGGCCGGGAAACTCGCGCTCGTCGCCGAAGCACCCCAGGCCAGCGCCATCGACCCCGCGAACACCATCAGCCCGCAGATCAGCCACGCGCGCGCCCCCCGCCACACCGAACCGCACAGCACCGCCAGCGCCACGATCCCCATGACCGCGCCCAGCAACGCCAGTGGCGGGGCCACCCCGATGTGCCGCGGCACAAACCACGCCAGGAACGACACATGAAACAGAATCGTGATGAGACTGAACGCCCGCGCCGCGGGCCGGTGCGCCGCCGTCGCCCGTGCCGCCGCGCCCGGCCGCGAATGCACCAGCCCCACCATCATCGCCCCCAGGCAGTTCGGCACGAGGAACGCCGCCCAGCCCCACCACCCGAAATCACGCACCATGAGCACCGGGAAGTACATCCCGATGCACCAGCACCACGAACACGCCAGGAAGATGGCCGAGAGCAGCACGCGCACG
>CAZSLT010000202.1:1719-4477 GCA_964607595.1 uncultured Phycisphaeraceae bacterium
GTCCCGCTCAGGCGTCAGAAGAACCCGGTGCGCCCTCGCCCTTCCCCCGCGCCCGCTTCTTCTTGTGATGCACCTTCGGCGTCACATGAAAGGTCGCCGAGCACTTGCCCACGCGCTTCTCACGCTTCATCGGCTTCGTGATCGTCTGGAAAATATCCAGGTCCACCGTGATGTTGAACTCATCGCCCGCGGCCTTTAGTTCCTTCACATCCTCTACCGGCGTCACCCGGTAAGTCGCCGGCCCCAGGCACGGCCGCAGGAACTTGTAGGTCAGCTCCTTGCACACCACCGTGTAGTCCGAACCCACCTCGGCGAACAGGTACATCCCGCCCGCCACCTCTGAGTTCGCCAGCAGCGCCGCCCCCGCCATCGCGTTGTACCAGTTCTTGTTCACCCGCTTGAACGGCAGCACCGCCGTGAAGGTGTTCCCGTCCACCCGCTTCATCCGGATCCCGGACTGGAACGCGTACGGCAGCCAGATCATCGAGCACACCCGGTGCCAGAAGTTGTTCCGCGTCGAGAGACGGCTCACCCACGCCTCGATCCGCTCGAAGAACGACTTCTTCCGCTTCACGCCCTGCACCCCGGCGCCGCCCGCAACCGCGCACACCGCGCCCACGGGCGCATCGACAACCTCGGCCGGAATCTCCACCGCACCGCTTGGCATCGCCACCTTGTCGTCAGACGCGGCCGTGCTCACTGCTCAGTCACCCCTTCCGTGCGCGGAATCATAGGTCATCCGACGACCCGCCGAGCCGCACCGCCCCCTCTAGAAACCGCATTCATCCAGAAGATGTTCCCCCGGCCGCTCAGGGTTCACCCGCACCCGAAATACGGGATGACCGTGCTCGTGGTCCAGCACCAGCGTCCAGCCCTTCTCGGCCGCGGCACGGAGCAGTTTCACCCGCTCCTGCTGGCTCGTCCACGCCTCCACATCGTACGCCATGCACGCCGACGGCCGGGAATGCCACCTCGTCGGCATCACATCCGGAACGAAGACAATCTGCTTCCCTTCCCCCGCGTCGATCCGCACCGCCTGCTGCCCCCAGGTGTGCCCCGGCACATTCCACACATGCACCCCCGGCAGCACCTCGTCCTCCCCGTCCACCAGCGTCACACGCTCGGCGACCTCCGGCGTCAGGTGCTCCTTGAGGTAAGTCCGGTGCATCGTCGACCGATTCGCGATCGCGTCCTCCCACTCCCGCCGCTGCACGATCACCTCCGCGTCCGGGAAGGTCAGCACCGGCCCCCCGTCCCCGGCGCCCCGGCGCGTCAGCCCGCCCGCGTGGTCGAAGTGCAGGTGCGTCACGATCACCGCGTCGATGTCCGCCGGGTCGCAGTCCACCTCGTGCAGCGCATCGTGAATGGCCCGGTCGCCCAGCGCGTAAATCGACCGCTCTTTCTCATCGAACTTGTCGCCGATTCCCACCTCCACAACCACCAGGCGCCCGTCCCGCTCCAGCAGCAGACTGTTCGTCTGCAGCGGCATCCGGTTCTGCGCGTCCGGCGTGCACCACTTCCGCCACACCGGGCTGGGGATGATGCCGAACATGCACCCGGCGTCCAGCCGGAACTCCCCCGCCCGCAAGAGTGTCACATTCCAGGCCATCAGACGGGCTCCTTCCCGCGCTCCGATCCACCCGCGGCGACCCCGGACGGGGCCCGCGTCGGAAATGGGGGGCACAGCGTAGCCGATCGGACCGCCCCCCCGCGGTTACACTCTCCCCATGGCGACGGAGCGCTGGATATCCCCGCAGGCCCGCACCCCCGAGGAGGAGCAGCTCGCCTTCTCCCTCCGCCCCGCCCGTCTCGACGAATATGTCGGCCAGTCCGAGCTCGTCGAACGCCTGCGGATCGCCATCCACGCCGCCCGCGAGCGCGCCGAGGCCCTCGACCATCTCCTCCTCCACGGCCCCCCCGGGCTCGGCAAGACCACCCTCGCCCATGTCATCGCCGCCGAGATGGGCGCCGCCGTCTACACCACCTCCGGCCCCGCGCTCACCCGCGGCACCGACCTCGTCGGCGCCCTCACCAAGCTCAAGCCCAACGATGTCCTCTTCATCGACGAGATTCACCGCCTCCCCGTCGCGGTCGAAGAGTTCATCTACCCCGCTATGGAAGACCGCCGCATCGATGTCGCGGTGGACTCAGGCATGAACGCCCGCACCGTCACCATCCGGCTCCAGCCCTTCACACTCATCGGCGCCACCACCCGCGCCGGCCTCCTCAGCGCGCCGCTCCGCTCCCGCTTCGGGCTGACCCACCACCTCAAGTACTACCCCGCCGCGGACCTCTACGACATCCTCACACGCAGCGCCCGCCTCCTGGCCATCAAGTCCGACGCCGACTCGCTCAACGCGATCGCCTCCCGCTCACGCGGCACGCCGCGAATCGCCAACCGACTCCTCCGGCGCGTCCGCGACTACGCCCAGGTCCGCGCCGGCGGCGCGCTCAACGACCGCATCGTCCGCGAAGCCCTCGCGCTCGAAGGCGTCGATGAACTCGGGCTGGACGAGCTCGACCGCTCGTATCTCCGCGTCATCGCCTCGACCTACAAGGGCGGCCCCGTCGGGCTCGAAGCCGTCGCCGCGACCATGGGCGAAGACTCGGGCACGCTCGAGGATGTCGTCGAGCCCTACCTGCTGCAGATCGGCTTCCTCGCCCGCACGAGACGCGGCCGCCAACTCACCGCCGACGCCGCGGATTACATGGGCGTCGAATGCGCCAACGCCGTCACCGCCGCGCAGGCCGCGCTGTT
>CAZSLT010000203.1:0-4414 GCA_964607595.1 uncultured Phycisphaeraceae bacterium
TCGGAGGGCGCCGCGGGCGCGGGACAGGACCGGGGCAAGCCGGTGCGGTCGCTGTGGGCGCTGACGGACTTGCCTTCGAACAAGCTGATCTTCGATGTGCTGCTGGCGCCTGAACTGGAGCGGCTGGTAACGCCGGTATCGCGGGTGTACGACACCTCGATTCGTGGAGTGGCGCGCCCGGAGGACCGGACGCGGCTGATCGATGTGCGCACTCCGAGCGAACCGGTTGAGCACCTCGGGACCGATCACTCGTGCCTGGACTGCGACGATGTGCCCCGTTACGCGGAGATGCTGGCGCACGCGTGCCGGAGCACGGGCGTCGATCCTCGGGGCTATTCGGCTTTCCGCCTGCGGGTACAGTACCCGGTGTACGGGTGGCAGTTCTGCATGCTGTTCGAGGACCGCTGAGTTTCGGTGCGGTCACTCGTCGCAGGAACTCCCCCACTGTGCGAGGACGGCGTTGAGGTCGTCGACATTGATGACGCCGTCGTTGTTGGCCAGATCGAACGGTGAGCCGACGCCGACATTGACGAGCCAATTGGAGAGGATGCCGTTCAGGTCGTCGACATCGATCACGAGGTCGCCGTTGGTGTCTCCGGGGCAGACGGGGATGAGGCGGAGGAAGGCCTCGCCGAGGGGGGCGCCGGCGCCGCTGCGCAGGAAGCCGACGAAGTAGACCGAGCCGTTGTCGGTCATGAACATCTGGTCCTCGTGGAAGCCGGCGAGGAAGGCGTCGTCGTCGTAGGCGCCGTTGCTGTCGACATCGACGGGGTCGCCCTCGCGGAGGATGACCTCGGTGCGGTTGAGCAGCAGGACGGTGTTGCGGTTTGGGTCGGCGTTGTCGGTGAAGCAGGCGATGACATAATCGCCGCCGTTGTTGCCGGCGCAGGCGAGGAAGGTGTTGAATGTATCGCCGTCGGCGAATTTCTCGGAGGTACCGGGGTGGATGTCGAGCCCGGTCGCGGCGACGGGGAGCGAGTTGCGGACGACCCAGTCCTGCCCGCCGCCGGAGTTGGTTCCGCGGCTGAACCAGTGGCCGCTGGACATCATGGAGGACTCGCGGATCCCGGTGAAGCCGCCGGCGATGGGGTTTACGAAGCCGGAGATGACGCCGCTCTCCTGGAGGACGACGGTGTTGTTAAGGACGAGCATCTCGTCGCGCACGGTGTCGCCTTCGACATCGCCGTCGATCAAAATGCTCGAGCCGTCGGCGCTGACATAGAAACCCTGGAAATCGAAGGCGTCCCACGGCTCCATGAAGGCGAACAACTGGCCCTGCGGGATCGTGATGCCCTCGCGGGCCACCACGGTGTCGCCGACGATGAGCAGGGTGTCCTCGTCGGAAGGCAGGCCGACGGCGTTGATGGTGCGGTAGGCGATTGTGCCGTCGGCGAGGATCTGGACATCGTCGATGAGATCGCCGTGGGTGACGCCCGGCAGGCCGGGGACCTCGTCGTCCTGCCGGAGCGCGACGGAGAGCCCGCCGTTGCCATCGCCGAGGATGATGTACTCGTCGGCGTTGTCGGGGCCGTTGTTGGTGTTGGAGGAGAAGACGAACTGGCCGGCGCTGTTGATGCCGCACTGGATATCGAGCGTGGAGATGACCTCGCCGGGGGCCCACGGCGCGGGCTGGCCTTCGTAGACGACCAGGTCGCCGGCGCCGTTCTCACCGACGAGCAGGACATTCTCATCGGCGATGAAGGTGCCGGTGCGGGCGCGGAGGATCCACTTGGCTCCGGTCTCGGAGCGGTACGGGCGCTCGAATAGGCCGAACTCCGCGCCGGGCTTGCCGGGGACCTGCGCGGTCGGGTCGCCGGGGATGGCGGTGTAGATGGCTCGGAGTGTGGTGCCCGCGCCGGCCGCGGCGGTGAGTGCGCAGCATGCCGCGACCGGGAGGCAGGTTCGTGCAACGAATCTCGGGTTCATTGGGCGCTCGCTTGTGAGAGTGCGGTCGGGAGGGTCAGTTGCAGTCGGTGAGCCAGTTGCTCAGCACGACATTGAGGTCGTCGACATTCACGACACCGTCGCGATTGGCCAGATCGAAGGGTGAGCCGACGCCGACATTCTCGAGCCAGTTCGAGAGGATGCCGTTGAGGTCGTCGACATCGACCATCTGGTCGCCGTTGACATCGCCGGGGCAATCCGGCGCGGGCGGGGTCCAGGTGGCGATCTTGCCGGGGGCGATGCCCTGTGTGTCGGCGATGGGGCCGTTCTGCGAGAGCGTGCCGGTGGGGCCGAGCGTGGAAGAGTAGATGCCGCGAACGCCGTCGAGGGCGGTGGTGTTGTCGGTGAAGAGGACGAGGTCGCCCATGACCTGGACATCGTCGAGCGAACCCTGGAGGCCGACATCGAAGGAGACGCCGGTGGATGTGAGCGCGCCGGTTTCGGCGTCGATCTGAAAGGTGCGGACGGTGGCGTCGGTGCCGTGGCCAACGACGAGGAGTTTGCCGTCGGCGGAGCCGCGGGCGAGTTTGGGGGATGAGCCGGGCGAGGTGAATGGCGAGCCGGCGGTGATGGCGAGGTTGCCGGCGTTATCGGCGTCCGCGGCGACGACGGCGTTGCCGCCGGCGCTGATTCCGCCGCCGGAATAGATGCGGACATTGCCGCCGCTGTTGACGACGCCGATGTCGAGCGTGAATTGGCCGTAGGGCTGGGCGTCGAGCGGGGTGAGCGTGCCGTCGGGGGCGACGGCGAACGAGGAGATGAGCCCGCCGGAGCCGGTGTCGCCGATGTAGGCGATGGGCTCGGTGGGGTGTCGGTCGATGCTTGTCGAGAATCCGCCGGAGACGAGGTTGTCGGCGAGGGTGAGGGTCTCGGCGCCGGAGTCCCAGAGATAGGTGCGGATCTCGTTGGTGCTGCTTGTGCTGGCGCGGGCGACGGCGAGCACGGTGTCGGACATCCAGACGAGGTCGAAGGGCGTCACCGGAACGGTGAAGACCTGGACGAGTGTGAGTGATGCGTCGGAGCCGACTTCGAGGATGGTGATGCGTTCGTTGACGCTGCTGCTGCCGGAGGCGTGGCCGATCGCCAGATACCGGCCATTCGGCGAGATCGCGATGGCGCGGGCGTTGCAGCCGAACTCGGGGATGGAGGTGCTGGCGCGCATGCCGGTGATGATGCGGTCGGCGAACGCGAGCGTGCCGTCGGGGTTGACGGTGAATGAGGAGATGCTGCCTTCGAGGTTGCCGTTGTTGGCGACGAAGACGGCGGGGAGTGTGGACTGGGCGTGCGCCGGGGCGGCGGCGGCGATGACGATCGCGGCGACGCCATAGCCAGCAAAACGGTTGAGTCTCATGGGTCTCTCCTTCCGGGCGGATCGGGGCGATCCGCGCCGTCAAGGGTAACTCGGCTCACGCGAAATGGAACCGTCCGCGGGGCCGAGCCGTCGAAGTTCATCGCTGCAATACCGAAAAGGCACCTGTCAGGCGGCGCTAGTGGCTTCTTCGGGCTTGGCCGCGGGCTTGCCCTCGACGGTGAGGCCGAGCATGGCCATGGGGCCGTGCGGCTTGGCGCGTTCGGTGTCGAGTCGTTTGGCCGCGCCGGGGTTGGCGTACTTGTTGAAGACCATCGCCTTGATCGTGCCCCACATGCCGCCGAAGGAGGCGAAGGTGTGGTTGACGGCGGTGGGCTCGTAGCCGCAGTGGACCATGCACTGGGCGCATGCGGGGTTGCCGGAGGCGCGGCCGTAGTTGTCCCACTCGGTGGTGTCGATCAGTTCCTTGAAGGAGTCGACATAGCCGTCCTGCAGGAGGTAGCAGGGCTTCTGCCACCCGAAGATGTTAAAGGTGGGGTTGCCCCAGGGCGTGCACTCGTACTCGCGCTTGCCCATGAGAAACTCGAGGAAGAGCGGGCTCTGATTGAAGCGCCATCGCTTCTTGCGGTTCGAGAGGATCATCTCGAAGAGTTCGTTGGTCTTGCGGCGTTCGGCCAGGAAGTGGCGCTGGTCGGGGGCCTTGGGGTAGGCGTAACCGGGCGAGACCATCATGCCCTCGACGCCGAGGTCCATCATCTCGTCGAAGAACGCGCGGACGGAGTTGGGGTCGGCCCCGTCGAAGAGCGTGGTGTTGGTCGTGACGCGGAAGCCCATGCGGACGGCGATGCCGATGGCTTCGGCGGCGCGCTCGTATGTGCCTTCGCGGCAGACGGCGAAGTCGTGGTGGTCTTCCTGGCCGTCCATGTGGACGGAGAAGGTGAGGTACTTGCTGGGCTTGAAGAGCCCCTCCTGGAGTTTCTGCTTGAGGACGAGTGCGTTGGTGCAGAGATAGATGTACTTCTTTCGCGCGATCAGACCTTCGACGAGTTGCTTGATGTGCGGGTAGAGCAGCGGTTCGCCGCCGGGGATGGAGACCATCGGCGCGCCGCACTCATCGACGGCGCGGAGGGCGTCGGCGAGGGGGAGGTCCTGCTTGAGAAT
>CAZSLT010000204.1:0-4336 GCA_964607595.1 uncultured Phycisphaeraceae bacterium
GGATCATCGCGAACGAGTCGGCGTGATGGAAGAACGCGGCCCCCGGGATCGCCGTCACTTGTCGCTTGCCCGCGTTGATGAGCTCGGGATCGCCCTTGCCCGGCGCGGGCGAGGGCCCCATGCCCAGCAGGCCGTTCTCGGTGTGATAGATGAGCGTGCGCCCCGCGGGCACGAACTTCGCCACAAGTTCCGGGATGCCGATGCCGAGATTGACATACGAACCGCCGGGGATGTCGAGCGCCAATCGCCCCGCCATCTCCTCACGCGTCCAACCGATCTGTTTCGCCGGCGCGCTCATGGATAGGTCGCTCCCGCCGCGACAAGCTCCGACTCATGCATCGGCGCGGCGACCTCCACGACCCGGTCCACGAAGATGCCGGGCGTCACCACGATCTCGGGGTCGATCGCGCCGGGCTCGACAACCGACTTCACCTGCACGATCGAGACCGACGCGGCCATCGCCATGATCGGGCCGAAGTTCCGCGCCGTCTTGTTGTAGACCACATTCCCGAAAGTGTCCGCGGCCCGGCCCTTGATCAGCGCGAAGTCGGCCCGAAGCCACCGCTCCATCAGGTACTCCTTGCCGTCGAACGCGCGGGACTCCTTGCCCTCGCCCAGCGGCGTGCCGACCGCCGCGGGCGTGAAGAACGCCGGGATCCCTGCCCCGCCGGCGCGGATGCGCTCGGCCAGTGTGCCCTGCGGCACCAGTTCAAGCTCGATCTTCCCGCTCCGGTAGAGATCCGGGAAGACGGTCGAGTTCGCGGTCCGCGGGAACGAGCAGACGACCTTCGAGACGCGCTCGGCCTTGAGCAGCGCCGCCAGCCCGACCTCGCCGCTGCCGGTGTTGTTGCTGATGACAGTCAGACCCCGCGCGCCCTGATCGATCAGCGCGTGGATCAATTCGATCGGGCTGCCGGCCTCGCCGAAGCCGCCGATCATGATCGTGGCGCCGTCGGGGATGTCGGCGACGGCCGCGGCAGGGGATGCGACGCGCTTGTTGATCATCGTCGTCTGGCTCAGTGCGCCGCGAGCGTGGTGGCGTCCTTCACGCGGGCGTACTCGTACAGCCCGGCCTCGTCGAACAGCACGCGGTCCTCGTAGTCGTTGAACCAGATCGCCTTGGGGTTGCGTCCGACGATGCACACCTTGCAGCGGTCCTTGGCGGCGCCGGCGTTGCGGAGGATCTTGAAGATCACGACGCCGTGCTCGGCGCCGGGCAGGCCGGGGATCGGCTTGTCGGTGACGGCGACGACCTCGGTCTTGCCCTTGTAGTGCGTGATCGAGAGCCGCGCGTGCGCCTCGACGCCCGAGAGCCCCTTCTGCGACTCGTTGAGAATCTGCCACGCCCGCTCGATCGGGATGTTGAAGGCCTTGTAGGCGACGATGTCGCGCCCGCAGAAGAAGTAATGGTTGTCGGCGCCGATCCGCTTGATCTCCCGCTGCATGATCCGCAGCGCGTCCGGGTCGTCGTTGATGTCGCGGATGATCGGCGTCTGGTTCTCGACCGTGATCCAGCCGCGTGCGAGCAGGCCGGTCATCGCGGCGTGGGTGTCCGGCACCCACTGATAAATGCCCATCTCGTCCTGGATGTAGTTCCCGTCGTCGTCCTTCATCAGGAACTCGTCGGGGTGCTCGAAGTGCACCATGAAGTGCACGCCGACCTCCGGATAGTTCTCGTGGAAGGCGTCGAGCATCGCCAGGAAGGTCTCGTCGAAGCGCTTGGGGTAGAAGGCCATCTCCTTGGTGCCGATGCGGATCGACTCGATACCGCACTCAGCCAGCGCGGCCAGCCACGCCGCGATCTTGGAGTTGGCCAGCACCATCGGGTCGCCGCCCGAGAGCAGGATCTCGCGGAGCTTCTCGCGCCCGGACTTGGGATGCCGCCCGCCATTGGCCGCGACCTGCGCGTTGAAGTCCCTGATGTACTCGGTGATCTCAGGGATCTGCGCCAGACCCTTCTTGGCGACGGTGCCGTCCTTGCGGGCGATCTCCTTACGGGCGATCAGCTCCTCGCGGTAGCAGAAGCGGCAGTGCGCCGAGCAGGTCGAGACGACATACATCAGCCCCATCTCGTACTTGTGCAGAAGGCCCTCGACGGGGCTGTAGTCCATCTGGTGCCCGGGGTCCTCCGAGCCGGCCAGGTCCATCGTTTCGTCGGGGCTGGCCTTGACCAGCCGCTGCATGGGCTTGCTCTTGGTGGCCAGGTCGAAGTAGTGGCGCGTCACCTTCACAGGCATGCGCTTCTCGACATCGCGCGGGGAGCCCTTGAGTCCCTGGAGCTGGACGAGCTCGCCCCGGCTGTAGAAGTTCATCATGTCCTGCGGGGCGCGCTCGTCGAAGAACGGCGCCAGACCGTTGATGATCTCGCGCTTGTACTGGACATCAACGACGCCTTCGAGGAAGCGGCGTTCGCGCTCGGTCTGCACATACTCCTGGGTCGTCGGCATCGGAGGGCACTCCGGGATCGGGCGTTGTCGGGACGGTTACGGACTGAAATCAGATGGACACTTCGACGATCCAACTGTAACATCGTGATCATCGAGGGGCCAGCATGTCGTTGCAGGAACTCATCGCGCCGGTCAGTGAACACCTGACGCCGACCGAACGGCGAATCAGCGCGCTGCTGACCGAGGACGCCACACTCCTGGCCTTCGGCACCGTATCGGACCTGGCCGACCGCGTCGGCACCAGCAGGCCTTCGATCGTCCGTTTCGCCACCAAACTTGGGTTCGCCGGCTTCACCGAGCTCCAGAACTGGGTGCGACAGGACCTCACACGCCAACTCTCCAGCCCCACTCAGCGCATCCGGCTCCGCGAGGGCGAGGGGGCGCCGGTCCGGGCCGAGATCGAGCAGACGGTGCGGCAGACGCTGGACATGCTCGATGATGAGCGGCTGGAGGCGATGGCCGCGCCGATCGCGCGGGCCCGCGCCGTCTGGATCATCAGCGGCGAAACCTCGATGGCCGGGGCGATCGTGCTGCACAGCGGCCTGTCGATGGTGCGCGGACAGGTGCATCTGGTTCATGAACAATCGACGGCCCGCCAGCTCAGCGATGCGCAGCCCGGAGACGCCGCGGTGGTCTACGACTTTGCGCGCTACAAGCGGCACTCGATCGTCGCGGCCCGCGCGCTGGCCGACCACGGTCTTCAGATGGTCGTCATCACCGACGGCCCGCTCTCGCCGCTGGCCTCGCTGACCAAGGCGTGGTGCAAACTGCACATCCCCGCCGTCGGGCCGTTCGACAGCTCGGTCCCCGCGGTGCTGACCTCGGAGCTGCTGACGGCGCGGGTAGTGAAGCTGCTGGGCAAGAAGGCGCACGCGCGGATCGATCGGCTGGAAGTACTGTGGCAGCGGACGGGGACTTTTATGGAATATGTGCCGCGGGATGAGCGGAAGAAGTAGCGCGGCGTAGCGCACCCCGTCGGCCCGCGAGCCGCGGTCTAGCGCCGCTCACGCGGCGCTGAACCCGGCTCATGATGGGTCGCTGTCGCGCGGTCACGGCGTTGTCGGAGCGCCGATCGCCCGGGCCATCGTTTCGTGCTCACGCAGCACCGGGATGGTTTCATCCACCAGCGCACGGACCTCCGTGTTGGTCAACTGCGAGCGCGTCGCCTCGAGGATGCGGATCAGGTCGCGGTGGCCCTGGGCCATGAGCTCGCCGAAGCGCCGATCGAATTCCGCGCCCGAGAGCGGCCGCAGGATGGTCATCGGGTCAGGCCCGGCCGTCGCGCCGCCCTTGAGCCGGTCCATCACCTGCCTGGCGCTCGCTTCGTCCGACAATGCGATGTTCTCGGCCTCGGCGAGGGCCGCGACCTTGCCGGCGTGCTCGGTGTGGTCGTCCACGAGCGCGTCGGCGAGTTCCTTCGCGGCGTCGGAGGTGGCCTTCTCCTGGGCCATCCGGCCCATCGCGGCCTCCTTGTCGTCGACCAGGCGCAGGATCGAGAGCACCTGCGCATCGCTGATCGTGACGGTGCCGCCGGGGACATTCGGGTCGTCGGGGCGCGGCGTCGGCGTCGGGGTATCGACGCTGTCGTTATCGATGTTGTCCCGATCCGTCGCGTTGTTCGGCGTTCCGTCGGCGGGGGTGGTTGTCGGCGGTTCGTTGCGGGCGTCGCAACCCGCGGCGGCGATGAGCGCGGCCGCGAGCAACGGGTACATGGCATGATTCATGGTCTGGCTCCTGTTCAGTTGTGGCGGTTGTGCCTCAAGGGAAGTCTCCGCCGCTGTGTGAGCCGTGTCTGAACCCCCGCTGAAAATTGGTTCAGCCGCGGAAGAAGGGGCTTCCATCCGCCCAACACGCGCTGGACGCGATGCATCGCGGCTTTCGAATGATGC
>CAZSLT010000205.1:0-4300 GCA_964607595.1 uncultured Phycisphaeraceae bacterium
CACTACTAACGGAGTCTCGGTTGATTTCCTTTCCTCCGGGTACTGAGATGTTTCAGTTCCCCGGGTTCGCTTCGCACGCCTATGCATTCAGCGTGCGATGACCATTGCTGGCCGGGTTGCCCCATTCGGACATTCCAAGATCACTGCCTGGTTACCGGCTCCCTTGGACTTTTCGCAGGTTCCCGCGTCCTTCATCGCCTCCTGACGCCAAGACATCCTCCATGTGCCCTTCATGACTTGATCACGCCAACCCGCACGCCGCTTCTTGCGAAACGGACGCCAAGCTGATCGTGGTCAAGACGATCAATTCGACACCAATACCTCAGCTATCGCTCATCAATTGCAAAACGGCAATCGATCGATATCCGGTTGTCAAAGAGGACCCGAGTTTGAGCCGTCCGGCTCACCCTCGGACGCCCCGGTTTCCCGGAGCGGGACCGACGAGTATACCGATCCGCGTTTCACTGTCAACTTCACGCAAAGCCGACCCGCCCCAGACCCCCGATCCAGCCCCCAGACCGTGCCGTTTTGGGGATCACTCGCGGACAAACCTGTGGAAAACCCACAGTATTCCCCGCGCTTTTGCCCTCAGGGCGCCCCGGCTGGCGCCTCGGGCGCGGGGATCGCCGACTCATCCGCCGACGACGAAACCCACTCCCGCATCGGCTCCACCCGCCCGGCCGAGGAGGTCATCCGGACCAAGACCCCGCCCCGGGACACGAAGATCGCCGCGGGGCTGTCGGCGACATCCACCAAGAAGGCGTCCGTCTCCAGCGGCAATTCCTCGGGCAGCGCCTCGCCCGCCACGAGCGTCGGGGCGGCGTCGGGCTGCCCATCCGCCGGGGCATCGGCGACCTCGTAGGTCACGAGCCCGGGCACGCTCACCACGCCGCGGATGGCGTCTCCGGGGGCGACCGCGGCCACCGCCCGTCGCCAATACCCGTAGTAAAACTTGTACATCTCGACCCTGGCGCTTGCCGGGCCGGAGACCAGCCCCGAACGGGGCGGGGCCGCGTCCGTCACGAAGAGATAGGTGTCATCGGGAACGATGATCGGGTCCGACCACTCGGACGGGGCCGAGACCATCGCCGGGCGTTCGGCGTGAGGCCGCTGGGACTCGGTCAGCTCGTCGCGGTGGCCGAAAAGCGGGTTCGTCACCCAGACCTCGGCGCGGTAGCGGTAGGTCTGGCCGCGCTCGGCGGAGTAGTCGTGGGCCCACACGGTGATCTCCGCGGCCTCGCGGTCCATGAGCCCGAGCATGGGCTCCTCGAACTGCTTATCGCGCGGATCGTCGATGCGCCGGCCCGCCTCGGGGTCGATGCCCTGGGCGCGGAGTTGCTCGTCGAGCTTCTCCAGGTCGGCGGTCAGGACCTCCAGGCGGGTCTGCAGATCCGCGATCGCTTTGTCAATGTTGGCCTTCTCGCGGTCGGACGCCTGTTCCTTGCGCTCCTCGAGCTTGGCGATGCGATCCTCGCCGGCGGCGATCTCGGCGACCGCCGCGGCCCGCCGCGTCATGAGCCGGGAGGCACCCTGGCCCGCGGCGTTCTGGTCGCGCAATTCCTTCGAAAGACCCGGCCAGACCCACTTCACACCGGCGATGGTCTCGTAGGGCGCGGGTCGGCGGATCACGGCGGCGTTGTCGGACTCGGCCTTGTACAACTCCGGCAGCCGCGCCGGGACGAACCCGGGGTCGCGGAGCATCTGGCGGAGGGAGAACCGGCCGGGCATCGGGGCGATCTCGGTCTCCTCGACCCACTGCCCCGATGAGTCCAGCCGCTGACGGTGCAGCACAACATCGACGATGGCCACGCGCCGGATCCATTCGCTCGGCATCGTGCGTGCGCCCTCGTCGCCGGCGCTGGACTCGAAAGACGCCCGCAGCGCCGCGGCATCGAAGGACGCCTGCACCGACACCGACGCGAAATCGAACGGCTGCTCGGCGGGGATGAACTCCGACACCTCGGGGTGGCGCGCGACAACCAGCGGGCTCATCGCGCCCTCGTGGACCGACGCGATGACCTGATTCGGCGCCGGCGCCTCGGGGATGACGAACAGACCACCGCCCTGATCGGGGCCGGGGCCGGGACCGCCGGGACGCAGCTCGCCGCCGACGCCGAGACGCGGGCCCAGCGCGATGGACGCGGCCGCCGGCTGACCCGCGCCGCTGATGAGCTTCTCGATGTGCTCCGAGATGCTGGGAACCGTGTCGGGAAACTCGTCGGGGATCTGACCGGAGTCCAGTTCGGCCTGGACTTGGCGCGCGCGTGCCGCGACCTCGCTGGCCGCGTTCTCGGGCGAGACCTTGCGGTTGCCGATGTTGATCGCGTTGGGGTCGCCCAGCACATCGAACTGGAGGACGAACATCCCGAGGAAGAACAGCGCGAAGACCGCCAGGACGATCTTCTCGATGTGCTGCTCGATGGTGCTGATGCCTTTGAGCTTCATGATTCGTTGACTCGCGGTTGCTTCGTTGGGTCGTGTGCGATCGTGGGGGCGGGGGGGACGCGAAGGGCGTCGGTCAGGCCGCGGGCGGCTGGTTCGGATCGGCCGGCGCCGGTTCCGGGTCGGGGGCGATGCCCAGGCGCTCGCGGACGCTCGCGGGCATGTACTCCTTCATCCACGCGCGGAGCCAGATGGTTTCGACCGTGATCCGGGCGCGGACCACATGGGCGGCGCCGTAGAAGTAGCCGTCGGCGAGGTCGGCGTGGGCGTTGTGCTCGTCGAAGCTCAGCGCCGTGACGGTCATGAAGTTGGTGGAATTGATCGCGTCGATGATCGCCGGCAGGCCGTTGGAGTCGACGATGACGACCAGTTCGACCTCGCGGATGTCGAAGAATCCGTTGGGCGCCTCGGGCCAGGCGTTGCGCCCGGTGTGCCGCTTGGTGAAATCGGCAGGGACGGCCTGTGTGAGATCCTCCGAGACCGGGCCGGACGCCGCGGCGTCGGTGGGCTGATCCGAGCCGCCGGGGCCGGAACTGCCGGGCCGGTCGCTCTCGGCGGGCGCAAAGATCGGCTTGACGCTGACACTGACGACCCGCTTCACCGGCGCCTGTGTGACGGGGAGCCAGCCGGTGAGGCGGTCGGAGTTGGCCTTGGCCAGGGCCGCGATCACATCCGAATGAATCCAGAAGATGTGCTGCCAATCCCAGGCGTGCTCGATGGTGGGGAAGCGCCCGGCGACGGGGGCGACGGGGGGCTGGAAGACCCCGACGGAGGCGTAGAACGACAGTTCCCGGGCGGCGCGCTGGTAGATGTCCATCCGCTCGGCGCTCAGTCGTTCGCGGATCTGCGCCTCTTCCTCGGCGGTCAGTTTCTGCTCGACGCGTGCGCTGACGATGCGGTTGACTTCCTCATCGCGGAGCGACTGGAGCCGCGCGCGGAGGTTGTCGCCGCTGGGCGGCGAGCCGGCGTTGGCATCGGCCAGGAGCTTCTCGTACGCCTGCGGGCGGACCGAGGCGAGTTTGGTGAGCAGACGCACGCGCTCGGACTCGTTGGGCGCCGCGGGGAACAATTTCTCGGCGCTCCCGCCGCCGCCGATGAGCAGCGTCTCGGGCTTGCCGCGGCGGTTGTGATCGATCGCGATGTCGCGCACCTTGCCGGAGTCGAGGACGATGTCTTCGAGCAGCGATCCGCCCCGCTCGTTGGCGGACTTATTCGGGTTCATCCGCACGCTGATGGGCGGCTGGCCGGGGACGGTCTGCGGCAATTCGTAGTTGACTGTCACATCGAGACTGTTCATCGCCGCGATCGTGTCGGCCGTTGACTTGGTGCGGATCTTGGCGTTCCACCCGGAACTGAAGTAGATCATCACCGGGGCGGCGAGCACCGCGATCAGCAGGGGGATCACGATCAGCAGATTCGACTTGACCCAACCGAGGACTCCCTTCACGACACGGCCTCCTCGGAGCTGGCGGCGGCGGGGCCGCGCATCTGGACGACGAAACGGACGGTGTACCGCAGCAGGGACTCGCCCGCCGCGAACGGCGGGGGCGGCGGCGGGAGCGGCGCCAGGTCATCGATGCTCGATCCGCCCGGCTGGCCGCCGGGCGGTCGGGGCGGCGGCTGATCGCCGGGCTTGCGCTCGATGAGCGCCTCGGGCACATCATCGATCCGCGGGATCATCATGATCGTGTACGGCGCGTCCTGGCGGTCCTGATTGTCGCGCAGCCACTGCAGCACCGTGTCGTTCACGAAGGGCTTGCCCAGAGTCCGCGGCACATCGAAGACCATCGTCACACGCATCGCGCCGCGCTCGCCGGCGACCTCTTCGGTCGAGCCGTCCGCGCCGCCGCTGCCGGGC
>CAZSLT010000206.1:0-4203 GCA_964607595.1 uncultured Phycisphaeraceae bacterium
CAAACGGGGCCGAGCCACCGCTTTGGTACTGCGAATATGACCGCGGCGGGTACGAGCCACCCTACGAGGAATGCCACAATCGTCGCCCGATTCGCTCCAACACGCTGTGACCAGGAGAACGGACCATCGATCGCGATGAGCGTTCCAACCGCAAGTGCATTGCAAATGAAGAACACCGCTCCGATGAGGCCGACCAGCATTGCGAACCGCTTCCACGGAGTCCGCCATCGCAATCCGCAGCGCGTGCACACCGAAGGTCCGCGGCGGCTAACCCAATTCCCGCGTTGCTCCAGGACGCCGCCACAGGATGGGCACTTCGTGGCCACACTTGATCTTACGCCGACGAGCTAGCCTGCACCCGCCCATCACCCGAACAACGCCCTCCGCCCCCGCACCCCGGCCACGCCACCCGGCCCCCGCCTTCCGCTATACTGACCGCCCTTTCCCGCGGCACGGTCCAGCGGCCGGCCGGGGGGGGCGTCCGTCGGGGCCCGTCGGCCACGGCGAACGGCGCACACCACATCCCACTCGTTCACCACTTGGCTCACAGGGGCTCTTCATGGCCAGCGAAGGCGTGATTACTCAGGTCATCGGCTCGACATTCGACGCTCAGTTCCCCGAAGACCGTCTCCCCGACATCTACTCCGCCGTCAAGATCGAGGCCGACACACGCGTCGGCAAACTCGACCTCACCGGAGAGGTCCAGAAGCACCTCGGCGGCGGACGCGTCCGCTGCATCGCACTCGGCTCCACCGACGGGCTGACACGCGGCATGAAGTGCAGCGACACCGGATCGCCCGTGCAGGTCCCCGTCGGCGAGGCCGTCCTCGGACGCGTCTTCAACCTGCTCGGCAAGCCCATCGATAACCGCGGCCCGGTGCACGCCACCAAGACGCGATCCATCCACCAGGCCCCGCCCGCCTTCGAAGACCTCTCGCCCAAGACCGAGGTCCTCCCGACCGGCATCAAGGTCATCGACCTCCTGTGCCCCTTCGTCCGAGGCGGCAAGATCGGCCTCTTCGGCGGCGCCGGCGTCGGCAAGACCGTCATCATCCAGGAGATGATCGCACGCGTCGCCCGCGAGTTCGGCGGCTATTCCGTGTTCTGCGGCGTCGGCGAGCGCACCCGCGAGGGCAACGACCTCTGGCTCGAAATGCAGGAGGCCGAGTACACCGACGAGAACGGCCAGAAGGCGCATGTCATCGACAAGGTCGCCATGGTCTTCGGCCAGATGAACGAGCCGCCGGGCGCCCGTCTCCGCGTCGCCCTCTCGGGCCTGACCATGGCCGAGGAGTTCCGCGACGCCTCCGGCAAGGAGACGATGATCTTCGTCGACAACATCTTCCGCTTCACGCAGGCCGGCTCCGAGGTGTCCGCGCTGCTCGGGCGTATGCCCAGCGCCGTCGGCTACCAGCCGACCCTCTCCACGGAGATGGGCGAGCTCCAGGAGCGCATCACCTCGACGACCAAGGGCGCCATCACCTCGGTGCAGGCCATCTATGTGCCCGCCGACGACCTGACCGACCCCGCCCCCGCGACGGCCTTCAGCCACCTCGACGCCTTCGTCACCCTCTCGCGTTCCATCGCCGAGAAGGGCATCTACCCCGCCGTCGACCCGCTCTCCTCGACCTCGCGAATCCTCGACGCCGCGATCATCGGCGAGCGCCACTACAAGGTCGCCACCGAGGTCCAGCAGATCCTCCAGCGCTACAAGAACCTTCAGGACATCATCGCCATCCTCGGCGTCGACGAGCTCTCCGAAGAGGACAAGCTCGCCGTGTCCCGCGCCCGCAAGATCGAGCGCTTCCTCTCCCAGCCCTTCTTCGTCGCCGAGCAGTTCACCGGCTTCCCCGGCATCTACACCTCGCTCGAAGACACCATGGACTCCTTCGAGCGCCTCTGCCGCGGCGAGGGCGACGACCTGCCCGAGTCGGCCTTCATGTATGTCGGCAACCTCGCCGACGCCAAGGCCAAGGCCGAGAAGATGGCCGTCGCCGTCTGACCCCCGCGCACCACGGAAGACTCCTCGAAGCCCCTCCCCGGAGGGGCTTTTTCGTTTGAATCCCGTCCTGCTGTGAGGGGGTAGGGGAGGGTATGCAAATCTGTTCTAATCACAACATGCACCACTACACACCCATCACCGACGCCGATCTGCCGGATGTGTTCCGCGTCATGCGACTGGCCTTCACCGGCGAGGAGCCGGGCCAGCGCCAATGGCTCGCGACCATGGGCATCGAGAACTTGCGCGCCATGCGCCCGGCCAAAGACGCTCGGCCCGACGCGGTCGTGTCGCTCGTGCGCATGGGCCAACACTTCGGCGGCCGGGTCGTCCCCATGATGGGCATCGTCGGCGTCGCGGTCGCGCCGGAGTGCCGGGGCGGCGGCGTCGCCCAACGCATGATGGCCGGCGTGCTGCGCGAGGCGCGCGAGGCCAGCGCTCCCATCTCCACGCTCTTCCCCTCCACGCAGACGCTCTATCGCAAATCGGGGTACGAGCAGGCGGGTTCGAGGTTCAAGATCACAATCCGTCCCGATCAGATCGGCGTCCGCGAACGCTCGCGGAGCATCAGACCGATCACCGCCGAAGACAGCGGGGCGGTGATGGCGTGCGCCGGCCGATTCGCGTCGCAGTTCGACGGCACACTCCTGCGCGACGGCCAAGCGGGGGGCCGGGCGTGGGACGCCTACTGCTGGCATCGCGTGCGTGAGAATCGCGAGACGAAGTTCAGCGGCTTCGCTGTTGTGAACCCCGACGACTCGGCGCGGATCGACGGGTACCTTTTTATGCATCAGGGCCGTGGCCCGCACCGGGGGCGCCAGAGTCTGGCGATCTCGGATCTCGCGTTCACCACCGCCGACGCCGGGCGTCGTCTGCTCGCGTTCCTGAGCGATTACGCGATGATCGCCGACGACGCCTCGTTCTTCGGATCGCCGTCGCATCCGATTCTGTCGCTCATGCCGCTCCAGAAGTACACCGTCGAACACTTCGATTACTGGATGACCCGCATCACCGACCTCCCCGCCGCGCTTGAAGCACGCGGCTATCTGCCGGGCGTGCGCACATCGGTCAATCTCGAAGTCACCGATGCGATCATTCCGGAGAACGCCGGCACCTGGCGCATCGAAGTCGAGAACGGCTCGGCGAGTGTCATCAGGGTCGCGAGTGGGGGGACCACCATCCGCTGCGACATCCGCGCGCTCGGCGCGCTCTACACGGGCTTCGTCACCCCCGGGCAGGCGCGCCTGCTGGGCTGGATCGAGGCCGATGACCAATCGGTCCGCGCCGCGTCAGCCATCTTCCCGGGCGCCTCGCCGTGGATGATCGATATGTTCTAGGTCTGAATCCCCTCCCTCCGGGAGGGGTAGGGGAGGGCTTCAACCGTTCTCTTCCTCTTCTTTTGTGACCTCGGCCTCTGTGGTTAAATGGTCCCGATGATCAACACCAAAAAGGCCGACCGCCGCGAACTGAAGTTCGGGTCACTCGCGGATCTCTCCGCCGAGCTCGACCGCATCCAGCACGCGCACGACGCGGGCACACTGTCCACCACCGGCAACTGGTCACCGGGCCAGAATCTCCAGCACTGCGCGCGGCTGTGGCGGTTCGCGATCGACGGATTCCCCCCCGAGGCAAACCCGCCCGCGCCCGTGCGCTGGGTCGCGACGCTCTTGTTCAAGAAGCGCGCGGTCTCCGGGGCCGTGCCGCCCGCCGGGCTCCGACTCCCCGAAAAGACGCCCTTCCTGCCCGACCGGGGCGAGGTCCCCTTCGAACAGGGCATGCGCGAGTTCCGCGATCAGATCGCACGGACACTCCACGGCGAGCAGTTCACGGCCGTCTCACCGATCTTCGGCGCCATGACCCACGACCAATGGCTCAACCTGCAAATGGGCCACTGCCAGCTGCACCTGGGATTCCTGCAAGTGGGCGATTAGTCGCCAGCGAGCGCTTCGCGGTTGGCCTCGGCGGAGCCGTCGAGCCTCGCCCAAAATCCATCAAGCTTCTTCTCGATCAACTCTGAGACTCGATCGATTTCTGGTTCCTCTCCCGCACTCCATTTATCGATACTAAATTTGCCAAGACTGTTCCAATACCAGTTGAATTCTGACCGCCTTGCTTTGCGACGAAGACCAAACTCCACGAGCGCGTCGATGACTCGCGCCGTTCGCGCCGAGCTGGGCCATTTTCCGAATCCCCACTGCAAATAG
>CAZSLT010000207.1:0-4203 GCA_964607595.1 uncultured Phycisphaeraceae bacterium
TTCGTGGCCGAAGAGCTCGGACTCAATGAGCGTGTCGGGCAGCGCCGCGCAGTTCACGGCGATGAGCGCGTTGCCGGCGCGGGGCGACGCGGCGTGAATCCCGCGTGCGACCAGTTCCTTGCCCGAACCGGACTCGCCGTGGATGAGGACGGTCGCGGAGGTCGGGCCGACGCGCCGGACCTGATCCGCCATGCGGAGCATCGGCGCCGACGACCCGATGATGCTCGGCGACTCCGAGGCGAGCTGGCGCTGGAGCTCGCCGAGCCGCGCGTGCTCGCGCTGGGCGTCGGCCAGGAGAGATTGGAGCCGGTCGATCTCCCGCGCCAGGGATTGACGCATGGAAGCGTCGATGACGGCGATCAGGCGTGAGCCGTCCGTCTGGGGCGAGGCCAGGAGGTCGACGACACCCCCATCGGGGTCGGTCGCGCCGGCGGCGCCGGGCCGCGGGGAGAGCCGAATATCCCGGAGGGCCGCGACCCCGCCGTCGGCCAGGGCCTCGTTGAGCGATTGCCAGACCGCGCCGGTGCGGAAGAGGGAGTCGGCCAGCAGGCCGGAAACCCCTGATGTGGGGAGATGAAGCCGATCAATCGCGCGGGGGTTGGCCCGGGTGATTCGCCCCTGATGATCGATCTCGATCAGGGCCAGCGGAAGCGATGAAGCCGCGACGGTCCACGGGTCGGGTGCCATCTTTCAATTATTGATAATCGTTGTTTGACTGTCAATTGTTTGATTTCACAAAATACACTGTTGCTAATCATAAAATTGGACGCGATTTGCCTCCGAACGGCCTTGGCTGGCCCAGGCGCGGGTTGGCACGGGGGTTGCAATTCTCCTTTCGTCGTGGCCCCGTCTGGTGGCGAGTTCAGATCGGGCGTCCGGAAACGGAAACGAGTCCGGACGCCTTGAGGAGAATGAAAGAACGAGGCCGATGTGCCGGGATCGGGGGGTTGCGTGACCAGGTGGGCAGGTCATGTCCCCCGCTCCCGATGCACCGGCCCGACAGCGTGTTCAGAAAAGGCCAACGCAACAGTCCTGCCACACCGGAGGAATCGGACCCCCACCTCACCCCCCACCTCACCGCTCGGAACTGCGGCAGCACAGGGCCGCACTTCCTTGCACCAGGGTCCGCCTCCCGAACCTACCCCGCCACCCCCACTCGGCCACTATGCCGGTCGAGCGGGAACGGCGGGGTGGGTTCGTTTTGGGGATGAACGCCGACGGTTGAGCGCATCGGGGCGTCGCCCTACACTCGACGCTTCCGCGGGTTCTAGCCGTTCATCCGAATAGACGGATGAACCCTCCCGAGCCCACGATCACCCCCGACTTGTGAGACAATCCACGCCATGCGCAGCTTCTTCTTCACCTCCGAGTCCGTGTCGGCGGGTCACCCCGACAAGGTGGCCGACCAGATCTCTGACGCCGTGCTTGACGCGATGCTCCGTGAAGACCCCGGTTCGCGCGTCGCGTGCGAGACGATGGTCTCGACGGGCATGGCGGTGGTGGCCGGCGAGGTGACGACGCGGGCGTATGTCGAGATCTCCGACATCGTGCGCGACACGATCCGGCGGATCGGCTACACCGAGGCGGACATGTGCTTCGACGATAAGTCGTGCGCCGTGCTCGTCTCGCTCAAGCAGCAGTCGCGCGACATCGCGATGGGCGTGGACCGCGACGGCGCGGGCGATCAGGGGATGATGTTCGGCTACGCCTGCCGCGAGACCGAGGACCTCGACCCAGGCACCTTCATGCCGCTGGCGATTCACCTGGCGCACCGCCTGGTCGAGAAGCAGAAGCAGGCGCGCGAGGCGAACGAGGTCGAGGGTCTTCGCCCGGACGCCAAGAGCCAGGTGACGCTCGAGTACGACGCCAAGGGCAAGCCCGTTCGCGTGGACACCGTCGTTCTCTCGACGCAGCACGCGCCGCGCTGGAGCCCGCCCAAGGCGCAGGCCGAACTGCGCGAGCTCGTCAAGCAGCGGATCATCAAACCGACGCTCGGCGACCGCTGGTGGAACAACGACATCAAGATCCATGTGAACCCGACCGGGAACTTCGAGATCGGCGGGCCGCACGGCGATGTCGGCCTCACCGGACGCAAGATCATCGTCGACACCTACGGCGGCAAGGGCCGGCACGGCGGCGGCGCGTTCAGCGGCAAGGACCCCACCAAGGTCGATCGATCCGCGGCGTACATGGCGCGCTATGTCGCCAAGAACATCGTCGCCGCGGGCCTCGCCGATGTCTGCGAGATGCAGCTCTCCTACGCCATCGGCGTCGCCGAGCCCACCAGCGTCCATGTCGATTGCCAGGGCACCGAGAAGGCCGACCCCGTCAGGATCGAGAAGGCCGTCCGCGAGGTCTTCTCACTCACGCCACGCGGCATCATCGAGTCGCTCGGCCTGCGCAAGGCCATCTTCTCGCCGACCGCGGCCCACGGCCACTTCGGACGCAAGCCCGAGGGCGACCTGTTCTCGTGGGAAAAGACGGATAAGGCCGAGGCGCTCAAGAAGAGCGTGGGGTAAAGAGGAAGGACCCCCCTCCGTCACGCTCCGCGTGACACCTCCCCCGCCGGGGTCGGGGGAGGGAGCAGCGGCGTCCGTCGTCACGCCATCGTCGTCGACGGCCCGTCCAGCGGGAGCGCCCGCGCGGCGTCGAGGAACGCCTCGTAATTCCGCTTCGTCTCGTTGAGCGAGTCGCCGCCGAACTTGTCGATGGCCGCGCTGGCGATCTCGAACGCCACCACATGCTCCAGCACCACTGACGCCGCGGGCACCGCGCACACATCCGAGCGCTCGTACTGCGAGTCCTCCGGGGCGCGGGTATTGAGATTCACACTCGGCAATCCGCGCAGCAGCGTCGAGATCGGCTTCATCGCCGCGCGCACGACCACCGGCATCCCGTTGGTCATGCCGCCCTCGAGCCCGCCCGCGTTATTGGTGGGGCGCTCAAACCCCAGCCGCGGCGTGCCGACCTTTGACGCATCAAACCCGATCGGATCATGCACGCGAGACCCCGTCCGCCCCGCGACCGCCATGCCCATGCCGATCTCGACGCCCTTGATCGCCTGGATGCTCATCGCGGCATAGGCCAGCCGCGCATCGAGCTTGTCGCGCCAGTCCATGCACGAACCCAGCCCGATCGGCACGCCGAACACATGCGTCTCGATCACGCCGCCCACGGTGTCCTTGTCGATCTTGGCCTGACGGATCGCTCCCCGCATCCGCTCGGCGACCGGCTCGTCGGGGCAGTACACATCGCTGGCGTCGCGCGCGGCGCGGACATGCTGCCAGTTCGCCTCGGTGACCTCGATCTCCGTGCGCGCCTCGTGGATCGAGCGCACGAATCCGAAGGTCTCCATCCCGAGCTCGCGCAGCAGGCAGCGGGCCAGCGCGCCGGCCGCGACCCGACCCGCCGTCTCGCGGGCGCTGGCGCGCTCCAGCGTTTCGCGGCAGTCGGTCGTCAGCCATTTCACGCTCCCGGCCAGGTCCGCGTGCCCCGGGCGCGGGCGGTGCAGCGGCGGCGTGCGCGCCTCATCATCCAGTCGCGAGTCGTTGTTGCGCACCAGCAGCGTGACGGGCGAGCCGATCGTGCGGCCCTTGCGGACACCCGAGAGAATCTCGATCGCATCATGCTCGATGCGCTGGCGGCCGCCGCGCCCGTAGCCGCCCTGCCGGCGGGCGAGCTCGGCGTTGATGAATTCGCTGTCCACGGGGACGCGCGCGGGCAGGCCGTGAATCATCGCGATGACGCCCGGGCCGTGCGACTCGCCCGCGGTGTGGTAATGGAGACGGCTGGTCATGGGGCAAGGATACCGGCTCGGGGGCCGTCCCCGGCAGCGAGGATGCGCGACCTATGATCTGACGCCATGGACGCCGACGATCATGTGTGCCTTTGCTTCCGCGTGTCGCTGCGGAAGATCCGGACTTTCCTCAACGCCGAGGACCCGCCGGTGGCGTCGCTGATCTCCGATTGCCTGGGCGCGGGCACGGGCTGCCAGTGGTGCGTGCCGTTCCTGAAGGAGCTGCACCGCCGTCACGAAGCCGGCGAGGAAGTCGATCTGAAAGTCTCGCCCCAGCAGTACGCCGAGGCGCGCGTCCAGTACCGCAAGACGGGCGAACGCGGCGACCTCGCGAACGACTCAACCGCTTGAGCCCCCCACCGGCTCGAACTGCATCCGGTACCCGGCGCGCCAGATCGGATACCGCA
>CAZSLT010000208.1:0-444 GCA_964607595.1 uncultured Phycisphaeraceae bacterium
CCAGCAGCGACGCCCATCCGATCATCCGCCCTCTCCAGCCCCGCGCCTTCTTGTCTCGTGCCATCAAGGCCTCCTTCAGAAGATGCCGTACGATCGACCCGCGCCCACCCCCCAACCATCATCATGCCCGGCGGACCCAACCAACCCGACCCATCGCCCACCGACGCGCACCTCGTCGAGCGCGCCCGTTCGGGTGACGCCGCGGCATTCTCCGAACTCTACCGCCGACACCGTGACTGGGTCCTCGCGCTCGCCTGGCGATTCACGCATCACGAAGCCGACGCCCTCGACATCACACAGGAAGTCTTCGCCTACCTCTGGCGGCGCATCCCCACGCTCAAACTCGAAGCGCGCCTGACCACCTTCCTCTACCCCGCCGTCCGACACCGCGCGCTCGAAGCCCACCGTCGCCGCGCCCGACACGCCCCCGCCTCCACCGCCCCC
>CAZSLT010000208.1:454-4147 GCA_964607595.1 uncultured Phycisphaeraceae bacterium
CCGCTCGTTCCCAACCCGTTCCTGCCGGTCAGACGTCCGGACCCGGCAGACCCGCCGGCCGGCCCTTCCCGGGATCCGGGTCGCCCGGCGGGCCGGTCCCGCAACGGCGGCCGATCCTGCCCGAGCCCGCGGCCGCATCCTCCATCCCCGACAACCTTGCCCCCCTCCACGCAGCGCTCGCCGACCTCTCCGACGATCACCGCGAAGTCGTCCTCATGCGCTTCGTTCACGACATGACGCTCCCCGAAATCGCCGAGGCCGCTTCGATCCCCCTTGGAACCGCCAAAACCCGCCTTCACCACGCCCTGAGTCACCTCCGCGCCGACCCCAGAGCCCGCGCCTACTTCGAAGATCAACAAATCTCGCGAATCGATTGAACGATCACCCCCGCCCGCCCCTTTCACACACAGCGGAGCAACCACATCGTGACCCATCCACCCAACCCCAACCCACAGGAGAACGCCGGCGAGGCCCACGACCCGCCGGCGTCCGTTCCCACTTCGTTCGTTCTCGCCCTGCGCTCGCTCCACGCCCCTCCCCCCTTCCATACGGACGACCTCGATCGGGCCGTCACGAATCTCCCCATCCACCCGCCCTTCCGGGCAACAAAGTGGAAGCGGCTCGCCGTTATCGCCACGCCCCTCGCGGCCGCGGCCGCCATCGCACTCATCCTCACCCTCAACCGCCCCCCCACCGACCCAGCCGATCTCGACCGCGACGGGCGCATCACGATCCTCGACGCCTTCGCCCTCGCCCGCGCCCTCGACGCCGGCGCCGACATCACGCCCGGATGGGACCGCAACGCCGACGGCCGCACCGACACCCTCGACGCCGACGCCATCGCCCTCGCCGCGGTCTCGCTCGACAACTTCGCACCGCGAGGTGGGTCGTAATGCGCACGCGCATCCTCGCCGTTCTGATCGCAACGCTCACGCTGACCGCCCTCGTCATCGCACAGGCCGCACGCCAGCCCGTCCGCTTCGCGGCGTACGACCTGCTCATCGACCCCGGCGCCCACACTCTCGGCGCGTACCAGGTCCGCATCGAGTCCGCCTCCGCCGACATCAAACTCGTCGGCGTCGAAGGTGGATCGAAAGACACCGCATTCTCTGCTCCCCCCGCGTACGACCCCCGCGCCCTGCACGCAAATCAAGTGGATGCGGGGGGTGGTACAGGGGGCGATCGCATCATCCTCGCCGCCTACACGCTCAACGCCGCGCCCGCATCGAGTCAGCCCGTCCGCGTCGCGCGCATCCATGTCCAGATCGCCGGCGATCAAGCGCCCCAGTGGTCCCTCACGCTCGACGCCGCGGCCGACGCCGACGGCAAGCCCATCACACCCGCCGTTTCACTCTCGCCCACCGGAGATACGCCGTGAGCCGATTCCCCCTCTGTCGTTCCGCCGCGATGATCCTCAGCGCGCTCTGCCTGCTCGCCTCGTTGTTGTGGCTCAGCGCTTGCAGCGGTGGGGCTGCGTACATGCGCGAGGATCGTAACTACGAGCATTCGGCGCCCGGCGCTTCCTCCGGCTATTCCACCGCCCCGCGTCATGTTGCTTCGAGCGAAGGTTTCGCATCAACGCAAGACCCCGGCCGCGGGCGCATCGCCGATCCGCACGCGTATCCCGGCGTGCCCTCGTACAACGCGGGCGCCGGGGAGTTCACCACCTACCTCCAACCCGGCGAGGACCTCTGGATCATCGCGCGACCCGCGCAACACGACTCGCGCACATATTCCGACGACTACCCCGGCTGCGGCGCCCTCGTCTGCGACACGCCCGACCGCGGCCGCGTCCCCGTCCCGCTCCGGCACACCGCCGTCAACGCCTCCATCGCCGGTTACATCGCCTCCGTCGATGTCACCCAGCAGTACCACAACCCCTTCTCTCACAAGATCGAGGCCGTCTATGTCTTCCCGCTCCCCGAGAACGCGGCCGTCACCGGCTTTCTCATGACCATCGGCGACCGCACCATCCGGGGAATCATCCGCGAGCGCGAAGAAGCCCAGCAGATCTACAACGACGCCCGCGCCCAGGGCTACAACGCCGCGCTCATGACCCAGGAGCGACCCAACATCTTCACGCAGCGCGTCGCCAACATCGAGCCCGGCCACCGCATCGACATCGCCGTCAAGTACTTCCACACCCTCGCTTACAACGACGGCCAGTACGAGTTCGTCTTCCCCATGGTCGTCGGCCCGCGCTTCAATCCGCCCTACGCCGCGCCGGATCAGCAGGTCCGCACCCGCCACCTCACGCCGAACCAGCGCTCCGGTCATGACATCGCGCTCAGCGTCGCGCTCGACGCGGGCGTCCCGCTCCAGAGCATCTCGTGCGACTCACACGAGGTCGCCGTGGACCGCGTCTCCGACCGGCTCGCCCGCGTCACCCTCTCAAGCCGCGACGACATCCCCAACAAGGACTTCGTCCTCCGCTACCGCGTGGACAACGAGCAGACCGTCCCCGGCCTCATGACCCATGTCGATCCCTCCACGGGCCAGGGCTACTTCACGCTCATGCTCTACCCGCCATCAGCGCCGCAGCAGCGCTGGCGCTCGCCCATGGAGATGGTCTTCGTCATCGACACCTCCGGCTCGATGTCCGGCAAGCCGCTCGAGCAGGCCAAGCGCGCCATCGACCGCGCCCTCGATCACCTCCAGCCGCAGGACTCCTTCCAGATCATCCGCTTCTCCGACAGCGCCTCGCAGTTCGGCCGCGCCCCCGTCCCCGCGTCGCGCGACGCCGTCCGCGACGCCAAGCGCTTCGTGGACTCTCTCCAGCCCGGCGGCGGCACGATGATGCTCACCGGCCTCTCCGCATCGCTCGACTTCCCCCACGACCCCGAGCGCCTCCGCGTCGTCACCTTCCTCACCGACGGCTTCATCGGCAACGAGCGCGACATCCTCGCCGCGCTCCACCACAAGCTCGGCGCCTCGCGCATCTTCTCCTTCGGCGTCGGCCAGGCCCCCAACCGCTTCCTCATGGACCAGATGGCCCGAATGGGACGCGGCTGCGTCGCCTACCTCTCACTTGACGACTCCGCCCGCGAGGTCATGGACCTCTTCTTCGACCGCGTCTCCCGCCCCGCGATGACCAACATCACCCTCTCCTTCCAGGGCATCAACGCCTACGACATCAACCCCCCGCTCGACACCGTCCCCACCGACCTCTTCGCAGGCCGCCCAGTCATCGTCACCGGCCGCTTCGACCCGCGCTCCGCCCCCGGCGACGCACACACCCCGCGCGCCGTCCTTTCGGGCGACATCAACGGCGTCCGCCGCGCCTACGAACTGCCCTTCGACGCGGCATACGCCGACCACCACCCCGCCCTCGCCGCGGTCTGGGCCCGCGCCCGCATCCAGTCCCTCGCCGACCGCGCCCTCTGGGACGCCTCCGCCGAATGGAACATCAACAACGACATCCGCGCCACCGCGCTCTCCTACGGCCTGATCTCCGCCCACACATCCTTCATCGCCGTGGACTCCTCATACCGCACCCCCGGCGACCACGGCTACACCGTCACACAGCCGGTGCCCGTGCCCGACGGCACGCGCTACGACACGACCGTCGGAAGGTGACTCTGCTCCCTCTCCCCTCCGGGGGGAGGTGCCACGCTGAAAGCGTGACGGAGGGGGTCGATTGCTCCCTCCCCCGCTCCCAGCGGGGGAGGTGTCACGCTGCAAGCGTGACGGAGG
>CAZSLT010000209.1:0-4123 GCA_964607595.1 uncultured Phycisphaeraceae bacterium
CTCCGATCCCGGGACTGCCCGGTGCTGGCGGCGAGACGGACGCGGGGGACCAGGATTTCTTCTTTC
Source organism: uncultured Phycisphaeraceae bacterium (assembly GCA_964607595.1). Taxonomy (GTDB): domain Bacteria; phylum Planctomycetota; class Phycisphaerae; order Phycisphaerales; family UBA1924; genus JACKHC01. The sequence continues at coordinate 67 of CAZSLT010000209.1, forward strand.
TCTATCAGGATGTTGGCTCGTACCCCAATGCGGCGTCGCCGTGGGGATTGCTCGATGCTTCGGGGGGCGAGCGGGAATGGATCTCGGCGTCATTGAGTGGTTCAGGTCGAATCTTGAACCCGGATACTGGAAGAGCCGAATCTGGCTGGACATTGACTGACCGCCTGGACTTCACTTCGGACTGGCCGCCCCACATCGGTGGTCGTGCATTCCGGCTTGTGACGCCGGTGCCGGGGCCCGGAGTCGTACCGATCTGGTTGATCTTGACAATGTTGCCACGAAGACAAAGGAGTTAATGGGTGAAATCACACGCGATACCCATGGGGCTGGTGTTGGGGCTTGGTTGCTCGCTACCGGCCGAGGCGACGGTGAGGGTGTTTGATGTGTTTTCCAATCCGGATGTTTCGGTTTCAACTTCGGCGCTCCCCGGCGGCGGGACCAATGTCACCGTGACGCTGTTGGGCACGGCTTCGAGCGCGGGAAGTGTCTTCATTGAAACCAGCGCCGGGTGCCACCGCTTGCCGGTTCCTCCGCAAGCGGTGCTCCCCCTCTGACGGGGCACTCGCTCGCGCTTCGTGCTCGCGCGTCTCATCCCCGCGCCTGCATCTCCTCCTCCCCCGCCGCCCCCCCAATGGTCGGGGGAGGGAGCACTGCCTGAAGGCGGTGGCGCCCGGAAGGAGTGGATGGGGGCGTCGTGTTCCACGGGTTTCACCCGTGGCTACATCCCAACGCCCCTCCGGGGCGGGAAGTCATGATCCGGCTGGCGCCAGGAATGTCGGTCGAAATTGAGTTTGTGTGTTGACGGGCCCGGCTCGCTCGCGCTCGCGGCTCGTTGGCTGTCGCGGTTCATGCGTCGGCGTGAGTCTGGCGTATGTCTTCTCTCACCCCACCAGCCAGGGCTTGAGGACGAAGATGAGCCCGAGAAAGGCGGAGTAGCTCAGCAGGTCGGTCATCATCGTGACGAAGATCGTCGAGGCGGTGGCGGGGTCTTTGCCCAGGCGCTGGAGCAGCACGGGGACGGCCAGCCCGACGAGGACGGAGAACTGGAACGCGCCGCCCATGGCCAGTCCGGCGACGAGGGCGAGGCGGAAGTCGAAGCCGGCGAGGATGCTGTTGTCCATCGAGCGGCCGGCCATGCCCAGGAGCATGATGCCGATCGTGAAGAGCGCGCCCAGCGCGACGCCGGAGATCGCGCCGAAGATGCTCTCGCGGAAGATCAGCGAGCGCATGCGGCCCTTGCGGATCTCGCCGAGGACGAGGCCGCGGAGCGTGACGGCCATCGACTGGTTGCCGGCGTTGCCGGACTGGTTGGCGATGACGGGGTAGATCGCGGCGATGATGGGGAGTTCCTGGACGAGCGGCTCGGCGAAGAGGATGACAGAGCATCCGATGGATGCCATGGGGAGGTTGAAGGCGAGCCAGGGGAGTCGGCCGCGGACCTTGTCGATGACGCGTGAGTAGACGGCCTCGTCGGCGCCGGCGCCGACGCTCTTGAGGGTGTCCTCGGTGGCTTCCTCGGCGATGATGTCGATGACATCGTCCACGGTGACCATGCCCAGGACGCGCTTGCCCTCGTCTACGACGGGGAGGGTTCGTAGGTCGTACTTGTCGAAGAGGTGGGCGACCTCTTCGCGGTCCATCCCCGGCGGGACCATGTCCACATCGCGCTCCATGTGGAGTGCGACGGGGTCGTTGTCATCCGCGACGATGAGGGTGCGGAGGCCGATGGTGCCGAAGAGCCGGCGCTGGTCGTCCACGACGAAGACATCGGTCTGCTCGTCGGAGATGTGGTGGCGTTTGACGAAGTCGATGGCGCGGCCGATGGTCATCGTGTCGCGGACGACGACGATCTCGGTGGTCATGATGCCGCCGGCGGTCTCGGGGTCGTAGATGGCGAGTTTGCCGACGATGGCCGCGATCCGCGGGGGGAGCATCGTCAGGATGTGGTCGGCGGTGGGCTTGGGGAGTTCCTGGATGATGTCCGCGGCGTCGTCGGGGGCCATGAGCGCGATGAGGTCTGCGGCCTCGCGCTCTTCCATGTCCAGCAGGACGGTGGCGGCCAGGGCGGGGTCCATGTGGGAGAGGGCCTCGGCCGCGGCCTCGTTGTCCATCTCATGGACGACCTCGACGGTCTCTTCGGGTTCGAGGGACTCGAGTGACTCGGCGGCGTCGGCGGGCTCCTGCTCCTCGATGGCGACGGCGATTTCCTGCGCGCCGGCGTCGGCCTCGATGAGTGCCTCGACGCGCTGGTCGGCGTCCATGGGCGCGTGCGGCTCCTCGTGGAGATCGTCCATGGGTGAGAGGTCGTTATCGCCGGGGCGCGGGTCCATCGTCGACGATCGTACCCGCGTCGTTACGGGGATGCCGCGGGTGCGCCGGCGGTCGCGGCCCAGACTTCCCACGCCATCACGGCGAGATAGATCGTCAGCAGCAGCGATCCTTCGATGCGGGAGACGACGCGCCCGCGCATCCGGCAGACGGGCCAGAGGAGGATGCTCAGCCCGACCATGACGATCAGGGCGCGTGCGCCGTCGGGGGGAACACCGATGGGGTTGACCATCGCGGTGGCGCCGAAGATGAGCAGAAGGTTGAAGACATTGGAGCCCACGACATTGCCGACGGCGATGTCGGCCTGGCCCCGGCGCGCGGCGGCGACGGAGGTGAAGAGCTCGGGGAGACTGGTGGCCAGGGCGACGATGGTGAGGCCGATGAGCTGGTCGCTCATGCCCAGGACGCGTGCGACGCCGGTGGCGCCGACTTCCGCGAGGCGCCCGCCCGCGGCCAGTCCGACCAGGCCGAGGATGATGAGGACGATTCCCAGGTGCGGGGAGCGATCGCGGTCGCGCTCGCTGATCTGTTCGAGCTCGGGCTCGATCGCGCCGATGCGCTTGGGCGCCTTGGCGGCCCAGACCTGATACCCGATGAACACGAGGAACATGCCCAGGAGCATGGCGCCGTCGTTGGAGGAGAGGAGATTCCGGGCGTCGGCGGGGCCGGATGCGGGCAGCCAGAGGAGGGCCGCCGCGATCAGCGAGACAGCGATCATGATGGGCAGTTCGCGCTTGATGACGAGCGAGTTGACGCGGATGGGCGAGATGACGGCGGCCAGGCCGAGGATGAGGCCGATGTTGGCGATGTTGGAGCCGATGACATTGCCGAATGCGAGGCCGTCGTTGCCTTCGAGCGCGGCCGCGAGGTTCAGGGCGAGTTCGGGCGCGCTGGTGCCGAAGGCGACGACGGTAAGGCCGATGACGAGCGTGGGGACGCCCATTTTGTGGGCGAGTGTGACGGCTCCGGCGACGAGCATGTCGCCGCCCTTGACCAGGAGGGTGATGCCCAAGGCCAGGAGGATGAGCCCCTGGAGGAGCGGGGGGATGGTGTTCCAGAGATCAACGATGGGCTGAGGCATGGGGCGGCCAAGGTAGCAGGAAGGGGGGTGTTCGCCGCCTCACACGCGCAGGTCGCTCGCGTCAGGCGCGTCGTCGCCGAGGCGATCGCGCATGGGATCGACGACCTCGGCGAGGAAACGCTCGGTCTGCTCGACGGCCAGGCCGATGTGCTTCATGGGGTCCATCATCGCGTCGATATCGACGCCCTTGAGGAGCGGTTCGCGCTTCATGCGGTCGATGAGGTCGTTCTCCGCGCCCTCTTGCTTCACGCGCCGGCCGGCTTCCATGGAGTGCTTGCGGATGGCTTCGTGGAGTACCTGCCGGTCGCCGCCCTTCTTCACTGCCTCCATCATGACGGCCTCGGTGACCATGAATGGGAGTTCGGCCATGAGGTTCTTCTTGACCATGGCTTCGTTGACGATGAGGCCGGAGGCGACATTGATCATGATGTCGAGGCAGCCGTCGAGGGCGAGGAAGGCCTCGGGCAGGACGAGTCGGCGGTTGGCGCTGTCGTCGAGTGTGCGTTCGAGCCATTGGGTGGCCGCGGTGTCGTAGGCGTTGCCGACGAGGTTCCAGACGAAACGCGAGAGGGCGCAGACGCGTTCGCAGCGCATGGGGTTGCGCTTGTAGGGCATGGCGCTGGAGCCGATCTGATCGGCCTCGAAGGG
>CAZSLT010000210.1:0-4123 GCA_964607595.1 uncultured Phycisphaeraceae bacterium
CTCGTGCCCGGCGGGCTGACGAAGGCCCAGGGGGCGCAGATCGACCTCCACTCCGGCGGCGAGGACAACATCTTCCCGCACCACGAGTGCGAGATCGCCCAGTCCTGCGCGTTCACCCACGCGCCGGGGTTCGCCCGCCACTGGTTCCACCCGCGATTCCTGATGGTGGACGGGGCGAAGATGTCCAAGAGCAAGGGCACTTTCTTCACGCCGCGGGAGTTGATCGCCAGGGGATTTGACCCCGCGGCCATCCGGCTGGAGTTGATCAAGACGCACTACCGGGCAAACGCGGACTTCTCGCTGCAGGGGTTGAAGGACAGCGCTCGCACCGTCGAACGGTGGCGTCAGTTTGTCGCGGCCGCCCGAGGCGGCGTGGCTGGTGAGACGAACTCGGTCACGAGTGATGCCGTTGCGCACGCGATGAGTGACGATCTGAACATTGCCGGAGCGATCGGTGCGGTCAACTCCTGGATCAACGCCACCGCATCGCCGACACTTGCGGACGCGGCGCTGTTCGACCAGTTCGATGCCGTCTTCGGCGTCGCCTCGCTCAAGCCGCTCGAGCAGCAGTCAACCGGCATCGCCGTCTATCTCCCGGGCACCACCCCGTCGGACGAGGTGGAGACGCTGCTTACTCAGCGGCGAGACGCGAAGAAGGCCAAGGACTTCGCCGCGTCTGACGCGATTCGGGACCGGCTCAAGTCGATGGGATACGCCATCAAGGACATGCCGGGGGGCAAGGTCGAGGTCGCTCCGGGCTGATCAGTAGCCGCAGGCGCGGAGACCCTCGGCGAACGCCGCGTCAAGCCGGGCGTCGAGACCGGGGGCGATTGATTCCAGCGAGCGGCCGCTCTGACCGCTGTTCATGAAGAAGTGCCCGGCCCGGGCGGCCTTGTCGTCACCGACGAACAGACGCTTGTCGGGGGCCTTCTTGGAGCGGTCATTCTTCTCGCGGATCTCCATGGCGCGCATGGCCTCGAAACTGGCCGACTTTGCGGCGGCTGCGATCTGCTCGGCGGTGCGATCGATGCCCAGGAAGGTCAGCATGCGACCCAGTTCGCCCGCGGCATCGGCCTTGAGATCCTCGTATCGCAGCGGCAGCACCGGGAAGCGGTCGGTGGACCGCCAGGAGTTGGCGTGTTGGGACCAGGTGCCGAAGCCTTGGGCCAGCCAGTCCGGGTCGCCGCCGGAGCGGATGAAGAGGTCGGCGTAGCGGGCGGCGGGCAGGGCTTTCTCGTCCATGCCGCCGAGGCGGCGATAGTTCAGGGCGCTGAGCAGGACATCACGCGGGTGGCGCACGATGTGGATGGCCCGGGCCGTATCGGCCAGACGCGGGTGGCGGTCGGTGAGCATGAAGTGCGTCTTGGCCATCAGCGGGCCGTCGCCCGGAGGCGAGGCGGGGAGTGGCCGATGGATGTCGGGGATCCTGCGGGAGACTTCGATGGACTCGCGCGCCGGTCCGTACAGGGCGGCATACAGGAGGAATCGCACCCAGGTGTTGCCGCACTTGGGGTATGAGGCGAGCCAGATGATCGTGCCCGTGCTGCTCATCGCCCGCTCCCGGTCTGGCACCATCGCCTCCAGAGTTCCGTGTAGGCACCTTCAAGCGACCGCACCAATCCCGGGGCGTCCATCAGTTCGGAGGCCTGCATCCGCGATCGCAGGGCCCGACGCTCGGTGGCGTTCCGAGTCCCGCGAGCAAAGGCCGCCTCGGCGAGTGCAACATAGGAATCTGCGGATTCGGCGACCCAGTCCGTCATGCCGACCGCGCGGAGCAGGGAAGCCCCGACGCGTCCGGCGTGGGCGTGGCCGAGCAGCGTCACCACGGGCACGCCCTGCCAGAGTGCCTGGCAGGTGGTCGTCGTGCCCGCGTACGGGAAGGTGTCGAGGGCGCAGTCCATCTCGTCGTAGAGGGCGAGATGACCGCGGTCGGACTCGATGCGGCCAGTCAGCCACAGCCGGTCAGCGGCGATGCCCTCCGCGGCGAACCGCTCGGCGAGCATGTCGCGCATGCCGGCGTTGCCCAACTCCCCGGTCTTGATGAGCAGCCGGGCGCCGGGGCAGGCCTTGAGGACTCGTGCCCACAGACGGACGACCGACGGCGAGATCTTCTTGATGTCATTGAACGAGCCGAATGTGAACGGGCGGCCCGCGGCCGGTTCTCCGGGTTCGGGCGCGTCATCGTCGGCCCGATAGGTCAGGAAGCAGCGGTCGAGGCGGACAAGCCGCTCGCTGGCGAGCGCGTCGGCCTGCGGCACCGGGTCGGTCACTGCGTCGATGATCCGGGCATCCACCGTGCTCAACCCGGTGGTGTTGCCGTAGCCGAGGTAGGTCACCTGCACCGGCGCGGGGCGTGCGCCCAGTGTGGCCAGGCGGTTGCGTGCGAAGTGTCCGGTGAGCTCGACCAGCACATCAACACGGTCTTGGTGGATGCGTCGGGCGAGTTCCGGCGGGTTGAGCTGGTCGCACTGCACCCACCGGTCGGCGTGGCGGCGGATCTCCGTCGTGACCGCGTCCTCGTGGCGCGAGGTGTGGTACAGGATCACCTCGAACCGCGCTCGGTCGTGGTGCTCCAGGATCGGGCGGAGGAAGAACGAGTTGGAATGATCCCGAAACTCCGCGGAGAGGTACGCGAGCCGGATGCGGCGGTCCGGGTCCCTGCTGTTCTGGTGCGGGCCGCAGGGCTTCATCAGGCGAGCGACGCACCGGCCGAAGACCTGGTGGCACGCGAACGCCTCGGCGGGCTCGATGGCGTCATCGTACGAGGAAGCCAGCGCGAGCGAGTCGGCGGCCGGGAGGTGATCGGGCTGAGACTTGAGGACGGTCCGGAGCAACTCCACCGCCTCGTGGGCCCGGGCCGTGTTCATGTGCTGCGCGGCCAAGGTGAGTGCGGGGTCAACCCACCCGGGCCGAAGAGCCATCGCTCGACTCAGCCACCGTTCGGCGTCGGTGTATCTGCCGACACCCATGCACGCGGCACCGAGGCCGTTGAGAACCTCGGGGTCCTCCGGCAGTTGCTTCGCGGCCGCTTCGTAGGCCGTGAGCGCCTCAGCGTGCCGGTTCAGGGCCGAGAGGACCGCTCCCAGTGCCAACTGGAAGCGGCCGTTGCTCTTGTCGAGTGAGACCGCGCGTTCAGCGTGATAGAGCGCCCGCTCCGGCCTGTTCATCGTGAGCAGTATGCCGCTGGCGAAGTGATGGGCGTCCGGGTGGCCGGGTGCTTTCTCCAGCACCTTGAGGACCGCGGCGAGCGACCGCTCCGCCTGTCCCTGGCGGAAGAGCGCCAACGCCTCGTTCAAGCGCTGGTTCAGCCTGGGGTCCTGACGGGGGTTCAAGCGGGTGCCTCGATGAGGGCTCTTGCTGCCCGCCGGGCCGCCGTGTCGGCTCGCTCGATGTCCTCGAGCCCGTTGACCGGGCCGACGGCGTGGCCCGAGCACACGGCATCGACGATCTCCACGATCCGACCGAACGGCACGCGGCGGGCCAGGAACGCGTTGACCGCTTCCTCGTTGGCCGCGTTGAACACCGCCCCGGCGTCCCCTCCGGCGCGGATCACGCGCAGGGCCATGTCGATGGCCCGACGCCAGCCACCAACCATCGGACGGAACTCGAGCGGGCCGAGGTTGGCCAGGTCCAGGCGGCTGAGCGCCTCCGGGCAGCGGTGGGGGAACGCCAGCGCCCGCAGGATGGGGGTGCGCATGTCCGGCGCGCCCAACTGCGAAACCACGGTGCCATCCCCCATCTCGATGAGGGCGTGCACGGTCGAGGTCGGGTGGATCACGGCGTCGAGCCGGTCGGCCCCCAGCCCGAAGAGCCAGTGCGCCTCGATGAGTTCGAGCGCCTTGTTCATCAGCGTGGCGCTGTCGATTGTCACCTTGGCGCCCATGTCCCAGGTGGGGTGGTTGAGCGCGGCGTCGGGCGTGGCGTGGTAGACATCCGCCGGATCCCGATCGCGGAACGCGCCGCCGGAGGCGGTGAGCACCACGCGGCGGACATCCGCTGGAGCCGCACGCGGCGGCGCGTACTCGGTGCCGCTGGTGGAGAGCAGACACTGCCACACGCCCGCGTGCTCGGAGTCGACCGGTAGCAGGCGAGCGCCGGTGCGTGCCGCCAGCGGGATGACGAG
>CAZSLT010000211.1:0-4061 GCA_964607595.1 uncultured Phycisphaeraceae bacterium
CGAGGTAGCCGCCGGTGTGCGTGGGCAGCTTCTGCTTGATGATGTCGGCCTGGATGGTGACGCCGAGGTGGTTGGCCTGACCGGTGAGGTCAGCCGCGGTGTGGTGGTCTTTACCCGCGATCTTGAAGTTGTTGTTGCGCATGTAGCACCAGAGGACGGTGACGAGACCGAGCGCGTGGGCCTCCTCGAACCACATGCTCACTTCGTCGATCTGGCGCGTGGACTCCTGCGAACCGAAGTAGATGGTGGCGCCGACGGCGACGGCGCCCATCTCGAAGGCCTGGCGGACGGAGCCGTAGCGGGTCTGGTCGGACTTGTTGGGATAGGTCAGCAGCTCGTTGTGGTTGAGCTTGACGATGAAGGGGATGCGGTGGGCGTACTTTCGGGCGCAGGCGCCGAGCACCCCGAGCGTGGAGGCGACGGCGTTGCAGCCGCCCTCGATCGCGAGCTCGACGATCCTGGCGGGGTCGAAGTACTCGGGGTTGGGCGCGAAGGAAGCGCCGGCGGAGTGCTCGATGCCCTGATCGACGGGGAGGATGGAGAGATACCCGGTGCCGCCGAGGCGTCCGGTGTTGAGCATCGTCTGCATGTTGCGGAGCACGGTGACGGGGCGGTCGGTGTCCTTCATGACGCGCTGGACGAAGTCCGCGCCGGGGAGGTGGAGCGTGGCGCGGGGGAAGCCCCTGCACTCGTAGGCGAGCAGCGAGTCGGCCTCGGAACCGAGCATTTCGGCGACGCGGGTCATGGCGGTGGTTCTCCTGCCGGGTCGATCATGTGGAACGTCCGGCCGGCGCGTCGGACGCGGCCGGGCGGTCGAAAGCACAAGAATAACAACGACCCCCGCGGGGGCGCGGTTCGACGCGAGCGGGACGGATCGGGGTGTGGATCAGCCGCGGGCGGGGGCGGCGACGGCCTCGTCCTCTTCGATCTGCTGCTGCATGAGGCGGCCGACCTTGAACTTGACGGTCTTCTTGGCCGGGACCTTCACGCGCTCCAGCGTCTTGGGATTCTGCGCGACGCGCGGCTTGCGGTCGCGGATCTCAAAGACACCGAAGTCGCGGAATTCCAAGCGGTTGCCGCGTCCGAGCTCGAGGATCACCTGATCGAGGAAACATTGGACGGTCTCGCGGACAACCACACGCTTTTGCTTGGTCGTCTCGGCGATGCGATCGATAAGTTCTTTCTTCGTCACGGTCGTGCCCATACCCACAGCGCCTCCCTTGAACAAATCTTCCCCATTGGCCTTGCCGGGCGATGGGCTCCTGCGTCGCACGATCGCGGGGCGACGGGGGGCTCAGCACACAGCGGGGGCGAGTATCGCAGGAATGCAAAGCCCGGTCAATGGGGGACTTGTGATGATTGCCCGGAAATAGTCTCCGGGGAAATAACCCCATCCGATCAGGGGGGGTCCCCCCTCGCAACTGCCCGGAAGCCCGTATCGGGTCAGTGCTGGACCCAGCGGCGGAACCAGACGGGCCGCTCGGGCGGCGGGAGGGGCTCCGGCCACTGCCGGGTGGCCAGGAGCGGGGTCCGGACGCCGACGGCCAGAGAGCGGTCGTGGCGGTCCTCGGCCCACGACTCAGAGGGCGGCTCGGCGGGGCTCTGGGCGAGCGTGAGTCGCGTCTCCTGGACGGGGAAGACGATCGCCTGCGAGGAGGGGCCCCTCGGGGCGGCGGCGGTCGGGGCGGCCTTGGGCTGGGCGCAGGCCGTCAGCGACACGCCGAGTGCCAGCAGGGTCAATGACGCCGCGGCGCGGCGGCTGGGATGGAGTCGGGGGCGTTCTGACATCGTGCAGGGTTCCGGTACAAGACGCGTGCCCGCGTCGAGACGGCGTCCCTGCCGTTGATTGTGGTGCCGCGATGGTCGGGCGTGTGGCGCCCGGTCAACGCGTGTTGAGCGCTCGCAACTGTAGCGCGCCGATCAGGATGGCGGGTTGGGCTGCGGGGTCGGCTGCGGCGGGGTGGGCTGCGGGCGGGGTCCGCCGGTGGGGACGGGTCCGCCGGGGGGCGGGACGCGCCCGGTGAGGACGATGCTGAGGGTCTCCTGGCCGGGGACATCGGTGGTGACGATGAGGCGGCCGCTGAGCATCTTGCCGGAGTTCTCGGGCATGACGCCGCGGATCGTGACGCGGTACGCGGCGATGCCGCCGAATTCGTAGGTGTCGAACTCGGCGGAGACGCCCTCGAAGTTGGCGTCCTGGATCTCGACATTGGTGATTTTGAACGCGGCGTCGGAGCTCGAGCGGACGAGAATCGCGGACTCGAACTCTTTGCCGGGCGCGACGGACGGGATGGTGAAGCGTGCGGGCTGGGTGAAGAGGTCGCCCTTGATGCTGCCGGAGACGGTGAGCTGGATGGTTTGTTCTTTCTGCTCGTCACCCGCGGCCGCGGCGGCGAGCACCTTGACCTCGATCGCGCCGGTGACGATTCCGATGGGGGCGTCGGGGGAGAGCACGACGCGGAACGAGGCCTGCCCCGGCAGGTCGGGGTGGTCGGTGGCGGAGCCGGCGTCGTCGATGATGATCTTGACGGGGCAGTTCATGGCGTGGGCGGAGACAATCTTGACATTCGGGTCGCGCGACTTGATGACGACCGGCTGCTCGACCTCGCTGCCGCTCTTGACATTGATGAACGAGACGCCGCGCGGCTCGACCGAGAGGATGGGCACGACATTGGCGGAGATGGAGAGCCGGACGGGCTCGCCGCCGCCGTCGAGCGGGATGGTGATGTTCTTGGTGGTCTTGCCCGAGCCCTTGGGCGGCGAGAATGTGACGCTGATCGTGCCGGACTCGCCGGGGGCGTACTCGGTCTTCTCGAGCGTGGGGACTGTGCATCCGCATGAGGCCTGCGGCTTGCCGAGCTTGACGGCGACCTTGCCGTTGTTGGTGAACTTGAAGGTGGTCGAGACTTTCTCGGTGTCGAGGATGCGTCCGAAGTCGTGGTCGTACTTGTCGAAAGCGAGCGCGGCGGCGCCGACAGCGTCGGTGGGCTGGCCGGCGAGGTCTTCGAGTTTCTGCCGGGCTGCGGCGTGATCGACATCGGCGGCGACGGGCGCGTCCGTGGAGACGGGGCTCGGATCGGGCTCGGCCGGGGCCTCATCGCGGCAGGCGGCGGTGAACGCCGCGGCTGCGGCGAGGAGCGTGGCGATGGCGAGTCTGTGATTCATGGTGCGGTCTCCGTCGCGAGAAACAGTGGGTCAACCATGGTACCCCCGGGGGCGGGGTGCGTTGAGGGCCGGGAAGAAAAACCCCCGCCCGGGGGGACCGGACGGGGGGATTGGATGGCCGAGGGAAGGATGGCCGTTGGTTACGGGCAGGAAGCGTTCCAGTTGCCCAGGATGACATTGAGGTCATCGACATCGACAAAGCCGTCGTTGTTGGCCAGGTCGCGCGGGTCGCCGATCCCGACGCTGGTGTTCCACGCGCCGAGGATCTCGTTGAGGTCGTCGACATCGACGCCGCCCGAGCCATCGACATCGCCGGGGCACGGGAGCGCGGGCGTCTCGGTGGTGAAGTTGAAGGAAGCGGGCGTGGAGACGGTGGAGCCGTCGGCGTTGTTGGCGGTCACGCGCCAGAAGTAGGCGGTGCCATCGGCCAGCGGCGAACCGGGGATGGAAGCGTCGCTGTCGGCCAGGCCGAGGAGCGAAATCTCGGGGCTGGAGAAGTCGCCGTTGTTGTCGACCTCGAGGTCGTAGTCATCAACTCCCGCGGAGTCGGACCAGTCGAAGACGAGGTTGGGGTCCTGCGAGACATCGATCGCGCCGTTGGAGGGCGTGAGGAGGTCGAAGGGGCCGGGCGGCATCGGGGGCACGGCGGTGGTGAAGGAGGCGGAGTTCGGCGTCGAGAGCGTCGAACCGTTGCCGTTGACGGCGCGGACGCGCCAGAAGTAGGTGACGCCGTCCATGAGCGGCGAACCGGGGACGGAGGCGTCGCTGGTCGCCAGGCCGGTGAGGGCGATCTCGGGGCTGGAGAAGTTGGAGTTGTTGTCGACATCGATCTCGTACGAGGTGGCGCCCGAGGCGTTGGCCCAGTCGAAGACGATGGGGTCCTGATCGACATCCAC
>CAZSLT010000212.1:0-4042 GCA_964607595.1 uncultured Phycisphaeraceae bacterium
TCCTTCGCGACGGTTGATGTCACGCCCGTCTTCGAGGACTCGTCCGTCGAGATCAACGAGAATGATCTCGAGATCACCGCCTTTGCGCGGTCGTCCGGCCCCGGCGGGCAGAATGTGAACAAGGTCGCCTCGGCGATCCGTCTCGTCCACATCCCTACGGGCATCATGATCGTCTCGTCCTCCCACCGCGATCAGGGCCAGAACAAGCGCCAGGCGATGTCCATCCTCCAGGCGAAGCTCGAGGAACTCGAGGAGCAACGCCGGGCGGCGGAGATTTCCGCGGCTTCGGGCGGCAAGGTCGATCGCGGCTGGGGCACGCAAATCCGCTCGTATGTCATCTACGACAACCGGGTGAAGGACCACCGCACCGGGTACGAGGTCGGCACGCCGCAGGTCGTGCTGGATGGTGATCTCGACGGGTTCATCGACGCCGAACTCAAGCGCCGCCGCAAGGAACAGGCGGAGGCCGAGGCGAAGTCGGGCTGACACCCGCTCGCCGACCGCACACTCATCACAAGGGCCGACGGTCCATGACATACATCCTGCTGGTTGTCTCGCTCGTGCTGCTGACGCTCGGGGCCGAGTTGCTGGTACGCGGGTCGGTCGAGATCGCTCGCCGGCTCGGGCTGTCGAGTTTCTTCATCGGGCTGACGATCGTCGGTTTCGGGACATCGACGCCGGAGCTGGCCGCGTCGCTCGCGGCGGCGCTCCGTGGACAGGGCGACATCGCGGTCGGCAATGTCATCGGCTCCAACATCTTCAATGTCGCGGTGATCCTCGGGATCGCGGCGATCGTCTGCCCGATCCCGATCAAGGTCGCGGCCGTCCGGCGTGAGGGGTTGATCGTGATCGCCGCGGGCGCTCTGCCGTTCGCGGCGCTGCTGACCGGCGGCGAGATCGGGCGCATCTTGGGCGCTGTGTTCGTCGCGGCGCTGGTGGTCTACCTGTACTTTGCGTACGCGGCCGGCAAGCGTGATGCGCAGAAGGACCTGCTCGCCGAACTCGAGACCGAGATCGGCATCCAGCCGACCAAGAAGCCGACGCCGATGATCTGGAGTCTGGTGTTCCTCGCCGGGGGGCTGGGGCTGCTCATCTTCGGGGCTCGCGTGCTGGTGGACTCGGCCTCCACCATCGCCCGCGGCGCGGGGGTCAGCGAACTGGTCATCGGGCTGACGATCGTGGCCGCGGGGACATCGATGCCCGAACTGGCGACCTCGGCGGTCGCGGCGTTCCGCCGTCAGCCGGACATCGCGGTCGGCAATGTGCTGGGGTCGAACATCTTCAACATCTTCGGGATTCTCGGCATCACCTGCATCGTGCGGCCACAGACGGTCGCGGATCAGGTGTTCGTGCTGGACGGCCCGGTGATGCTGGGGCTGAGCGTGCTGCTGCTGCCGCTGATGATGAGCGCCTCACGCCTGAGCCGCGCCGAGGGCGTGCTGCTCCTGGCGTCGTACGGGGGTTATCTCGCGGCGCTGTTCTTGATGACGGGGTGACCCAACGACCCCCTCCGTCACGACTCCTGTCGTGACACCTCCCCCGGCGGCGGCGGGGGAGGGAGCAGACCCGCCCGAAGTCGACGAAACTCACACCAATAAAGTCGCGGGGGCTTCAAGGTATTCGCGGACGGTGGCGAGGTAGGCCGCGGCCATGGCGCCGTCGATCACGCGGTGATCGGAAGACATGGTCATCTGCATGCGGTGGCCGACGGCGATGAAGTCCTCGCCGTCTTCGTCGGTCATGACGACGGGCTGCTTGACGGCCGCGCCGACGGCGAGAATCGCGCTGTTGGGCGGGTTGATGATCGCGGTGAAGTGCTCGACGCCGAACATGCCGAGGTTGGAGATCGTGAATGTTGAGCCGTCCATCTCGTCGAGAGTCAGCCCCTTGGAGCGGGCCTTCTCGGCGAGGCGCTTGGTCTCGGCGGAGATCATGCGGAGGCCCATCTGGTCGGCGTTGCGGAGCGTCGCGACCACAAGCCCCCCGCCTTGCTCGCCGGAGAGCGCCACGGCCACGCCGACATTGATCTGGCCGTGCAGGTCGACCGAGCGGCCGTCCTTGCCCCATGAGGCGTTGATGAACGGGTGCTGGTGCATCGCGAGCGCACAGGCGCGGACGATGAAGTCATTGACGCTGAGCTTGACGCCCTGAGACTTGAGCTGGGTGTTGAGTTGCTCGCGGAGGTCGAGGAGCGCGTCCATGGCCGCGGCGACGGTGACCTGATAGTGCGGGATGGTGGTCTTGGACTCGACAAGCCGCTTGGCGATCGTCGCCCGCATGTTGTTCAGCGGGACATTGCGTGACTCCAGTTTGACACTGGCGGCCATCGCCAACGGCGCCGGAGCGCTCTGTTTCACCGATGCTCCGCCGGGCTTGGCGTGTTCCACATCCTTCCTGACGATGCGGCCCGAAGGGCCGGAGCCCTCGATGGTCGCCAGATCGATGCCCTTCTCGTCGGCGATTTTCCTGGCGAGGGGCGAAGCGAAGACCCTGCCGCCGTGCCCCGCGCCGTTGCCGTTCGGCGCGGCGTGGGCTCCGTTGGATGTCTTGGAGGGTGGGTCGGCGACGGCGGTCGAAGACGACGCGGCCGGCTTGGCTTCCGTGACACCCGCACCGGACGCGGCTTCCATTTTCGCGGTGGGCTTGGAAGAGGCGGTTGCCGCGCCGCCCCCCCCGCTCCCCCCACCCGCGTACTTCGCCTTGATCGCGGCGGCGTCCTCGCCGGGCTGGGCGAGCACGAGGATGGTCTGACCGACATTCACGGTCTGGCCCTGGGGCAGCAGGATGGCCGCGACCGTGCCCTCGTCGAAGTTCTGGAGCTCCATGGTGGCCTTGTCGGTCTCGATGTCGCCCAGGACATCGCCGCCGGAGACCTTGTCGCCTTCCTTGACATTCCACGACACGATGGTGCCCTGCTCCATGGTGTCGGACAGTCGCGGCATCGTCACTTCGACGGGCATGGGGAAATCTCCAAAGAGCAAAGGGCCAAATCAATCGAGTCCGGCAAGGAAAGTGGGACGAGCGACAGCGGAGAGGAACTCATCACGAGATCGGAACGGCCACACGGAGACTTCTTCGGTCTGAAACGCCTGATCGCAAGCAAAGATCTGGTCGTCCACCCGAAGGAAGACTCCTAAGCCGAACAGAAAAGCGAACCCGACTCCCGCTGCGATGAGTGCTCCGTATACACCCCACAGAATCCCAGCGATCGCAATCGGCGCCCACACCGGCGCCGAAATCAAGCACAAGTACAGCGCGCACTCCGATACGGTGCCCTCTTCGCGAACTTCGGGTCGCCCTTCAATGGACTCATAACCCGATCGCAGGAACAGAATCCACCGCGCGATCGCCCGGCGTTCCTGTCTTGAGAGTTTGTGCGTACCTTCGAGCTTGTGCTTCTTGAAATCGTCGTACAGCAACCATGCGAACTGTTGGACCCGATCAAGGACGGGGTCGTAAAAGCCGCACGAAGGAGTCTTCGACAGAGAATACTCAAACTCGAACTGCGTCGTGCGTGCCGATGCGAAATGCCTGAGCACCTCAGCAGTGCGCCGGCGCTCGGCAAGGACTGCTGACGGGATGGAGGTCGCCGAAGCGATCATCACCCCACAACCTTTCGCACCGCGGCGACAATCTTCGACTTATTCGGCAGATACGCCTGCTCGAGCACCTTGGAGTAGGGCGTCGGGACATCTTCCGTGTTGACGCGCACCGGCGGGTGGTCGAGCCAGTCGAAACCCTTCTCGCAGATCTGAGCCATGACCTCGGACGACACGCCGCCGAAGGGCCAGGACTGATCCACGATCACGATGCGGTTGGTCCTCTTGAGGGACTTGATCACCGAGTCGATGTCGAGCGGGCGGACGGTGCGCATGTCGAAGAGATCGCATTCGATGCCGTCGCTCGACAATTCCTCGGCGGCCTCGGCGCAGAAGTGGACGGGCCGGCCCCACGAGATGAGCGTGCAGTCCGAGCCCTCGCGCATGTGGTGGGCCTGGCCGAAGGGGATGTAGTACTCCTCCTCGGGGACATGGCCCTTGTC
>CAZSLT010000213.1:0-4038 GCA_964607595.1 uncultured Phycisphaeraceae bacterium
GGGCAGAGGCCGCGGCCGGCGTCAATTCACTGTCTCGAACTCTGTGACCTCTGTGCCTCTGTGGTGAAATGGCTCAGAGAGCGGGGCACTCGCTTGCGCTTCGTGCTCGCGCGTCTGACTGCGTATCTCGTCGGGCCGTTGAGTCGTGGTTCGAATCTATTACCGCGGCAGCTTCTCGAGGTCGGCGTCGAAGCCGGCGACGATGAGCGTGTCGTCGGCGCCGAGGCGGCTCTTGGGCTGGGGGACATCGACGACGCGCTCTTCGTAGGAGTCGGCGCCGGTGGCGGTGGCGGACTCGACCTTGCGCTTGATGGCGACGATGGTGACATTGTATTTGCGGCGGAGATCGAGCTCGGCCAGGGTCTTGCCGTGCCAGCCGCGGGGCGCGGCCATCTGGACCAGCGCGTAGCCCTCTCCCAGTTCCACATGGTCGATGAGGAACGGCGCCAGCAGGCGGTGGGACCAGCGGTCGGCGGACTCATCCTCCGGGCTGACGACGGCGTCGGCGCCGATGCGGCTGAGGATGCGGGCCTGCATGCGGTTGCCGGCGCGGGAGATGACGCGTTTGACGCGCATGGACTTGAGCAGGACGGTGGCCAGGGCGTTGGCTTCGAAGTTGTGGCCGATGCCGACGATGGCGGTGTCCACCTGATCGATGCCCTGGACGCGGAGGGCCTGTTCGTCGGTGGCGTCGAGGGCGATGGCGAGGGTGACCTGGTCGCGGAGTTCCTCGACGATGGCGCGGTCGCGGTCGATGGCGATGACCTCGGCGCCGGATGCCGCGAGATGCGTGGCCAGGCGTGAGCCGAAGCGACCGAGGCCGATGACGGCGAAGCGTTCCATGCGGTCACCAAACTACACGATCGGGGGCGGGGCGGCCGGTACGCGGCCGGCCCGGGCGACACACCGTGTTGCCCACGGCGCCCGCGGCTTAGTAGACGACGACTTCCTCGGCGGGGTAGTAGTGGCGGACGCGCCGGGCGCGGGCGACGGAGACGAGCCCGGCCATGACGGCCAGCGGGCCGACGCGCCCGATGAACATCGCGGCCATGATGGCGACGCGTCCGGGGTCGCTGAGACTGGAGGTGACGCCGGTGCTGAGCCCGGTGGTGCCGAAGGCGCTGGTGGCCTCGAAGAGCAGGGGCTCGAGCGAGCGGGTGCCCAGGGCGGAGTCGGTGAAGGCGAGCACGCCGGTGACGGTCATGACGGTGGCGAGCGAGAGGACGATGAGGGTGGAGCACTTGCGGACGAGGGCGTCGGGGATGGTGCGCCCGAAGACGGTGGTCTGGTCGCGCCCGCGGATGGTGCTCCAGACGGTGAGGGCGAGGACGGCGAAGACCATGAGCTTGATGCCGCCGGCGACGGAGCCGGGCGAGCCGCCGACGAACATGAGCGCGATGAGCGTGAGGCGGGAGAGGAGCCCCATGGCCGCGGGCTGGACGGTGTCGAAGCCGCTGGTGCGGTTGAGGTTCATGAAGTGTGCGTCGAGGAGCGCGACGCGCCACTCGACATGGGCCTGTGCGACCTCGGAGAGGAAGATGAGGCCGAAGCCGAGGACATAGAGGATGAGGGCGGTGGTGAGGACGACCTTGGTGTTGAGGGTGAGGCGGATGAGCGCGCCGTTGCGGACGCGGACGCCCTTGAGGCGGGAGACGGCGACATCCCAGAGGTTGGCGAGCACGGGGAAGCCGATGCTGCCCAGGACGATGAGGGGGATGATGACGGTGTGTGGGAGCCAGTGGGTGCGGAGACTCTCGAAGGAGTCGGTGGTGGTGACGAATCCGGAGTTCGTGAACGCGGAGACGGCGAAGAAGACGCTGTGGTAGGCGCGGTCGAGGCGGGTGTCGAAGTCGTGCGGTCGGCCGGGCCAGACCTCTTCGGCGCCGGGCCATGCAAAGTAGATGATGACGGCGCCGACGAGCTCGAAGCCGTGCGTCACGATGATGATGAAGGAGACGAGTTTCTGAAGGGAGAGCTGGCCGGTCCATCCCTGCTCGGTGCCATCGGACATGGTCTGGGTGGCTCGGAGGCCGAAGCCGGAGCCGATGAACGAGGCGATGAGGGCGCCGAAGACGAGGACGCCGAGCGCGCCGACCTGCATGCAGATCAGGATGACGACCTGGCCGAAGCGGGTGAACCCGGAGCCGGTGTCGCGGACGACGAGGCCGGTCTGGCTGATGGCGCTGGTGATGGTGAACGCGGCGTCGACGGCACGGATGGGCTGGTCGTGCGGCGTGGCGGCCGGGAGAAGGAGAAGGGCGCTGCCAACAAGGAGGAGCGCGATGAAGGAACCGATGAAAACGAGACTGGGGGCGATATCGCGCTCGACGAGGCGGAGGTAGAAGCGCATGAGCGCGATGACCACGAGGGCGACGGCGGCGATGCTGAGGGCGGGCATGGACCATGCCAGCACCGCGCCGGCGACGACGACGGCCTGTTCGGGGCGGGTGATCTTGAGGAAAGCGCGCCAGCCGCTGCCGCGACGCTTGATGGCGAGGACCTGCCAGCCGAGGAAGGCGGCGTAGATCGCCCAGAGGGTGGCGAGCGTGGCGTGGGTGGCGTTGCGTTCGAGGCGGAAGGGGTGGTCGTGCCAGCCGACATCGACGAGGACGGGGACGAGCATGAGCATCGCGATGAGGGCCCGCGCGGGCGAACTCGCCGCACGCTCGGACCCTCTTGCGCCGATCAGTCGCCGTGCCATGAGGTCGACAGACTACACGCGTGGGCGGCGGCGCACCGGCGCGGGCGCGCGGCGGGGGTCAGCGGTCGGCGCAGCCCCAGGAGGCGAGGACGGCGTTGAGGTCGTCCACATCGCAATCACGGTCGCCGTCGGCGTCGCCATTCGTATAGATGGCTTGTCCGGCGAGCGACCAATGAGCGAGGACTTCGTTGAGGTCATCGACATCGACCGTGCCGCTGGCGTCGAGGTCGGCGTCGCAGAGGGGGTCGAGGCGGAAGCCGACCCAGAGGTCGTCGAACTCGCCGAAGCCGATGATCTGGCCGCGGTTGTTGATGTCGACGGCGTTCTGGAGGCGCCAGCCCGAGTCCGGGTCGATAAGGGTGTTCAGGTCGGTCATGCGGCCGTGGCGCCAGAGGACGGCGCGCGTGGTCTGGAGTTGCTGCTGGGCCCAGCCGACGATGTGGCCGCGATCGTTGACGGCCTCGGCCTGCGAGCGGCTGAAGCCCTCGGGCAATTCGAGGAGTTGTGGACCCGGCGCGGCGTCAGGCCACTGCGCGGCCTGCGTGGTGAATGAGTTGACATAGGCCTCGCCGACGATGAGCCCGTTCTCGTTGATGTCGTTGGCGGTGCTGATCCAGAACCACGCGGGGTCGGCGGTCGGGATGCCGCCGAGATTGATGACGCGGCCGCTGTCCCACTTCGTTGCGTAGATCGGGCCCTGGGCGGTGTCGGAGATCCCGACGACGATGCCGGCGTCGTTCATCGCGTGGGCGAAGCTCTGCTGGGCGGGGTCGAGCGAGCCGAGGATCGTGGTGACGCCGTTGTGCCAGACGCCGGCGACGCGGTCGATGAAGGCCTCGTCGATGATGGTGCAGGCGAGCCGGCCGGCGGAGTCCATGTCGCTGGGCCCGACGCGGTCGCCGATGGGATTGGGCGTGAAACCGTCTGGGGCGATGAATCCGCCGTGCGAGTTGACCGTTCCGGCGAAGGAGTCTGAGGCGCCGGCGATGAGACCGTCGTCGTTGACGGCTGTGACGAACGCGCCGCTGTTGCCCTCTCCGGTGAGGTAGGTGGGGTTGCCGCGGTCGTCCCAGAGGACGGCGACGGGGTAGGAGCCGACGGACTCATCGGCGGCGTGCCCGACGACGAGGCCGTGGTTGTTGATCGCGATCGGCTGGCTCTGGATGCCGTCGATGGGGGCGAGCATGGTGATGCGGTAGCGGACGGCGGCCTGCGCGTGGCTCGCGCCGGCGGATGCGATGAGGGCGATAGCGGCGAGAACTCCCCGGAGTGGTTGCATCGCGGACCTCCTTGTGGTGTTGCAGGAAGATGTCGGCTCAGGTCGGCGCGATTGCGGG
>CAZSLT010000214.1:0-4036 GCA_964607595.1 uncultured Phycisphaeraceae bacterium
AGCTGCGCCACCTGGTCCACCTTCGCGCCCGAGCCCTGCGCGATCCGGCGTCGGCGCGACGTGTTGATCACCTTCGGCGCCTTGCGCTCCTCGGGCGTCATCGACTGCACGATCGCCTCGGTCCGGTCGAGCTGCTTCTCGTCGATGTCCACGTCCTTGAGCATCGACCCCACGCCGGGCAGCAGCCCCATCACCTGCTTCATGGGCCCCATGCGGCGCAGCGACCGGATCTGCTTGAGGAAGTCCTCCATCGTCATCTCGCCCTTGGCCATCTTGGCCTCGAGCGCCTTGGCTTCCTCCTCGCTCACCTCCTGCTGCGCCTTCTCGACCAGCGAGACGACGTCGCCCATGCCCAGGATCCGTCCCGCCATCCGGTGCGGGTTGAAGACCTCGAGCGCATCCATCTTCTCGCCGACGCCGATGAAGCGGACGGGCGCCCCGGTGACGCTCTTGACGCTGATCGCCGCCCCGCCGCGCGTGTCGGAGTCGAGCTTGGTCAGGATCACGCCGTCGACTTCCAGTCGCTCGTGGAACG
Organism: uncultured Phycisphaeraceae bacterium; assembly: GCA_964607595.1. GTDB lineage: Bacteria > Planctomycetota > Phycisphaerae > Phycisphaerales > UBA1924 > JACKHC01. Next base: position 536 of record CAZSLT010000214.1, read on the forward strand.
CCTTGGCGGAGTTGACCGCGTCCTGGCCGGTCATCGCGTCCACGACGAGCAGGATGTGGTGCGGCGACAGCGCCTTGTTCACGGCGCGCAGTTCGCCCATCAGGTCGTCGTTGATGTGCAGCCGGCCGGCGGTGTCGAGGATGAGCGTGTCCACGCCCTTGGCCTTGGCGGCCTTGTAGGCGTTCTGGCAGACGGTGATCGCCGCGCCCACGGCCTTGCCGTACGCCGCGACCTTGTCCGGCTCGGCGTAGAAGTGGACTTGGGCCCCGCCGGGCATGTCGTTCTCGACCTGCTCGGCGACGGTGCGGAGCTGATCAACGGCCGCGGGACGCTGGAGGTCCGCCGCGGCGAGCATGACGCTGCGCCCGCGCTTCTTGAGGTACGCCGCGAGCTTGCCGCAGGTCGTGGTCTTGCCCGACCCCTGAAGGCCGCACATCATCACCACGGTCGGCCCCGGCGAGACTCGCGGCACACCCGGCTCGGTCCCCCCCGCCCCACCCGTCCCCCCCGACATGAGGTCCACGAGCGTCTTGTGGACGATGCCGACCATTTCCTGCGCCGGCGAGAGCGACTTGGTGACCTCGCGCCCCACCGCCTGCTCGACGACGCTGTCGCAGAACTCGTTGACGATGTCGTAGCTGACATCCGCGTCCAGCAGGGCGTCGCGGACCTCGTCCATCGCCTCGCGGACATTGGACTCCGAGATCTTGCCCCGCCCCGACAACTTGCGGAACGCGCTGGAGAATCCTTCAGACAGTCGATCGAACATGGGGAACAGTGCCTCCGTGCGGAAAACCGAGTGGGGGTGCGGTGGGGGGGATTGTACGGCCGATCGGCGCCCGGTCGGAACCGTCCCCATCCCATCCATCCCCGGGCCGCACGCCGCTCATCCACAACGGGTCAACCGTCGGAGTGTCGGGTCGAGCGAGAAAAAGGTTCGCGCTCCGGCCGCGAATTCACCGGCGTTTCATTCGTCGTTCATGATCGGGACGGAGAGTATCCATGCTCGCCGCGTGTGTCCGATTGTTCGCGGCGGGCAGAGTGACCGGAGGAGTGCGAGTTCGACTTGTCGGGCGCCTGAAACACCATCCGCCGATCAACGCGTGACCATCTGTTCGCCACGCGACTGGCAACCGTCAGGCCAACGCCCGCAACGAACCCAGCGCACCCACCGGTCGCACTTCTCTCCGAACCACGGGGGGGAGTGCTTTGCCGGGCCTCGTCGGGGGGGATGAGGGGAAGGATCCGCTCAGCGCAGTTTCAGCGTCGCCAGGCCGATGCCGACGAGGACGACGGTCACGATCCACAGCCGGGCGACGATCTTCTGCTCGGTCCAGCCGCCCATGTGCAGGTGCCAGTGGTACGGCGCGCAGCGGAAGATGCGCTTGCCCTTGGTGTACTTGTAGTAGCCGACCTGCAGGACGACGCTGCCGATCTCGGCCAGGAAGACGCCGCACATCACCAGGAACACGAACTCCTGGCGGATGACCACGGCCATGTAGCCCAGCGTCGCGCCAAGGCAGAGCGAGCCGGTGTCGCCCATGAAGACGGTCGCCGGCGAGCAGTTCCACCACAGGAATCCCATGCACGCCCCGGCGAGCGCGGCCCCGACGACCGCCAGTTCCTCCGACGCCGCGACATACGGCACGAGCATCTGGTGCGCCGACACATCCGACCCGGCGACGAGGCAGAGGGCGGTCATGGCGACGGCGATGACGACAGTGATGCCCGAGGCGAGCCCGTCCATGCCGTCGGTGATGTTCACGGCGTTGCTCATGCCGGTCAGCGCCAGGATCATCACGACGGCGTACGCGCCGACGCCGAGGTAGAGGATCCCCGGCGACACCGCGCCCTGGATGCTCTCGTAGGTTTTCTGAAATGGCAGGTTGATCGCGTGCGCCAAACTCTCGCTCCCATCGGGGTTCATGCCCGCGCGGTGCGCAAAGACGCCGACGAGGAACGCGATGCCCATCTGAAAAACGAGCTTCTCCCACGCCATCAGCCCCTGGCGCGACTTGCTCCCGCGCGAAGCGCCGGTGAGTTTCAGCCAGTCGTCCACCGCGCCCAGCCCCGCGAACGACACGATCACCACCAGCGCGATCTGTACATACCGGATGCTCAGGTCTGCCAGCAGCAGCGTCGAGACCACCATCGCACCGGCGATCATCAGCCCGCCCATCGTGGGCGTGTTCTGCTTGCTCTTGAGCGCTTCGTCGAGCGCCTTGACATCGAACCTCGCGGCGTCGCCGATCTTCTTGGACGCCAGCCACCGGACGATTCGCTTCCCGAAGACCAGCACCAGCGTAAAGGCGAGCAGCCCCGAGGCGATCGTGCGGAAGAGCTCCTGTTCGAGCACCATGAAGTACGACGCCAGGCCGCGGGCTTCGAGCCAGTCCTGCATGGTGAGCCACAAGTGGTACAGCATCCGCTCTCGTTCGCCTCCCGGTCAGCGCGGTGATGCGCCGATCATGCCCGCGCCGTCTCGCAGCGACGCGACGATCCGCTCCAGCCCGACACCCCGCGAACCCTTGAGCAGCACCGCCCCCCCCGCGCCGCCAATCTCCATCAACATCGACGCCACCCGTGCGCACGCGCCGGGGTCGTCGAGAGTGTCTTCGTGGACATGGGTCACGCCGCGGCACTCCTCACCGACGCACCGCGCCCCCGGCCCGACCGTCACGAGCAGGTCGATGCCCGGCATCGCACGCAGCCGCCGGCCGATCTCGCGGTGGACGGTCTCCGACACAGCACCCATCTCGAGCATCTCGCCCAGCACGACGATCCGCTTCGCGGCGGGCATCGCGCCGAAGGACTCCAGCGCCGCAATCACCGACTCGGGGTTGGCGTTGTAAGCGTCGTTAACAATCGTCAGCCCGGCGACCTCGGTGCGCTGCAGCCGCATCGGCGCGGGCTCGAACCGGGCCACGCCGGCGCGGATGTCGCCGCTGGTGAGCCCCATGCGCCGGGCGACGGTGATCGCGATGGCCGCGTTGAGGGCGTTGTGCGCGCCGGGCGCGTTGATCTCGAATCGCTCGCCGCCGAGGCGGAACGAGACGCCACCACTGGTGTGCTCGATCCCGACGACGCGCCGGTCGCCCTCTCCCGCGGCACCGACCCACACGATGCGCCGGTCGTTCTTCAGCACCTCACGCAGTTCGGGGCTGTCGGCGGTGGCGACGGCGAAACCGTGGGGGCGGAGGTGCGAAAGCAGGGCGCTCTTCTCGCGCGCGATGCCGGTCAACCCGTCTGCGAACGCCCCGATGTGCGCGCGCCCGATGCTGGAGATCACCGCGATGTCCGGGCGCAGCACGCGCGACAGCGGCTCCATCTCGCCGGGGGCGTTCATCCCCGCCTCGGCGACGAGGTACGCATCCTCCGGTGCGGCGCTCAGCACGGTCAGCGGCACGCCGATGGCGTTGTTGAAGCTCTTGATGCTCGCCCGCCCGCGGAGCCGCGAGCCGAGCAGCGCGTCGATCATGCGGACGGTGGTCGTCTTGCCGT
>CAZSLT010000215.1:0-2223 GCA_964607595.1 uncultured Phycisphaeraceae bacterium
GACCCGGACGCCGCCGATGGCGCGGCAGTACAGCCCCGGTTCGATGGTCAGGCAGTCCCCCACCACCAGCTCCGGCCCCTTGTCGTCGAGCAGCGGCGGTTCATGGACATCGAGCCCGACGCCGTGCCCGGTGCCGTGCGCCATCGAGCAGAACGAGTCGGGCGCGCCGGCCGGCGGCAGACCCATCTTGTACCCGCCCCCCCCACCGCCCGTGATCACGCGCTTCGTGGCGGCGTGGACTTCCGCGCCCGTCGCACCCGCGCGAGTGGCACCGATTGCGGCTTTCTTCGCCTCGACGACCGTTCTGTGCATGCGCGCCAGTTCATCGGGGACCGCGCCGTTCACGACCGTGCGCGTGCAATCGCCGTAGTAATAAGTCTTCTTGTCGCGCGGGAAGACATCGATGATGACGGGCTGGCCGGTGAACAACTGGCCCGAACCACGGTCATGGCAATCCGATCCGGCGGGGCCGCCTGATACAATCATGTTGGCGTTGTCGTATTCGCGCTGCAGGAGCCAGACATCGATGTCGGAGCGGACGCGCTCGCTCGTGAGCGGGGCCCCGTCGAGCATGAGCGCGCCGGATTTGTCGGGGGTAGCGCGGGCGATCATGCGGCAGGCGCGCTCGACGGCCTGCTCGGTCGTGCGCTGGGCGGCGCGGAGGAACTCGATCTCCTGCGCATCCTTCGAGCGGCGATCGGTCACGCCCATGTCGGGGTCGCAGACGACGCGGATCCCGGCCGCGCCGATGACATGCGCAAAGAGCATCGGCAGCGTGCGGTCGGTGACCACCTCGGCGACGCCGGCGCGCCTGAGGCATTCGGCCGCGGCCTGCGCGGTGGCCGTCTCGCGGTCGCCCGAGAGCCCGGAGGAGGGGGTGAAATCGGCGGGCACGGTGACGCGGTCGGCGCGGGCTTTTTTGCGGGCGCGGTCGGCCTCGATATCGCGGATGATGAGGGTGGCCCCCTGGCCGGGGATTTCGATGAGGGCCGCGGGATCGCCGACCGAGAACGGTTTCCGCCGGTTGATGGAGGGGTTTTGTGCGGGTATGCCGCCCGTGGTGGGGGGGGGGGGGGGGCGGGTGGCGCTGTTGAGGTGGCCGTTGGAGGGCATGTGAGACGGGCTCCGATCCCGGAAGTTGTGGACGGCTCGGCCCGGCCGGCCATTTGACCGGTGCGGAGGCACAGCCGCCGATGGAGAATAGTACCGGCGCGCCGCCGACCGGCCGCCGGACGGAACCTGAACCATTCACTTCCCGAGGGGAATGACCATGTTGATGCGCACCACTGTTGCACTCGCACTGATCACCGGCACGACGCTCGCGATGACGCCAGCGTCGCTGGCCCGCGCCGATGAGGGGATTGATCTGCCCATCCGCCGGATCACGCTGTACCGATCGGGCGTGGGGTACTTCGAGCACGCCGGGACGGTCAGCGGCGACGCGACGATCCGCCTGCGCTTCGAAACCGATGACATCAACGACATCCTGAAGTCGATGACGCTGATCGATCGGGGCGGCGGCAAGATCGGCACGGTGAGCTACGGATCGAAGGAGCCGCTGGAGCGCCGGCTGGCGTCGTTCGGCGTGGACATCACCAAGGCCAACAGCATCGGCGAACTCTTCCAACAGCTGCGCGGCGCCCGGCTCCGCCTGACCACCAGCGACGGCGTGATCGAGGGGACGATCCTGGCGCTCGAGAACCGGCAGGTTGTCGAGAACGCCGGCGACAACGGGGCCGTGCTCACACAGCTGCATGTGAACCTCGTGACCGACCGCGGCATCCGCTCGGTGAGCATCGCCCGCATCAACAGCTTCGAGCTGCTCGACGAGAGTCTGGCCGAGGAACTGAACCTTGCGCTGGGCGCGCTGGCCGAGCAGCGGGCCGAGCGGCTCAAGACCGTCGATCTGCAGTTCCTCGCCAACGGGAACGCGGGCGACCGGGGCGTGGTGGTGTCGTATGTCCACGAAATGCCGGTGTGGAAGACGAGTTACCGGCTCGTGCTGCCCGAGAGCGATGCGCCGGACTCCAAGCCGCGGATCCAGGGCTGGGCGATCGTGGAGAACACCACGGACGCGGACTGGAGCGATGTGCGGCTGTCGCTGGCCTCGGGTCGGCCGGTGAGTTTCACGATGGACCTGTACGAACCGATCTTCATGCAGCGCCCGAGCGTGCCGGTGCCGGTGCTGGCGAATGTGGTGTCGCGCGTGTACGACGCGGGGCG
>CAZSLT010000215.1:2323-3965 GCA_964607595.1 uncultured Phycisphaeraceae bacterium
GACGCGCTTGGCCAGGCCGACGCCTCGGCCGAGCAGGTCGGCGGGCAGTTCCTGTACACCGTGGACTCACCGGTGACGCTCGAGCGGCAGCGGTCGGCGATGCTGCCGATCCTGAGCGCCGACATCCAGGGCCGTCGCGTGTCGATCTACAACGCCGGGGACAACGCCGCGAACCCGATGCGGGGCATTCAGATCACCAACGACTCGGACCTGCACCTGATGCCGGGCCCGATCGCGGTGTACGACGCCGGCACCTACGCGGGCGATGCGCAGATCCCGCACACCTCGCGGAACCAGACGCGGCTGATGGGCTACGCGGTGGACCTGGATGTCCAGGCGCAGACCAAGCCGGAATGGGACAGCAATCTTGTGCGGCTTCGGATCGTGGACGGTCTGATCGACCAGCAGATCAAGCAGCGCCGATCGATCGAGTATTTGTTCGAGAACAAGGACGATCGGGCGGTCCGCACACTGCTCGTCGAGCACGCGCGCATGCCGGGGTGGGACCTGGTCTCGCCCGCCAAGCCCACCGAGGAACTCGAGAACATGTACCGCTTCGAGCTGCCGCTGCCCGCGGGCGGCGAGAACTCGATGAAGGTGATCGAGGAGATCGTGTCGTCGCAGCAACTGGCGATCACTTCGTACGATCTCGAAACGATCATGGCGTACTCGCGCCAGGGCAAGGCGTCGCAGGCGGTGGTGGACGCCATCTCGAAAGCCGCGAGGATGCAGTCCGACATCAACGCGCTGGAGCGCCGGATCACCGATCTGGACCGCGAGCGTGACGAGATCGGCCGGGATCAGAGCCGCGTGCGGGAGAACCTGTCGCGGATCGACCGCAACTCGGATCTTTACGAGCGCTACATGACCAAGTTGACGCAGCAGGAGGACGAGCTCGAGCAGATCCTGACGCAGCGCGACGAGGCGTCAGGCGAGCTCGACCGGGCGCGGCAGGCGCTGAACGACTACCTGCGCAACCTCGATGTGGAGTGAGTCGGGACCGACCGATTGAGACCCAAGGCCCCCCGCTCGGGGCCTTTTTCATGCGCCCACGGCGCCCAGGAGCTGTGTGACATTCAGCCCGAATACCGGGTGCCGCGCCCACGGCGCGATCTGATGCAGCGGCGCCAGGACGAAGGCACGCTCGTGCATCCGCGGATGCGGGAGGGTGAGGCCGGGGGTGTCGAGGACGAGGGCGTCGTAGAGCAGAAGGTCGAGGTCGAGCGTCCGTGGACCCCAGCGCCGTTCGGCGGCACGGTTGCGCCCGTGATCGCGCTCGATCTGGAGCAGGAGGTCCAGCAGCGCCCGGGGCGGGAGCCGGGTTTCGATCAATGCCGCGGCGTTGAGGTAGGTCCGCTGGCCCGGCTCGCCCTGCGGGGCGGTCTCGATCGGTGTCGAGGCGCGGAGGAGTCGTGAGTCGGGGAGCGCGGCGATCGCGCGGATGGCGCTCTCGATGTGCGCGCGGCGGTCGCCGACATTGGATCCCAGGGCGATGCAGGCGTCTACGCGCGTCCGTCGCATGGGCGCATCTGAACACGGGGTCGTCGGCGACGCAAACGCGCGGGGGGGGGCGGGGGCGGCCGGGCCGGGGGGCGTCCTACTCCTCGGGCTCAAACTCACGCTCGCGGTGCTGCATGTGCGC
>CAZSLT010000216.1:0-3956 GCA_964607595.1 uncultured Phycisphaeraceae bacterium
GTAGGGCAGGTGCCTGTACTCTGAATTCTTGAATAGTGACTGCTGGGATCATGGTTCCGATTGAGGTGAATCACTGACAGCTTGGCATTGTTGAGTTGCACAAGTTGGGGCACGGATCGATGACAAGGGGGCTGGGATTGATCGGTAGGTTGAAGACATCGGTGTGCAGCAAGAGCGGGGGGATGATGTGGTCGAGACGCCTTGAGGGAGCCGGACGATCGGTCGCCGAACGACGCGTCGAAACCCGCGATGCCGACCTGCTGGTGGATCGATGGCCCCCCCGCCCCCCGCATCCCTTCCGCCCGACACCCCGGTCCGGCCCTTCCCCCGCGGCTGCGGTAGATGACTCTTTCTCTTGACCGCTATACCAATAGATGGTATTATTGGGTATTGAACTGATTGGAGAGGTCTCTATGGCCAGGAACACCAGCATCACACTCAGCGACCGCTTCGACGCGTTCATCGCCCAGCAGGTCGCGGCCGGTCGGTACGGCAACGCCAGCGAGGTCGTCCGGGCGGGGCTCCGGCTGCTCGAAGAGCACGAGCAGAAGCTCCAGAACCTCCGCCAGAAACTCATCGAGGGCGAGGCCAGCGGCGACGCCGGCGATCTCGACTTCGAGGCGATCAAGCGGAAGGCTCGGAAGCGTGCGGGCGGGTCGTCCGCCGATGCGTAGACGGCTCGTCAAAGAGAACGCCGCCGAAGAAGACCTCATCGGGGTCTGGCTCTACACCTTCGAGACCTGGGGCGGGGCGCAGGCGGACAAGTACCTCGATCAGATCGCGGCGGGGATCGCGGTCATCGCCAAGGACCCCGCCTCCGGTCGGGACCGCGGGGCGGTCCGCGACGGGTACCGGTCGATCAGCGTCGGGCGGCATGTCGTGTTCTACACCTTCGATGACAAAGAGGTCCGTGTCCGCCGCGTGCTCCATGACGCGATGGATTTCGAGGTGCATCTGCCCGGCGATGACGCGTAGAGCCTTTGTCCCGTCGATGTTCAACACGAAAAAAGAAGGGGCCGGCGGTGCCGGCCCCTGAGTCGAGGGTGGTAGGCGGGAAACGATCTACTCGCCGCCGGCAATCGCCGCCGGTATCTCGACGGGCTCGACCGACAGATGCGAGTATTGGAACTCGCGAAGGTCCGCCTTCACCCCGCCGGTAACGGTGGGGGTATCGATGAGGAGACAGGACGCGGCCCGGGCCGCGTCGCTGAGGTCGTCCAGGGCGTGGAACCCGATGTCGGACGCCGCGTCGAGTTGATCGAGAGACTCGGCGAAGCGGGCGGTGAGGTCGGCACGCGGTTGATCCTCTCCGGCGGTCGAATGCCGGACGACGCCGATGACCACCCGGCCAACCCTGAACGCGGCCAGCAGTGTCCGCGTGACGCCGTGCTCGGTGTCGTCACCGAACGGGCCGTGGTGGATCGAAACGGTGTTGATGAAGGGGAATGAAGTTGACATGATCTGCTCCTTGTTGCGTGTTGAAGAACGGCCCTAGAAGTCGGGCCGGTTGTTGATGAACAGTGCCCCCATCCGCTGGAAGCGGCGGTTGGTGATACGGGCCTCGCTCATCGTGCATGAGATCCGCATCGTCTGCACCATGTCGACGATGTAGAGGGCGTTGCGGAGGACCCAGAGGTTGGCGACGCGGAAGGCGTCGGGGTGATCCAGCCCCTCGCGTGAGGTCGCGAAGATGGAATAGCCGGGTTCGCCCGTGGCAGGATCGGGCCCGACTTTGCGGTGGAAGAGGCCGCCGAGCTCGGTGTCGTCCGCCCGGTTGGTGCGGACTTTCGCCAGCTGATCGGGCTTCCGATCGGAGATATTGAGCCCGAACGAGATCAGCACACTCAAAGCATCGAGTCTCTTGGTCGTGAACGCCGAATCCTTTCCGAGACCGTCGTAGGAGTTGGCGAAGATCGTGAGGAAATCGGGCTCCTCGCCGCCGATATTGAGTTCGACCATGCGGACGAAGATATCGGCCAGGATGAACTCTTCGGCGACTCTGGTGCGTGTCGAACGGTCGGTCTCCTCGGATGGTTCAGTCGGTGTCGTTGTCATGGAAGTGATCCTTTCATAGAGGTTGTTGAACATGGTCCGCCCGGGCCACGGGGTCGCAGGCGCCGTCAAGCGATGGGCCGCCCTGACAAGGGGGATCGCCTGCACAAGGCGAGCGCGAGCGCAGCCGCGGAAGGCGACGGCCGCTTGACGGCGGCGAGCCCCGTGGCAGGACCATGCATCGTTCAACAACCGCGTGGGATCACGAATGAGCCCGGCGACATCAATCACGCGGCTGATCGCGGGCGGCGTCAGCGTCGGTCGAACTCCGAGGCGAGAACCACGGTCTCTGCGAGGCCGACGGCCTTGGCGAGATCGGCCAGGCAATGGAAGTAGAAATCCGGAGCGGTCAGGAGCCCGGCGAAGGTCAGTGCGAACCGCACCGAATGCAGGCCCATGAATCGTCCGTGTTCGTTCTCAAAGTGCTTGCGATTGGCCGGTTCGGCGATGCCGACGAACACCTCGCCGGCCTTGAACCAGTGGGTCACGCGGTACTCGTCGCTGTCTTGAGTTGAGTCTGTCGTCATGGTGTAGTCCTTTCTGTAGTGGTTGTGGAAGGGTTGAAGGTTTGCGATCCGATCGGAGAACTACGCGATCGATGGGTCGGCATCGAAGAGCTCGAGTTGCTCGGCCGATGACGGCGTGAGCAGCACCGGCGGGCCGCACAGGATGAGTTTGGCTCCCCCGTACTCGACCGCCATGCCGTGATAGAACCCGAGCGGATCGTTGCGGGCGGCCTCGGCGTCGCGGGTCTTCTCGCGGTAAGTCGTGGGCTCACCCGCGAACACAGACGGATCGACGAGGCGGTACACCTTGGCGGTATCCCAGCCGATTCCCCCCATCCTCCGTAACCCGGTCGTGATCCACCGCGATCCACGCCAAGTGAATGGGCGGCGGATCGGCTGATCCATCCCGATGCGGTCGGCGCTGTAGGAACCGCAGATGTCGCCTTCGCCGGACTGCTTCTGGGCCTGGTGGTCCCAGACGCCCCACGCCAGACGATGCGGTTCGATCTCGACGATCTCGCGAGCGGGTTTTGTTATGACGGTTGACTCGGGTGTTGCCATTGCATGATCTCCTGTCGTTGTTGAAACGGGTGACGGCTGGCCCCCTCCGCAGGAGGGCAGGGCTCGCCGTCAACCCGATGGCGGGCCAATGGCCGCCCCAGCGACGCTGAGTCACCCAAGGGGCCGGAACAAAGTGGAGGACTCCGACCGCCTCCGGAAGGGAGGAGTTGACGCACGCGGCGCGGGGTGGCACTCCCCTCCCCCCCCCCCCCAATCACCCTTCCGAGATCGAGGCATCATCCGTCGCGTCGAGAGTCGGTCGGATCTGACCGCGAAAACCGAACACCCCGACTTGTCCACAGGCATGAGTCATCATCGATGCGCTGCGCTCACTGGCGCTGCGCATGGTGTCGCACTTTCACTCAAGGCACGGGGACGGGGTTCGCGGGGACGCGAACGCGGCGTATGTTCCGGGCATGATGAACATCACGCCCAGCCGCAACGCCGACGCCGCCCGTGATTACTTCGCGCGCTCGCTCTCACCCGGCGATTACTACGCCGAGAACGGCGGCGTGCCCTCGGTGTGGCTGGGCAAGGGGGCCGAGCGACTGGGTCTCCACGGCGAGGAGGTCACCGGCGAAGTGTTCGGCTGGCTGGTTCATAACCACCACCCGTTCACCGGCGATCGCCTGACGCAGCGCAACCGCGCCAACCGCCTGCCCGGCTACGACTTCACCTTCCACGCGCCCAAGTCGGTGAGCGTGGCGGAGTCGATGGGCGACGCGTCGATTCGCTCCGCCTTCCGCGACGCGGTGCGGGAGACGATGGGCGAGATCGAGCTTGAGATGCAGACCCGCGTCCGCAAGGGCGGCGTGCACGAGAACCGCACCACGGGCA
>CAZSLT010000217.1:0-3937 GCA_964607595.1 uncultured Phycisphaeraceae bacterium
GGCCGAGCGTCGGCCGATCAATGCCGTCGGAGAGGTCCACGCCGGTGAGGCGCTCGCTGACGACCTGGCGCGCGAAATAGATGTCCACGCCGTCCTCAAAGGTGACCGTCACCTGCGAGAGCCCGAAACGGGAGATCGAGCGCACATCGATCAGCCCCGGCAGGCCGGACAGTTCGCTCTCGACGGGGATTGTGACCTGCTGCTCGACCTCCTCCGGCGAGAGCGCCCGCGCGACGGTGTTGATCTGGACCTGCACGGGCGTCGTGTCGGGGAAGGCGTCGATCGGGAGGTGGCGCAGCGAGACCAGGCCCCAGATGACGAAGCCGATCGCCCCGAGGATGACGAGCAGGCGGTTGCGCAGCGACCACCCGATGATCCAGTTGAGCATGAGCGCGTTCCGTGCACGGTGTGATGGGTCAATCCGGGGTCATTCGTCGAGGTGGCCGACCTCGCAGCAGCCGGCGCCGACCGCGTCCTTGAGCAGCTCGTTCTTGAGGATGAAACTGCCGCGGGTGACGATCGTCTCGCCGCCGGTCAGCCCCGCGATCACCTCGTAGCGGTCGCCGGCGTCGAAGCCGAGCGTCAGCCGCACGGGCATGAAGTGCGTCGCGTCGTCGTCCACTTTCACGAACGCGACATTGCAGCACCCCTCCCACTGCACCGCGGCCTTGGGGATCGTCACCGCCTGTCGGTTCTGGCCCGCCTGGATGTTCACGCGCCCGAACATGTTCGCCTTGAGCAGACCGTCGGGGTTCTCGAACTCGGCGCGGGCACGGATTGTGCGCGTCTTGTGGTCGAGCTCGGTGCTGATCCATGTCAGCCGGCCGGGGAACGACTGGCGCGCGACGCCGTCGATCGAGAGCAGCAGCTCGACGCCCTTGGTCACGACGCCGAGGTCGGACTCGTTCAGATCGACCATGGCCCACATCGCCGTGGTGTCGGCGATCGCGAAGATCGGCTGGGCGGCCCCGGTCATCTCGCCGATCACCGCCGTGCGCTCGACGATCAGCGCGTTGAAGGGCGCCGTCACCTCGAGCATCGACGAGGTGTCGTCACCGGCGACAACCGCCTCGATCTGCTCGGCGCTCAGCCCGAGGTTGCGGAGCCGCTGCTCGGCGCGCGAGACGCCGATCCGCGCCTCGGTCAGGCGCGTCTGGGACTCCAGCAGGTCGCGCTCGGTGCCCGCGCCGCGGGTCAGCAGCGCCTCCTCGCGGTCGGCGTTGAGCTTCCAGAGCCGGTGCAGCTCGTGCGCCTGGAGCAGGTCCGCCTTGGCCGAGCCGAGCTCGATCGAGTCGACGATGGCGATCACCTCGCCCTTCTCGACCGTGTCGCCGAGGTCCTTGCGCACCTCGATGATGATCCCCGGGGCCCGCGACGACAGCCGCGCGTACCGGTTCGCGTTGTAGGCCACCTCGGCGTTGCGCTCCACAACGCGGCTCAGCGGCGCGCTGGTCACCTGTGTGTACGCCAGCCCGGCCGTACGCGCGATCGTCGGCGACGCCAGGTGAATCTCCGTGCTCGAGGTCGTGCAGGTCATCGCCGGGGTCCGCGTCGAGCGGAGGTCGGCGCCGGTGGTGGGGGTCGCGGCCGGCGCCGCCGCGGCGCTCATTGCGCCGATCAGCAGCGCCGCGCCGGTCATCGTTGTTGATATCCAATGCATCATGTCGCTCCTTCGTCGTGGATCAGTGCTCGTGGCCGTCGTCCTCGGGGTGATCGCCGCCGTGGCCGCCGGTGATCTTGTCCGCCAGTTCCGGCGTGTGGATCACGCACTGCGTCAGCGGGACCTTGTGCTCGTCGCACCAGTCGCCCTTCTCACGGAACGCGGCCTTCAGGTAGGGTCGGCACTGCGCGCACAGCGCCTCGGCCACGCCGTGCTCGCCGCAGAAGCCTTCGCTCTCGACCAACGACGGCGTGCAGAACGGGCAGGTCTCGGTCTTCAGTTCGTGCGGGCAGCGCTCGGCGCTGGCGGTCTGGTCCCCCGTCGCCTCGCCCCCCTCCTTTTTGCCGCAGCCGACGGCCAGGGCCGGCGCCAGCGCCGCGATGAGCAGCCCGATCCGAAACTTCGATGTCTTCATGGTGATACCTCCGGATGAGATGGTGAATGGTTCTCTGGATCAACGATTGACAATTCGCTCTCGCCCGACGCCTCCGCGAGGGCACGCGCGCCGACGATCCGCGCGATGGACGCCCGCGCCGCCGCCGCGTCCCCGGCCAGCAACGCCGCCGAGCGGCGCGCCTCCAGCGTCGTCCGCTGGGCGTCCAGCAGTTCCAGGAACGCGGCCCGCCCGGCGCGGTACGACTCGCTGATCTGCGCGAACGCCAGGTCCGCGTCGGGCAGCACACGCGTTCGCAGCAACTCCAGTCGCGACCGCGCCGAGTCGTACTCGGCGAGCAACTGCGTGAGTTCGCTCTGGAGCGTCTGTTCGAGCGCCGCCCGCTCCTGCTCGACCCGCAGCACATCGAAGCGTGCCGCCAGCAGGTCGCCCTCGCCCCGGTCCCACAGCGGGACCTCCGCCCCGACACCGAGTTCCACCACCCCCTGCGTCGATGCGTCGTCGTAGCCCGCGCCGACTCGGACCTCAAGGTCCGGCGTCCGACGCGACTCGACCAGCGCGATGCGCGATCGCGCCGCCTCCGCTTCCAGCGCCATCGCCGCGAGTTCCGGGTGGCCATCGAGCAGCGCCGCCGACAACACCTCGGCGTCCAATTGCGCCGGGCGGTCGTCCAGCGCGCCGGCCAGGCGCGACGCCTCGACCGACTCGACGCCCACCAGCAACCCCAGCCGTGACTCGGCGGCGCGACGGATCGCCCCCAGATGCAGCAACTCCGACTCCACCTGCGCGATCTCGATCCGCGGGCGCAGCGCCTCGGGTTCGGACGCGGCACGCGCTTCCACACGCGCCACGGCGATCTCCAGCGTCCCCCGCGCCGACTCCAGCGATGCGCCCAACGCGGCCTCCTGGGCCGCGATCGAGAGCAGCGTCGCGTGCAGCGTCGCGACATCCGCGAACAGCCGCCGACGCTCGGACTCCACCTCCGCCAGCCGCACGCGCTGCTCGGCTTCCGCGGCATCGACCGCCGCCCGTAGCCGCTCCCCCACTACGACCGGCTGTGAGAACGACACAATCGACTTGGACCCGTCCAGCCCGTCGTCGAAGCCGATGTCTTCGATGCCCACGCCGATCGTCGGGTTGGGGTACAGCGACGCCTGCCACGCCCGTCCCGCCGCGACGCCGACCCGCGCCCGCGCCGCCGCGAGACGGGGATGGGTCGCTTCCGCGGCGTCGATCAAGTCCGCCAGCGTGACGCCGGACTCCGGCAGCGCCGCGCCGCGCGCTTCCATCGTGAGCGCGCCGGTGCTGGCGGAGTCGCCCCGGACATCGACGCCCGACGCCGCGAGTTCATCGAGGATGCGCCGGCCCGAGTGCGCCGATCCGTCGCCGGCGCAGGCGCCGAGCCACAGCGCGGGGACAGCGCCAAGCGTCAGATGGATGATCGAGATCGATCGACGGTGCATCGGCACACTCCGGAGAGGAATGCTCGCTGGTCGGCACGGTGTTCGCGGGTTGGGGGGATGGGCCGGGAGCGCGCGCACGGCAACGCCGACCGACGCGGCATCAATGGCCGCGAGCGGCGAGGGTGCGCCCGTCCGGGATCAAATGACGAGGCAGGTGCGCAGCGTCAGCAGCGTCTGCGAGCGGGCGCCCAACGGCGCATCGAGGCGCGGCGGCGGGAGCGGGCGGGCCTGGGCCGACAGGTCGGCGGGCGACCCGGCGTCCATCACCCACACCGGCAACGCGTCCGCCGGGCTCGCGCCGGCGGGGCAGAGTTCATCGAATGACGCACGCGGCTGGGCGACGGCCAGGTGCCGCGTCACCTCGAAGTTCACATCGACGCAGCCGCACTCGCTGGCGTGATCGCCGGGCGTCGCGCCGGG
>CAZSLT010000218.1:0-3917 GCA_964607595.1 uncultured Phycisphaeraceae bacterium
CGGCTTTTGCAGCGGGGTCCAGCAATAGTCGTAGGCTTCGGGCTCGCCAGCCGCTTCTGCCGTGGGTTTATCGGCGGTCTGGTGATGTGTCGCGTCTGGCGCGTCCGGGCGCGGCGCAGTGGTGGATGAGAGCGACGCTGGAGTTTCAGAGATCCCCCACTCCTGCTCATTGCCGGTGAGCGGGCCGTCAAGCCACGCGCGATAAGCGTCCAGATGCCGATCGACCTCGTGGCCCTGCGCGTCGATCCACGCGGCGAGCGTCTGATTAAAGGAGCCGAGACGCCGGAGGGTGGACTCGATCATGCCGGGTGTGACCGAGAGCACCTGCGACCATGTATGGGCGCGTTCGATGGAGAGGTGCTCGTGGCGGCGGTGCCCCGTCGAGATGGCTTCGATCGCCTGGCGAGCTGTCCCGTAGCGCCGGATCAACCGGCAGAGAAAAGCCTCGGCCCTGACGAAGTCCTCGGGCGTTGTCTGGTCGGTCTTGATGAAGAGGGTGGTCGCGATCAGGTTGATCAGCGGGGGGACGATCTCCAGCCCCGAACGGGTCGTCTCCGAGCGGCCCTGAAGAGTGAGGATGGCGCCGGAGCTGATGCACGCGACCGTCTGAACAAGTTTGGCCACCTGACGAGTCGAGGCCATGGGGACAGTATAGACGGGATCAGAAGCCCGCCGCCCGGAGCCAGGCGCTGGGCGGCGCCTCCAGGGCGCGAGCGACGGCGAGCATGCTCTCGAGACTCGGCAGGTGGGCGCCCCGCTCGATGCTGGACAACTGGCTGACGCTGACACCCGAGGCCTCGCTGAGATCCTTCAGCGTCCAGCCCCGTTCCGTCCGGGCCACGCGGATCTGACGCCCGAGCTCGGCCCGCAGGCGGTCCTGAGGACGCTGACCAAGATCGAACGCGGCCGCGGCCTGTCGCAGCGTGGCGCGGAGCTCCTCGATCGAGAACGGCTTGGCCAAGTAATCGAACACATCGCGCTTGAAGGTCTGTCGCATCGTCTCCATCGAGGGATATCCGGTCACGACGATGACGCAGAGCTTGGACCATCGCTGGCGCAGCACGGCCAGCACCTCTTCGCCGGAATGGCGCCCCATCTTCATGTCCAGCAGCACGATATCGGGCATCGACATGCCGATCGCCATGTAGAGTTCATCGGGGGTGGCGACGGCGCGGACATGGTGGCCGTCCTCTTCGAGCGCACTGGTGATGAATTCGCGAAAGTCGGCGTCGTCGTCGAGCGCGACGACAGATAGCGGCGCGAGGCCCTGGGGTTCGGTTGAGTTCGTGGCGCCGGGCTTGGCAGTCATAATGCGGACCTGCTGGCAATATGCGGCGACAGAGTAGCGGATTGTTCGGTCCCGGTACCGGTGCCGGGGAGCATGACTTCGAAGATCGCGCCGCCGCGGGGCTGAGGCGCGTTTCGCGCCAGGATGACACCGCCGTGCTCCTTGACGATCCCCTCGGCGACGGCCAGACCCAGGCCGGTCCCGTTGGCGTCGAGGCGCGTCGAGGCGAAAGGTTCGAAGAGACGCGGCAGGACATCGGGCGAGATCCCCGGGCCCGAGTCGCGGATCAGAACGCTGACCCAAGGTCGCCCGTCGCGCGTGGAATGCTCGGTCTCAACAACGATGGAGCCGCGGCCCTCCATGGCGTCGACCGCGTTGCGGATGAGGTTGACGAAGACTTGGGTGAGCCGGTCCGCGTCACCGATGACAGCGGCCTGGGGGTGGATCCGGGTCTGGAAGTCGATCGCACGGGCGCCGCGGTCGAGCCGGACCAGTGTCCAACTCTCGTCGATGAGTGTCGCAACACCGACGAGGTCGGTCGAGGGCGGGCGGACGCGGGCGAAGTCCAGCAGACTCTCGCCGAGCCGCTCCAGGCGGAGGATGACACGCCGGATGAGCGCGAGTCGGGTCTTCTGTTCCCCGGGTTCTTCGCACTGGGCGAGCTGCTCCACCGTGCCTTTGAGGACAGCCAGCGGCGTGTTGAGTTCGTGCGCAATCCCCGCGGACATCATCCCCAGACTGACAAGCCGATCCTGGTCCGCCAGATTGCGCCGGGCGGTTTCGAGCAGGTGATTCTTGCGCCGGAGCTCGGACGCGACGCGTTCGAGTTCCTCCTCCTGCTGGCGCAGTTTGGCAACCGTCGCATTGCGCGACCGCATGATGTCGCCGAGTTCGTCGTCCGGGATCTGGTCTTCGGGGATGAGTTCGGAGTCGCGCACGCCCTCCTGAACCGCGGCGTCGGCGCGGCGGACACGCTCGATCGGTGCGTACACATGCCGCGGGAGGACGAAGACCTCCATGATGATCGCGATGACGCCATAGATGCCCAGCAGCGCGAGCGTCAATATCAGATAGAGCTTGCCGATGACGGCTCGCGCCACCGGCGACTCGGCGGTGGCGACCACCACAAGCCCCGAGGCGTCCCGCATCGCGGCGCCGGCGTGCCCTTCGAGTGTGCGAAAAATCACCACCTCGTACGGCGCAACATCCGCCAGGATCGCCGGCACATCCGGGAGTTGCGGCTGGCTGTCGTCCGACCAGGCGCGGACGCGCACGCCTTCGACCTGCGGCGTGGGGATCCGCCCCGTGTGCATGAACTGACCGAGCGCCAGGCGACACTCTCGCTCCTCCGATCG
Source organism: uncultured Phycisphaeraceae bacterium (assembly GCA_964607595.1). GTDB lineage: Bacteria > Planctomycetota > Phycisphaerae > Phycisphaerales > UBA1924 > JACKHC01. The sequence continues at coordinate 2,644 of CAZSLT010000218.1, forward strand.
CTGCACCACCTCGCGGATCGGCCCCTGCAGTACGGCCAACAACAGAATCGCCAGCGCCAGCGAGAACGCGGTGTGCAGCACGATCATCTTGCTGCGGATGCGGACCGCCCACACCGGGCGGAGCCGGCTCGATCGGCGCGGCGTGTTGCTCACGGCGCCGCCCCGTCCTCAGGAATCGCGGGGCCGATCGCCTCGAGCGGAACGGAGTATCGCTCGGCCTCATCCTGAAGGCGGCGCTGCTTATCGGCGCTGCGCATGAGGTCCTGCGCCACAAAGATGATCATCCCGATGAACAACGCCAGCCCAGCGAACTTCAGGACCGTCGCGCGGCGCGTCCGCACCCTTGCCCGCGCGATGGCCGCGACACAGGCGTCGCGTCCGCCGGACGCCCAGAGCCGGTCCAGTTCTTCCCGGTGCGCGCCCGGCGTAGTCGCCCCGGCCAGCACCTCCCTCGGGCCGAGCACCGCCGCTTCGATCACCCTTGACAGCGCCGAGGGCGAGAGCCGCGGGGAAACGAGCGGGACATCGGACGGGTCCCTGGAGGTATCCTCGACCGCCGCGGCGATAGCGCTGCGAATCAGCCGGCTCTCGCCGAGCCCTTGCAGACTGGCGGACTCACGGAGCGCTCGCTCGACAGCGCGGCGTCCACCGGCCGTGGACCCCGCGACAGCCGTTCCGACCTCCCACGCGATCTTGGCGATGGCGAGCGACTCATCCATGATGACATCATTGCACGGCCGCTCGCGTCGGGCGACCCCGCGGGCGGCGGGTGCTGACCGCGCGGTACGCTCTCGCCCCCAATCCCCCGGTCCCCTCGGCGCCCCGCCGGCCCCCGCCCCCCCCCCGGCGCGGGGGGCGCCCGCCCCCCCCCCCAAACCCCCTTTCCAATCGTCACCCCGACATCCCAATCCACCACCCACTCACCCCCCCACCCCCCCACCTCACCCGGGCATGAAGCGCGGGCAGGAGCCACGAATGGGCAAGTCCAAGTCACGGATCGAGAAAGACACGATGGGCGAGATGACCGTCCCGGCCGATGCGCTGTACGGCGCTTCGACACAGCGGGCGGTCGAGAACTTCCCGATCTCGGGGCGGCCGGTGCCCTTCGCGGTGATCTCGGCGTACGCGGTGCTCAAATCGGCGTGCGCCACGGTGAACGAAGGGCTCGGCTTGCTGGACAAGTCGCGGGCCGAGTCGATCCGCAAGGCCTGCGGGATCGTGCGCGGCGGCATGGACTCGCTCGGCGGCTGGGAGATGCATTTCCCGGTCGATGT
>CAZSLT010000219.1:0-3861 GCA_964607595.1 uncultured Phycisphaeraceae bacterium
GATTCCGTTAGCGCCGACAGTGTAAAGAACGAACTCGCGAGGATCTTCAGGCGTGGGGGTGCGCTTGATGTAACCGTACCGACCGTCCGAAGCGTAGGGATCGATCGGGAGTTCCGTAAGCAGTTGGGGGACCAGTTCACTGAGCGAATCCGGATATTCGCCCCGCTCAATCCGGTTGATCCGCAGGGCGAGCGCGATCTGGGCCGCGCCGCGATGCACCGAGTAGTAATCCATCTGCCCCAGCCTCCGATCTGTACTCGGCAGGATGAATTCTAAAATCGCCTCAGACGGGGGCAAGTCTTCGATAAAGTCTTCGGACGAGAAGTGCGCCGCACGGCGTGCCGGCCGATTCAACTCGGAAACCCGCTTTGAACCAAGGAAGTACTCATTCGCGCGCCTGACGATCGTTCTCTTGCGCTCGGCAAAGAAGCCGAGCAGATCCGCGGCAGGCGCCGTCGGGATCCGGGTGGCCCAGTCCGGTTCGAAAATCCAGGGGGTTTCCTGCACAATTCGACGGAATGTATATGGAAGAAATCGGCCGTCGCCCGCGCCGTTGTCGGTGTAGACCGATTGAATGAAGGCGAGCGTGGCCAGTCGATCCACTTCAAGGCGGAGTTGAAGCACTCTCTCATCATCCTCTTGCAATGAGACTCTGAGCCACGCCCGGAGCAGGTCAATGTCATTGCAGGTGTTTGACAACGCGAGCACCCGTTCAAGGGCGCCGATCCTGAAGTGAGTGCCGATCAACCAGAACAAGTCTGAAGACTGGTGGATGTAGACCCGAGATAAGCCCCAGAGGCGATCAAAGGCCGCCTCCGCGCGACCCACATCTCCGGCGCGTGCCGACTCGTGCATGTCCGCAATGAGGAACAGCGCGATTAAGCGAGCTCGTGACATGAACATCGGTAGCGATCGTATGTCCCAAGGCATCGCACCGGCGGCAAGTTCAAAATACATCGGACCCGGCTCTCGAAACTGGTCGAGCCTCTCGAATATGCCCCCATCGCGCAGGCGTTGCAGAAATTCTCGCGCGATGTGCTCCATCCGCGACTGCTCTAGAGGATCATGATAACTGTCGGGATCCCACAGCGACCCCGCGTCGAGATACTCACCCTCAGCGAGCGCCTTCCAGTATCGGTCTTGTTCTTCCCGATAAGCACCTAAGACTGATGCAAACGCTTCCCATTGGCGCCTTTCATCGGGCTCGCCGGGCTGACTCTCTCGGACCGCCGTGTTGATCTGAACGATGTATGGGTTTGGATCGCCTGCTCGTGAAAGCCCCTCTGAGCCGATCATGCGGTCGATCAAGCCAACCATCGGGAACAGCAAGGTCACGATGTGCCAGAGCAATGATCGCGTGACTTCGAGCATGAAAGAGTAACTGGCCTTCCCCAGTGATCTTTGGGTCCCACCTACGCGAACGCCCGTTCCTTCGCCTCGTCGATATCCGGCGCGATCCGCGTGATGATCCGCGCCCCCATCGCGTCGCCCAGCACATTCACCATCGTCCGGCACATGTCCAGGATCCGGTCCACCCCCACGATCAGCCCGATCGCCTCGATCGGCAGCGGCGGCTTGCCCGTCCCCGCAAGCGTCGTGTTCACCGCAGCGATGATGATCATGATCGTCGCCAGCGACCCTCCCGGCACGCCCGCGGCCCCCACCGCGCTCAGCGTCGCCGTCAGAATAATCACCAGGTACTCGGCCATGTGCAGCTCGTACCCGAACGCCTGGAACATGAAGATCACCGCCACGCCCAGGTACAGCGCGGTCCCGTCCATGTTCACCGTCGCCCCCAGCGGCAGCACCAGACCCGTCGCCCGCTTGGAGCAACCCGCCTGATCCCGCGCCGTCTCGATCGTCACCGGCAGCGTCGCCATGCTCGAGGCCGTCCCGAACGCCATCAGCAGCGCCGGACGCATCCGCCACATGAACTTGTACGGATTCGCCTTCGTGAGCAGGAACATCACCAGCGGCAACGCGACGAACGCATGGAACGCCAGCCCCGCGAGCACCACGACCACATACTTCGCCAGCGACTGGAACATCACCTCGACGCCCGTCCGGCCCACCGCCCCGGCCATCAGGAACAGCACGCCGATCGGCATGATCCAGATGAGCCACCGCACAAGCGTCATGAGCGCTTCATGCAGCGACTCCACCGCCGCGACGAACGGGCGCGCCTTCTCCCCGATCGCCACCAGCCCCACGCCCAGAAGCATCGTCGCCGTGATGATGCTCAGCGCCTGGCCCTCCGCCGCGGCCTCGATGATGTTCTTGGGAATCATCTGGTCGAGAATCTGGGTCCACGCCGCCCCCACGCCCCGGCCGCCGCCCTTGCCCTCGATGTCCTGGATCGCCTTGACGCCCTCGTCGTGCGTCGACTCGATGATCGCCTGCTCGATGCCGACCCCGGGCTCAAAGGTCGCCCCCAGCGTCACGCCCGTGCCCACCGCGATGACCATCGTCACCAGGTAGTACGCCAGCGTCGCCCCGCCGAGCAGGCCGAGCTTCTTCGGGTCGCCGATCGACAGCACCCCCGTCAGCACGCTCGTGAACACCAGCGGAATCACGATCAGCAGAAGCGGCCGCAGGAACAGGTAACTCCCCGCGGCATTCCACGGCGCGACTTTCTGCGCCATCACCTCGTTGCTCGCGCCGGCGTCGAACACAAAGAACTGGCCGATGACCGCGCCGATGATCAGACCGGCGAACACGAGTATCGTCAGCAGGAGTCGTTTGCTCATGGCGCCTCGCGTCGGGGTTGAACCAACTCAGATGCGGTCGCGGTACATCGCCAGCGCTTCGGAGAACGCCAGCGGCGTAAAATCGAGATGCGCCGCGGCCTTGGCGACCGAGCACACCATGTCCTCCATCGCCATCACCGGCTCGTCGGGGCCGAAGGGCAGCATCTCGCCCAGACCGACCGCCTTGGCCGCGTGCGCGACCGCCACACCCTTGAACCCCGGGATCGGCCAGATCGGCTTCTTCGAGTCATTGAGCGGCACCGCGTCGCGGATCTGCGCCAGGAACTCCGGCCACTCCAGCGTCTCGGGGCCGCACAACGGGTACACCTCGCCCCGCGACTCCGGCCGCTCGATCGAGGTGACCGCCGCCCGCGCGACATCCTCGACGCGCACCGGCGCGATTCGCGCCGAGGTCATCACCGGATGCGGGAACGGGTGCCGATCGATCTCGATCTTCGAGAAATACGGGATGAAGAACCGCGGCGCTGCGCGACCCAGTGTCCAGTCCTTGACCATGCGGATGAACTCGCCGTCAGGCCCGTGAATGAGCGACGGCCGCAGGATCGTCCAGTCCAGCCCCGAGGCGCGGACCAGACGCTCCCCCTCGTACTTCGATCGGTAGTACGCCGTCGGCGCGTCCGGCCGCACGCCCAGCGCCGAGATCAGGATGACATGCGACGCCCCCGCCGACCTCGCGGCTTCACTTAACGCCTTCGTTGAACGCACATGCGCCTTCTCGAAGGTCTCGCCGCGGCTCGGCAGTTCACGCCGAATCCCGATCGCGTGGATCACCGTCCGGCAGCCCCGGCACAAATCCTCCAGCGCCCGGGCGTCCCCGACATCCCCAAGAACGACCTCCACCCCCTCGGCCGGCAGCGTCGCCGCGGCCTTGTCACGGTCACGCGCCAGCGCCCGCACGGCGTACCCCCGCGAAGTCAGCTCCCGCGCGATGTGCCGCCCGACAAACCCGGTGGACCCCGTCAATGCGACCGTCTGACTGCTCACGCCGCGGCTCCATTTCATTCATTCCCGGACAGCCGGGGAGTTTACGAGAGACCCGCGCCCGCGGCCAACCGCCGCCCGCGCCCGAGTACCATCCCCGCCGATGATCCAC
>CAZSLT010000220.1:0-3847 GCA_964607595.1 uncultured Phycisphaeraceae bacterium
AGCGAGTGCGCGGCGTTTTGTGACCAGCCGCGATCGGTTCGGCTGCATGGCGCGCGAGCAGATCATCGGTGGATGGTACCGCCCCTCCCCTGCGCCCCCTCCCAGAGGGAGGGGGGTTCGTTGCGCGGCGCTGATCGATGACTCGGTGTTCTGGCCCTCCCCTACCCCTCCCACGGGGAGGGGATTCGAATCACTCCGACTTCGAGGGGGTGAGGAGCGCCAGCCACTCGGTGTTGCCCTTTTTTTTTCCTTTTCCCGCGCCGCCGGCGATGGGGGACTTTGTGATGCCGCGGACGAGGACGCCGAGCGAGGGCAGGTCGGCGACGACGCGGTCGCAGATGGTCTGAGCATCGGCTTCATCGAGGATGCCGGCGCGGAGGAGGTGCTCCATGCCGAAGCGGCGGGCCTCGTAGTGGGGTTTGATGAGCGTGATGATGCGGCCGCATCCCCCGGGTTTCAGCCATTTCATGGCCGCGGGGATGCAGGCGTCCTGCGTGGTCCAGCCCATGTCGATGACGATGAGGTCCATGCGGTCGTCGTCGTTCGTGGGCGGGGGTGTGTGCAGCGCGTTGGTGCGCTCCAACACGGTGACGCGGGGGTCGGTGCGGAGTTTCCATGCGAGGTTGCCGTAGCCGGTGTCGATGGTGGTGACGCGGGCGGCGCCGCGGGAGAGCAGGGCGTCGGTGAAGCCGCCGATGTTGGCGCCGAAATCGGCGCAGGCGAGGCCGGCGACATCGAGCGCGAAGGCGTCGAGGGCGTGGATGAGCTTGAGCGCTCCGCGGCCGACGAAGTTGTGCGCGGGGTCGCTCACATCACATCGGGGGGAGGCCGATGACTGCGACGCCGAGGGAGTCGGCGATCTCGAGCGTCTGCGGCTTGTCGATGATGATGACATCGTCCGCGGCCAGCGCGATGCAGCGACCGCCGGCGGCGTGGATGTTGCGGATGGTGTCGGGCCCGATGACGGGGACATCGGATCGGCGGTCGTGACCGGCGCGGGCGGCCTTGAGGAGCGTCCACCCGCCGGAGGCGCAGAGCGCGCCGGCGCGCTCGATCATGCGGTCGGTGCCCTCGACGGCCTCGACGGCGATGACATCGCGCTCGCGGACGGCGATGGCCTGGCCGACATCGAGGCGGAGGAGTTCGCGGAGGATGGGCCAGCCGAAGTCGATGTCGGCGCGGTGCGAGGCGGAGGGGGCGCGCCGGGTCATCTGGCCCTGGGTGGCCATGTGCTCGCGGATGTGCGCGGTGGAGTCGATGAGGAGCACTCCCTTGGAGGCCAGTTCGTCGGCGACGGCGCGCAGCATAAAGGAAGATCGGCGGTCGTGGCGGTGCCGCCACCACATGGTCAGGGCGCGGCGGTCGGGGAGACTGCGGATGATGAGCCGCCAGGAGTGCATGAACCGGGCCTTGTCGATGCGGCCGACCATGACGGCGTGCGTGGCGCCCTGACGCTTGACCGCGCGGGACCACGCGCCGATGCGCAGCAACTGGACATCGCGGAACGAGGAGCACAGCGCGCGGAACTCGGGCTCGTACTGGCCCGCGAGCCCGACGCCGACGACGCGGTGCCCGGCGCGGAGCAGCCCGGTGGCGACGAGGACGGGCAGTCGGCCGCCGGCGCCGATGACGCCGACGGCGGTGGGCGGCTCGGGCGGATCGGGCAGGATGGCGGGGGGGGCGCTGCGCATGCGTGTGGTCAGGCGGTGGTGACGGGGGCGCTGGGGACGAGCCGGCGGGTGTCGGCGGCGGGGACGCCGCGTGTGTGCCAGGACTCGATCTGCTCGATGACGGCGCGGGGTGTGGGCGTGACGGCGAACATGTCGAGCACGCCGGGCTTGGCGAATCGGCTGGCGATCATGTAGTCGAACATGGCGAGCATGGGGTCGAAGAAACTGGAGCGGGGGACATCGGGATCGGGCATGTTGACGAGCGCCAGGGGCTTGGCGTGCTCGCTCAGGATGCGGCCGACGAGGATCTCGAAGAACTCTTCGAGGGTGCCCAGCCCGCCGGGCAGGATGACGAAGCAGTCGCCGCGTTCTTCCATGATGGCTTTGCGCTGGCGCATGTTGGGGACGACGATGACCTCGTGGTTGTCGGGGTCCATCTGCTCGGCGTCACGGAGTTTTTCGGTGATGACGCCGACGACGCGTCCTCCGGCGTGTCGGCAGGCGCGGGCGGCGTGGCCCATCATGCCGACGCTGCCGCCGCCGTAGACGAGGGTGCGCCCGGACTCGGCGATGAGGCGGCCGATCTCGGCCGCGGTGCGCGCGTAGTCGGGGTGGATGCTGTTGCTGGAGGAGCAGTAGAGGGTGACGGCGTTGATGGGATGGGGGATCTGCGTCATCGCGTCCCTATGGTAGCGGCGTGGGCCTAGACTCCGCGGCATGGACGAGACGACACTTTCGGGGCCGGGTTCGGGCGGGGGCCTGCCGGGGCGGAGGGTCGCGCTGCGCGCGGTCGAGTGCGTGCTGCTGTTCGGGTTGATCCCGTGGCTGGTCGACCTCAAGGCGCACCGGCACTTTCTGATTCCGTTCCTGGTGGTGTGCGCGGGGGTGGTGTTCGTCTACCTGCTGAAGTCGAAGGAGTTCGACCGGCGGAAGCTGCTGAACTTCGAGGGGCTGCGGAAGGAGCTGCCGCGGATCGTGGTGACCTGGGTCATCGGGGTTGTGGTGATGGTGGGGGCGGTGTGGTGGTTGTCGGGGCGGGAGGGGACGCGGGAAGAGGTGGCGCTGTTCGGCTTCCCGAGAGAGAACACGGGGCTGTGGCTGCTGATCCTGTTCCTGTACCCGCTGTTCAGCGTGTACCCGCAGGAGTTGATTCTGCGTGCGTTCTTCTTCCACCGGTACCGGCATGTGTTCACGCGGCCGTGGGTGATGATCGTCGCCAACGGGTTGGTGTTCGCGTGGGCGCATGTGATGTTCCGGAATGTGCCGGCGGTGGTGCTGTGCGTGCCGGCGGGGCTGCTGTTCGCGTACACCTACTGGCGGAGCAAATCGACGCTGGCGTCGGGGCTGGAGCATGCCGCGTTCGGCGACGCGATGTGGACGATCGGGCTGGGGGTGTATTTTTATGGGGGCGCGGTGGAGTGAGGGGGAGGCAGAAGGCAGCAGGCGATAGGCAGCAGGCAGCGGAGGAGTTGCGTGCAAGAGAAGCATCGGAACCCGCCCTCCCCTACCCCTCCCTCCCCCCCCAGGGGGAGGGGATTCAGGATTTCGCGCGTGTGGGCGTGGCGGGTGTTGGTGTGTCTGGTGCTGGGGGCCGCGGTGAATTTGGGTGTGGCGTATGGGTGTGCGCGGTGGTCGGTGATGAACGCGTCATTTAACCAATTGGCGATGTTCAAATTTGATCGAGCCGGTTTGGGCGAGTCGGAGCCATCTCGCACGGCGGTGGGTTTCGGAGTTAGAGAGTGGCACATCAATCGGGAAGACTGGATCGACATTACGACGCTGGTCGGGTGGCCGCTGAAGTGCATCCGATGGAGCGATCAGCCTCGTCGAATATTGTTCGGAGGGACGCCGGTCATTGGCGGGCCTTTCGCGAAGCGGTTCAAAGTCAACCCGGTATTTTCGCGGACCTGGCCCGATCCGCCAAAGCTCAATGACGCGAAGCCGATCGTTATTGGCGTTATTGTCAACACGGGGTTCTATGCCGCGTTGTTGTTCGCAATCTCTTTGGTTCCGGGCATCCTGATCCGGCGGCGTCGTGTGCGGCGGGGTCTATGCCGCGTTTGCGGGTATGACCTGGCGGGGATCGATGCGGCGGTGTGCCCGGAGTGTGGGGGGGAGAGGAAGAGGGCCCCTCTCCCCGTCGCTGCGCGACGACCCTCTCCCAGAGGGAGAGGGTG
>CAZSLT010000221.1:0-3786 GCA_964607595.1 uncultured Phycisphaeraceae bacterium
CGATTGAGCGTGCCCCCATACGCGGCATGGATCTGCCGCATGGCGATCTGCTCGTGCGCGCGCCGTGGGCCGTGATCTCCCCCGACCTGAAGAACGAGCGCGCCGAGGCCGTCATGGCCCGCGCCCAGGCGCTGGTGGACCAGATCCGCCAGACCCGCGAACGCGCCGGCGTGGACCGCCGCAAGCAACTGGCTCTTCATATTCCAACTTCAATCGGGCGCGATCTGGAGCCCGCCTACGGCCTGATGCAGACGCTCGCCGGGCTGGAGGCGATCTCCACCGCGACCATCCCCGCCCCCCCCGACGGCGCCATCCGCCTCGCCTTCGAGGGGCATGAGCTCGGGCTCTTCGGCATGGGCGACGCCGTGGACACCGGCAAGGAGGTCGACATCCTCCGCGATGCATTGACCCGCCTCGACAAGGAGATCGTCATTCTCGAGGGCCGGCTGGGGAATCCCGGCTACACCGACCGCGCCCCGGCCCACCTCGTCCAGCAGACCCGCGACCAGATGACCACGAAAATCAGCGAACGCGACGCCGCCCGCGCTCGTCTCACTGAACTGACGGGAGGGGGAGGCGGAGGCGCATGAACCGGACTCATCGAGCCATCCTGTCCGGCACGCTCGCCGTCATCGGCGCGGCGATCTGCACCGCTCAGCCCGCCCCCCCCGCCCCCCCCGCCGCCGAGGCGTGGGACTTCCGCGGCACGGCGGGCGAGATTCGGCGCACCGATCACTACCGCATCTACACCACCGAGAAAGACGCCGTCCTCAAGGACCGGCTCGCCCAGACACTCGAACTCGCGCTGCGCCAGTACCGCACCGCGATCGTCGAGCTCCCCACGCCCACCCAGCGGCTGGATGTCTACCTCATGGACAACCGCGCCCAGTGGGAGCATGTCACCAAGCTCCTCATGGGGAAAGACTCCGAGGCGCTGCTGCGCATCCCCAGCGGCGGGTACGCCTCCCGGGGCGTCGGCGTGTATTACGACATCGGGCTGTACGGCACCGTCGCGATCGCCGCCCACGAGGGCTGGCATCAATACACCCAGCGCACCTTCGCCAACGGCTTGCCGATCTGGCTCGAGGAGGGGCTGGCGTCGTATATGGAGGGCCACCGCTGGAACGGCGCCACCCCCGAGTTCCGGCCGTGGGCCAACCTGGAGCGGTACGACCAGCTGCGCAAGGCCCACGCCGACGATCGGCTGCTCCCGCTGGAAGAGCTGCTCACGACCGACCCCAAGACGCTCTTCGCGGGCGAGAGCATCCCCGCGCTGGACTACTACGCGCAGGCGTGGGCCCTGGCGCACTTCCTGGCCGAGGGGGAGGGCGGCAAGTACCGGGAGCGTCTGGGGGCGCTGTTGACGGACGCGGCCGCGGGGCGGCTCTACCCCCGCCTCACCGCCAGGGAGGACCGACGGGAGGCCATCGAGTCCATCAACACCCGCCTGGGGAGCGTCCTGCTCCGCGAGTATTTCGGGGAGGACTTGGCGGCGCTCAACGGGGAGTACCTGGCGTTCATCGGGCGTACGGTCGGTGTCGGCGGCCGGGACCGAGTCGTCCGGGGGGAGTCACCTGTCGAGCGCCCTGAATGACCGCTAAGGCCCGCTCCGGGCCTGTGGCGGGGTATGCTCCCGCGAGCCATGACCGATTCCACCCCATCCCGGCCCCCCCCCAGCGGGCTGGTCGTCCGTCCCTGCGTGGCCGCCGATCAGGACCTGGTGGTTCGCATCTTTGAAGAGGGCCGGGTCCTGCAGCAAGACGGCTATGTCGACCCCGGGTCGGATGTCCGCGACCTCGCGCAACACTACCTTCCGCCCTCGAAGAATCGGTTATGGGTCGCGGACCTTGAGTCGACGGCTGCGGTGGGGATGATCGGTGTGCGGCCGACCAGCGAGCACGCGGCGGAACTTTGTCGTTTGCGGGTGCTTACCAGTTATCGGAACCGAGGTATCGGGTCGGCGCTGATCGAGCAGGCGCTTGCCTACTGCCGCGAGCATGCGTTCTTAAAACTCGTCCTTGACGCCCATGTCGAGCGAACGCAGGCGATTCGGCTCTTCGAACGATACGGGTTTCAACTGACTCGGGAGCGCGAGGCGGCGGGCCGGCCGCTGCTCGACTTCTATCTCGATCTCTATCGCGACCCCGGCGCGTCCCGATAACACGAAGGCGTCCAATTTTCGGGGTTTCGGCGTCATTGTTGCGACCGGAACAAACAGTTTGCGAATGAGTGAGCGTTCGCAAAATCCGTTGCCTCGATGGTCGGATGATGGTAAAGTTTAGTCAGCGAAAGGGTCGGACCTTCCCTATCTTGACATCATTGCACTTGCGGCCTCGCCATGATTGTGCGGCGCCGGTAGTGGCCTCAGCGCGATCGCGCCACCGAGGCATCTCAACCCAGGCTTCCCTTCTACTCAACGCCCCGGGCTTGCAGCCATGCAGGCCTGGGGTTGTTTTTTATCCGGCCGGGCCGGGGCCCATGAGCCAGAGCAGGATCGCCGCCAGGACGGGACCCGCCGCGTACCCCGCCCCGATCATCGCCTCGTGCTTACCCCCGGCGTCGACCTGCGCCGAGTCGAGCTCCATGGCGTAGTAAAGCGCGCCGAAGTACGCGGTCCCGGCGCCGATGCCGAGCAACGCCAGGCCGATCACGAGGACGGGCACCGCCGGGGCGAAGAAGGTCATCCCGAAGCCGATCCCGAGCAGCACGCCGGTCCACGCGGCGAGCGTGAGCCGCCCGTGCCATCCCCCCCACTTCCACAGCGCGACGAAGGCGCCGAAGCGGAGCGTCATCCAGACCGACGCCAGAAGCGTCTGCTGAGTCAGCGCGACTTCGAGCCGCTCCATGAGGGAAGGCAGCACCGGCCCGACCGCCGCCAGCAGCAGGTAACTCGTCACAAGCAGTCTGCGGAATGATCGGCGCAGCCGGATGTACAGCGCGCGCTCGGTCTCGTCGTGTCGGTGGGCCGCGGACCCGTGGGGCAAGGGTTCGCGGGCGAGCATCAGCACGAGCGGGATGGTGACCAGATGGAGCACGCCGAGCCCGGCGATCGCCTCCCAACCGTGGTTCTCCAGGAGCGGCGACAAGACCCACATCGCGGCCATCACGGCCGACGCCCATGTCACATTGAAGAGCGCCGTCGCTCGACGGAGCGGCGCGCCCTGCCGGCCACCGGACACGAAGGACTCCACAAACGGCCACAACAGCCCGGCGAGGCAGAGGTATGTACCGGCGAAAACCCAGAAGCCGAGGGCCGATGGATCGCCATTCGATCCCCTGGGCAGCAGGAACGGCGTAAAGCATGCCATCGCGGAGCCCGCCGAGACCGCGATCAACATCCCGCGTGTCGAGATGCGCCGGCTCCGCGTGACCATCGCGTGGATCGGCGCCGAGACCCACGCCGAGGCCGTGTACGCAACGCCGAGAAGCAGGGCCAGCCAGAGATTGTCGCGCTCGTTATAGTCCAGAGTGGACTTGGCGATGAAGAACACGCCGTTCCACCCCATGCCCGTGCCCAGACTGCAGACCCATGTCAGCAGCAGGACCGTCCAGAGGGGGGAAGAGCGCGTCGCTCCGACGGTCGACGGGGGCGGGTGGGCGGTCACGCGGCGGCTCCGGGGAGGCGGCCGAGGTTCTTTCACAACCTCGGATCGGCTCATTGCATGCGGGCGGGAGCGATCGTAGCATTGCCCGTTCGAGCGGCGCGGGCGGGTGCTCACGCCATCGAGCAGCCATGTGCGTGTAGCTCAATTGGATAGAGCGTCGGCCTCCGAAGCCGAAGGTTGC
>CAZSLT010000222.1:0-3747 GCA_964607595.1 uncultured Phycisphaeraceae bacterium
AGGGTTCGCTTTCCGCTCCGCATCATTCCAACTCAGCGCCCCCCACCGCCGCCCGCACACGCTCTGCCGCGTCCGACTTCGACGCCGACTTCCCGAACCCCATCGCCGCGCCCGCGGCCACCGCGCGCCGCTGCGCCTCCTCATAATTGCTGATCAACATGCACCGCGCCCCCCCACTCCCCCCGCCCTCGGCGCGCACACGCGCGATCAGTTCCACACCGTCCGACGCCGCGAATCCGCCGTCCAGCACGCGATTCACCAGCAGCAACGCGGCATCGCCGTGCGCATCGAGCTCCGCGTCCGAGTCGGCGCGCTCAACCACCGCACCCGGAATCGCCTCGCGCACGATCCGCGCCAATGACGACGCATCAAACCCGCAATGCCCCACCAGCACGACTTTCACGCCGGACCTCCCTCCATCTGCACCGCATCCCCCTCGACAACTACTCGCACGCCCATCGCCAGCCGGAACTCGCGCCGCTCGTTCGAGTCATCCCGGATCGCGCGGACGATCGGGCGCAGCGTCCGCCCGGTCATCGCGTCCATGCCGCGCCCGCCGGTCCGTTCCGCGAACGCCCGGCGCAGCACCTCCGCGATCACGATGCCCGGCTCAGCGCCGAGTGCGCGCCTGTTCCATTGAATGGAGCGCGATGTGAGGCCGCGTCCTCCCCCGATCCCATCGGGGGAGGTGTCGTGCGCAGCACGACGGTGGGGGTCTTCCTTGCACTCAGAGTCCAATCGCCCGCGTACCGCCGCGGCACGCTCCTCCACCAATCCCTGCGCCTGCCGCATGAGCGACGCCGTCCGCGCCGCGCGCCCGGCCGCGCCCGGCACGACCTCCCCCAGCGCGCCCACGCGCAGCGCCGCCCGCAGACGCTTCACATCCTCGTTCGACCGGTCCACCGCCGGCGTGACGCCACCCAGCCCGCAGAGCCGCTCCGTGTCCACGCGCCGCACGCCCAGCAGCGGCCGGATCAGCGTCACGCGCTCCCCGAGCCGCCGACGCGGGCGCATCGCGCCCAGCCCGCGCAGCGACGCCCCCCGCAGCAGCGCCATGATCTGCGTCTCCAGCAGGTCGTCCGCGTGGTGCGCCACCGCCACGAACGGGCACGCGTGCCGATCGGCCAGCGCCGCCAGCGCGGCATACCGTGACCGGCGCGCCGCGCCCTCGCTCGCGCCGGGCGCATCCGCGGCATCAAACGCCAGCCCCAGCGCGCCAGCCAACGACCGCACGCGCCCGATGTCCGCCTCTGTCTCGGCGCGCGGGCGCATCTCGTGCCGGATGGACGCCACCACCAGGTTGTCCGTCTCCGCCGCCAGCGCCAGCAGCATCGCCGACGAGTCCGCGCCGCCCGAGCACGCCACCAGTGTCCGCCCGCCCCCCACTCCACCCCCGCCGCCCGCCTCCCCACCGCCCGCGGCCAGCCGCCGCCAGGCGCGCACGATCTCACGGGCCGCGTCGTCGGCGCGGACGGCCGTCAGGTCCGGCGGGGTGAATTGGGTCGGCGAGTCATTTGTCACGATCGACGCCCGATGGTACCGATGAGCGTTCATTGAGCGCCCCTTCCCACGGATCGGGGCCGACAGGAATCGTACGGGACGGCGCCCACGGACGGGCGTCTGTGTTGAGGGCGTGAGATCGTGCTTGCCGGCCTCTTGGGTGCGACAGACAGCGCAACGACCGCCGGCTTCCTGGCCGCGGCCGGCATCGCCGTCATCACCGCCACCTTTCTCTTGCGGGGCATCAGAACCCGGCGGGCCCGCCTCGCCGCGGGCCGAAGCCCCCGAGCCGGCGACCCCATGCCCGCCGACGCCCGCGAGAAACTCAAGCGCATCGCCGACCGCGCCACCGTCCACGAACGGCTCGAACAAGCCATGGTCGAGGCCCAGGAAGCCGCCCGCGCCTGCGCCGCACAGATCGGCACCCGCGCGGCCAAGCTCGAGGCCCTGCTCGACCAGGCCGACCAGCGCATGCAACGGATGGAGCAACTCGCCACGCGCCTCGAAGCATTGCTCGAACGCGCGTACGCCGCGAGCCCGGCGCCGCCCGCGCCCGTCGAGATCCGCCACTCGGCGCCCGCCTCGCCCGCGTTCCGTCGCGAGCCGGCGCGCTCCCTGATCGGCGGCGAGGGGAGCGGGTTCTTTTCCAGCACGCCCCCCGCCAACGCCGCGATCGCCCGCGCCGAGTCCGCCGACCCGCTGAGCCGCCGCATCTACGGCCTGGCCGATGAAGGGCTGCCGCCCTCGGAGATCGCCAAGAAGCTCGAGGAACAGATCGGCAAGGTCGAACTGATCCTCGCGCTCCGGGGCTGACTAGACTCTCTCAATTGATCGGGTATTGTTCGGCATGGAGCCGAACCGGGGCGAATATCCCGATGCGCTGCCGGGCGGGCACGCGCGCGGGCGGGGGGCGCAGGTCAACCCCCCGAACCGCTTCGAGCCGATCCGGCTGGAAGTGCTGGGCGAGCACCTCGACGAAGTGATCGTCGAGCACCCCGACGGAGTGCAGGTCCCCACGCGGGTCTTCCGCGACAACGCCAAGACCATCATCAACGAGGTGGACAGCCCGGACATCAGGTTCCGCTGGACCATCAACCCGTACCGCGGCTGCGAGCACGGCTGCGTCTATTGCTACGCCCGGCCGACGCACGAGACCTTCGGCCTTTCCTGCGGCATCGACTTCGAGACGAAGGTCTTCGCGAAGATGGACGCGAAGAAACTGCTACGCAAGGAACTCTCGCGCGACCGGTGGCGCGGCGAGCCGATCGTGATGTCGGGCATCACCGACCCGTACCAGCCGATCGAGAAGTCGCTGAAGATCACGCGCTCGATTCTCGAACTCATGGCCGAGTGCCGACAACCGGTGTCGATCATCACCAAGAACCGGCTGGTGACGCGGGACATCGACCTGCTGGGCGAACTGGCGCGGTTGAACGCGGCGCGGGTGGCGGTGAGCGTGACGACGCTCGACCCGGAACTGGCGCGGGCGATGGAGCCGCGGGCGAGCGCGCCGCGCGAGCGGCTGCGCGTGATCCGCGAGTTGTCGGAGGCGGGAGTCCCGGTGGCGGTGATGACGGCGCCGATCGTGCCGGCGCTGAATGACGCGGAGATCCCGGCGATTCTCGAGGCCGCCAGAGAAGCGGGCGCAACAGGGGCGGGGTGGGTGATGCTGCGCCTGCCGTGGCAGGTGAAGGATGTGTTCCTGGAGTGGATCAATCGCGAGTACCCGGACCGCGCGGGCAAGGTGCTCTCGCAGATCCGGGAGATGCGCGGCGGGAAACTGTACGACGCGACGCCGGGCGTGCGCGGACGCGGCACCGGCGCCCGCTCCGAACAGATCGGCGCGCTGTTCGACCTGTGGGCGAAGAAACTCGGGTTCAACGAGGAACACCAGCCGCTCTCGAGCGCCCACTTCCGCCGACCGGGCGACGGCCCGGGGCTGTGGGGGTGATGATGTTCACCACGAGAGCACACGGAGAGCACAGAGAGGAAGACATCGGGAATCGGGCGAGAGTCAAGAAGGGAACCCTCCCCTACCCCTCCCTCAGGGAGGGGATTTCAACCATCCCCTGTGAATTCTTTGCCGAGTGGTGTGGTGGTTCGTGAGTGCGGGTGCGTGTTCGGTTTGTTGTGTGTCGTGTCTGGCATTCGGAAAAGAAATGGCCGGCCGGCCAATCGAGCAACCAACAAGAAACAAGAAACAGTTGCCCCTGAAGCGCCGGGTGCGTGCGCCGACCCGTTTCGTGA
>CAZSLT010000223.1:0-3724 GCA_964607595.1 uncultured Phycisphaeraceae bacterium
TGTGCGGGTCATTGTTGTAGTTGCTCGCCGCGCTCGCACGATGCGACCCCCTCCGTCACGCTTCGCGTGCCACCTCCCCCGCCGGCGACGGGAGAGGGAGCATTGCCGAAATCCTTCCGGTGGGGAGAGGGAGCATCATGGCCGCACTCGGGGCAGGTGGGGGATGTGGTGGTGGGGATGCCGCGTAGGTCGTAGGCGCAGTTGGCGCAGCGGCCGCGGCGGAGTCGGCGGCGGCGCTTGAATGTGGTGAGGCCGAAGAGTGCGATCCACCACGCGCCGGCCCAGAAGATGGTGTTGACGATGAGGCCGCGGGGGATGGGGAGGTAGCAGAGATAGTCGCAGGTGAGCCAGGGCTTCCCCGATTCGTTACCAATTGATCGTGCACCATGCATCGTTCGTGACGACCTCCAACCCCATACGCATCGCATCGGAAATCCAGATGCGAATTCGAACCACATTGGTCGATCGACCACATTGATCGTTTCTCGAATCTTATCCGCTCTCATCAGCCCCCATGACATCGGCCCAGCCACCCAATCGAGTGTCACAGCGTCATTTTTCGAGTCCATTGCGCGCTGACGCGCAGTAGCTGTCTCCATTCTTTCCGCCGTTGGCTCGAATGTCGTAGCGGTGATGAACCTGTGTGATCTCCCGAGGTTGTTCCGGGTTTGAACACACCATGCGCGGTCCCATCGAACTCGGTGTTGCACCGTGTAATGCAGCAACGACCGACGCGACACCCAATTCACGCCCGGCATTGCTTCAACCGCCCACGCCACGCCGATCGTCGTGACGAAGCCGAGGATGGCGAGCCGCGCGAAGCGCCGGGCGTGGCGGAGGAGGCGGCGGGATGGGCGGTGTGTGCGGGTCATTGTTGTAGTTGCTCGCCGCGCTCGCACGATGCGACCCCCTCCGCCACGCTTCGCGTGCCACCTCCCCCGCCGGCGGCGGGGGAGGGAACCCCTCACCTGTCATCTCTGCGTGATGACATCCTCTCCCCGGAGGGGAGAGGGAGCAATCACGCCACGCCGACGGCCTGGGCGTCGCGGTCGGAGAGCAGGCCGCCGTCGGAGCGGGTTTTCACCGTGCCGTCGCGCTTCCACGAGCGGTCGCAGCGCGGCTCGGCGCGGAGGTCCTGCACGGCCGGCGATTTCGCCTTCGGGTCGAGCGCGACGCGGCTCACGCCGAGCAGGTCGGCGAGGTCCACGGGGTCGAAGTCGCGGAGTTCGCCGTCGGGGTCGGGGAGCGTGATGCCCGCGTCGAGCGGGTTCTCCAACTCGCCCCGTGAACGGGCCTCCTCCAGCGCCTTGAGCGCCGACTCGCGCGCTTCCATGACCTTCGGCCACCCGCCTTCGGCCTTGACGCCGAACTTCTCGATGAAGGTCTTGAGGTGGACGCAAGCGTCGTCGGCGCGGAGCAGCGCGCGGTAGGCCTCGTCCGCGGTGTGCGGCATCACGGGGGCGAGGAGGCGGCAGAGGCCGTCGGTGAGGTCCCACAGGGTGGACTGCGTGCGGCGGCGGCGGGGGGAGTCGGGCTTGTCGCAGTAGAGGCGGTCCTTGACGGCCGCGAGGTAGACGGCGCTGAGCGTGTCGTTGCAGAAGTTGTAGAGGTGCTCGGTGGCGGCGCGGAAGTTGAACTTTTCGTAGGCGTCGCGGACGCGCGCGCTGAGGCGGTCGAACTCGGTGAGCGCCCACGCGTCGATCGAAGCGGGGGGGTAGTCGGCGATCGGGACGCACATGCCCTGCCCAGAGGAACAATCCTTGCCGGGCGGCGACGGGACGAAGTCGTCGAGGTTGCTGAGCATGAAGCGCAGGGTGTTGCGGACCTTGCGGTAGGCCTCGCCGGCGGTCTTGAAGAACGCGAGATCGGCCTTGATGTCGTTTTCGAAGGGGATGGAGGCGATCCACCAGCGGCAGACATCGGCGCCGAACTCCTTGACGAGTTCGTCCACATCGAGCGCGTTGCCGAGCGACTTGGACATCTTGTGTCCGTCCTTGTCGACCATGAAGCCGTGCGTGAGCAGCGTGCGGAAGGGCGGGTTGCCGGTGACACCCAATGCGGGCAGGAGCGACAACTGGAACCAGCCGCGGTGCTGGTCGGACCCTTCGAGGTAGAGGTCGGTGGGGTAGGACTCCCAGCCGAAGCGCTCGACGATGACGGCGTGCCACGACGAGCCGGACTCGAACCAGACATCGAAGATGTCGTGGCCCTTGGCGAGCGTTGTGAGATCGAGATCGTGCGGCGCGGCGTCGTCCTCGGCGGGGTTGTAGTGGCGGAGGAGTTGCTCGGGGGAGTCGGTGAACCAGGCGTCGCTGCCGCCGGGGTGCTGGCGGAATGTCCTGGCGACGGCGCGGACGGAGGCCTCGGTGAGCAGGACCTTGCCGTCCGGCGTGTAGAAGGCGGGGATGGGGAGCCCCCAGGCGCGCTGGCGCGAGATGCACCAGTCGGGCCGGGACTCGAGCATGCCGCGCATGCGGTTGCGCCCCCACTCGGGGACGAACTTCACACCCGAGGCAGTTTTGTCGAGGGCGCGCTGGCGAAGTGTGTCTCCACCGTCCACGGCTTCATCGACGCCGATGAACCACTGCTCGGTGGCGCGGAAGATGACGGGCGTCTTGCCGCGCCAGTCGTGCGGGTAGGAGTGGGTGAACTTGTGGTCGTAGAAGAGGTGCCCGCTGGTGCGCAGGCGCTCGGTGATCTCGGTGTTGGCCTTCCAGATGTTCTTGCCGGCCAGCCACTCGGGGACGGAGGCGTCGTAGGAGCCGTCGGCGCGGACGGGGCAGTAGATGGGCAGGTGTTCGCGCACGCCGGTGGCGTTGTCGTCGGCGCCGTGGCCGGGGGCGGTGTGGACCAGACCAGTGCCGTCGTCGAGCGTGACATACTCGGCGGCGACGACTTTGTAGATGCCTTCGGGTTTGGCGCCGACCATCGCCGCGGCGGGCTGGTGTGAGAAGTCCGGGCCGTCGCCCATGAATGGGTGGCGGTATCGGAGCCCGAGGAGTTTCTCGCCGGGCGCGGTGGCGAGGACTTCGACCTCTTCGGCGCCGCCGCGTTTGGCGACCTTTTCGACGAGCGCCGCGGCGACGACGGTGATGTTGCCGTCCATGCGGACGAGCGCGTACTCGGAGCGCGGGTTGACGGCGATGGCGAGGTTGGCCGGGAGCGTCCAGGGCGTGGTGGTCCAGATCATGAAGCAGGGGCGCTGATCCGGGCGCGCGTCCTCGTCGGTAAGGCCGAAGGCGTCGTAGACCGCGGCGCCGTCGGCGTCCGCGGCCTCGAAGTCCACGAACACGGAGATGTCCTCGCGGTCGTAGTACTCGAGCTCGGCGTCGGCCAGCGCGGTTTCATTGTCGATGGACCAATGGACGGCCTTGAGCCGGCGGTAGACGACGCCGCGGCTGACGAGCCCGGCGAAGACCTCGAGGACGGCGCCCTCGTAGTTGGGGTCCATGGTCATGTAGGGGTGGGCGTAGTCGGCGAGCGTGAGCAGGCGCTGCATCTGGCCGCTCTGGTGCTTGATGTACTTCTCGGCGTACTTGCGGCACTCGCGCCGGATGGCCATGCGGCGGGCGTCGTCGGCGAGGGACTGGAGTTTGGCGAGCTTGCCGGACTCCGAGAGTTCCTGCATGACCTTGTGCTCGATGGGCAGGCCGTGGCAGTCCCACCCGGGGACATAGGGGCATGACTTGCCGGCCATGAGGCGCGTGCGGACGACGAAGTCCTT
>CAZSLT010000224.1:0-3647 GCA_964607595.1 uncultured Phycisphaeraceae bacterium
CCGCCCCCCTGCAGCGACCCCCTCGCCCCCCCCATCCCCCGGAGTCCCGGCCAGTCCGTCGCGGCCAAGAAAAAACGCCGCCTCCTGCGAGACGGCGTTCGTTTGTCATCGTGTTCACGAGTCGTTCAGGGCTGACCGGCATCGGTCCCGGACATCGGGCCATCGAGCCGGAGCGCGGGGCCGCCATGATAGATCGGGTGGGGATTCAGGTTCGGGACATCCGCCCCGACATCGACGATCGCCGGACGGCCGCACACGGTGAACGCGAGTTCGTTGGGGTCCTCGCCGTTGCTGACGAAGTCCGAGTAGGGACGCCACTCGGCGAAGACGGGCTTGTAGAACGCGGCCTCGGTGATCTTGATCTGGCAATCCGCCGGCTTCTCGCACTTGAACGCGTAGCAGAAGTACAGGCGGTCCGTGCCCGAGAGCGTGCCGCCCTCGACGATCGACACCCAGTAGGTCTTCCCGCCTTCGAGCACCTGACCGAGGTCGAGGTTCGCGCCGAACTGGAGCCGCTTGGCGTTGACGGTGACTCCGGTGTTGTCGACGGTGGAATACCCGAGATCGAACACCTTGGGGTCGCTGGCGCTGAAGAGCGGATCGCCGGTGGGGAGCATGGTGATCGGATCTGTGCCGTACACCTCGAGGTGGATGCTGGCGCACTCGCAGCTCGTGAGCACGCAGACCTCGATCATGTCGATGTACCAGTCCGTGCAGGGCGCCAGCGCGAAGTTGTCGGCGGCGCGGAAATGCGGCAGGTTGGCGCTGACATTCTTGTGCAGCGAGCGCGTCAGGTCGGCCTGACCGTTGTCGCAGAGGATGTCGCACATGGTGGTGCAGACGGCGAAGGCGAAGTCGCGCTTCTTGACATTCGTTACTTCGACGGGCGTCCAGTCGTGGTACTGGACGAATCCCTGCGGCTTGGTGAAGTGGCCCTGGTTGAGCTGGACGCCGCCATTCGGCGCGGTCGTGGTCGCGAAGTAGTAGACATCCTCGAACGAGCCGTCGCCGATGCCGACCGGGCTGGCCCAGTAAATGCACCCGCCACGAAGATTGCACTCGGAGGTGTCGAAGGTGAACTCCCAGATCTCCAGGCCGCCGATGAACTCGCCGATCTGCACCGCGGTCGTCATCTCGAAAACGCCGAACGGGTCTTCGCTCGGCCGACCATTGCAGTCCGCGTAGAGTTCGAGGAACGCCGAGGGCGGGCCCGCGGAGTCCACAAGCATCACCGCGGCCATCGAGTCCAGACGGTAGATCCCGCATTCGGGGAGGAAGAAGTCGTCCGCGCACCGCGCGGTGAATGCCGCGCCCTGGGCCGAACCCTGGCCGTTCCAGTCATCGAACCCGCCGTTGTCCCAGAAGCAGGTGCAGGAACCGACGACCGCCGGCACCGCCGCGGCGCCGGGTGAGTTCCCGAAGTCGGTGGCGTCCTGGATGGACCGCTTGAGCTGCATCGAGACATACTCGCGCGCCGTCAGCGGCATCTCGGCCGGGTTGTGATGGTTGGGGTCGCCGCCTGTGAAGGGCGCGATCGGGGTGTTGACAGGGTTTGAGTCGAGAACGGCCGGACCACCCGCGCGATGCGGCTCGGCCAGTGCCATCCCCGAGACCGAAAGAACAAACATGGAAACGATGAACCGCTGAAACCCGTGACTCATGGTGACCACCCTGCGCGTTGAACCAAGTTTCATCGATCCGTGACGACACTCCGTCGACTCTGGCCTCGCGGCGTCTCCCGTCGCGGCACACCCGGCTCTGGAACGATCCGGGCCATCCCTGGCCGCGTCCGCTTCTCTCTCAACGAAGTCCTCCCGGGGCCTTTCGGCCCCGGGAGGGATGGTTCCATTTCGGTCATGCTCGCTCGATGATCTCAATGAGAGTCATCGTGCAAGGTGATTACCGACGGATGATGCCCGTGCCGCCGTTGCCGGAGGAAACGAGGCCATTGCCGAGCTGCTTGCCGGCCTTGGGCTGCGGGTTGTTGATCTCGGGCTCCTGCGTGACAGGGTGGCCCCAGACCGCGAACGCGAGCTCGTTGGGCAGATCGCCGTTGCTGACGAACTGAGAGTAGGGGTGCCAGGCGCCGAGGGCGGGCTTGTAGTACGCGGCCTCGGAGATCTTGATCTGGCAGTCAGCGGGCTTCGTGCACTTGTAGGCGTAGCAGTAGTACAGGCGGTCGCTGGCCGAGAGGGTGCCGCCCTCGACGATGGAGACCCAGTAGGTCTTGCCGCCGTCAAGGATCACGCCCGCTTCGAGATCAGCGCCGAACTGGAGCCGCTTGGCGGCCACGACGATGCCGGTGTTGTCGGCGGTCGAGAAGCCGAGGTCGAACTCCTTCGGATCGGTCAGCGTCGCGACGGGAGGACCGTAGGGCAGGCAGGTGATCGGGTCGGTCTCGTAGATTTCGACAGCGACGGTCGCGCAGGTGCAGGAGGTCAGGACGCACACCTCGACGAGGCAGAGCTCCCACTCCGTGCAGGGCGGAACGGCGAAGTTATCAGCGGCCCGGAAGTGGGGCAGGTTGACGCTGACATTCTTGTGCAGCGAACGGGTCAGGTCGGCCTGGCCGTTGTCGCAGATGAGCGGGCACTCGGTGACGCACACGGCGAACGCGAAGTCACGCTTCTTGACATTGGTGACCTCGATCGGGGTCCACTCGGTCACCGGGTCGAACGACCACGGATCGGTGAAGTGGCCCTGATTGAGCTGGACATTCTCGCCGATGAGGGTCGAGGTGGCGAAGTAGTACTCGTCCATGCCGGTGCCGTTGCCGATACCGAACGGAGCGACCCAGTAGATGCAGCCGCCGCGGAGATTGCAGTCGCCGATCTCGAAGCAGACCTCGAGGAGGTCGTAGCCGAACCAGTCAACGCCGGTGTCGGTCACGCTGCCGGTGAAGCCGGAGGCCTCGCCCGCGTCGGCATCGAAGCCGAACACATAAATCGGATCGCCCGAGGGCTTGCCGTTGCAATCAGCGAAGATCGCCACGCCGAAGGCCAGGCCGCCGTCCATGGGATCGGAGACGAGCATCTGGGCGCAGATCGAGTCGAGGCGATAGATGCTGCACTCGGGCAGGAAGAAGTCGTCAGCCGCGAGGCCGTCGAGCGCGGCGAAGACCGCCGAACCCTGACCGTTGCCGCCGACCGCATCGAACGAACCGTTGTCCCAGTAGCAATCGCAGGAGCCGACCACGGCGCCCGGGATGCCGCCGGTGCCCTGGAGGTCGGTGACATTGATGTCATGACCCTTGGCGGCGGCGGCATCGAGGGCCGAGACCTGAACACTGCGGTTGACCTTCAGGGCCTTGGCCGCGGCGGTCGCCTTGGGGGCCACATCGCCGAAGGCCGCGGTGGCGAGGCCGGCACACACCAGCATCGCGCTACAAATCACAGTCTTTCTCATTGATACACACTCCAAATACAAGAACACCTCACGCCGGGACCCGAGTCCAGGCGACTACTCCGCAAACATTCCGGTGAACACAACCCTGGTGTCACTCTCTCACTGAGGGAATCGCCCCACCCGGCGACTCCGGTCGGTAAGCGCGTGCGTGCTCACCAGTCAACAAAATAGCCCCGGATTGTCCACTGGTGCAAGCGTTTTGCGACATTCGTAGTGAATAGAACAGTTTTGTGACATGCGCA
>CAZSLT010000225.1:0-3634 GCA_964607595.1 uncultured Phycisphaeraceae bacterium
GTCAGACGCGGTCGATGGTGTGGGCGGTGTCGACGGCGGTGCTGATCTCGGCCGCGTTGTCGCTGGTCATGATGGATTATGTCTGGAACCGTCGCGTCACATGGTCGCTCTACCCGCTGACGGCGGTGGGCGTGCTGTGGTTGCTGATCACGCTGATCGTGGCGCTGGCGCGCCGTCCGATCTTCGTGATCGTCGGCCAGGCCGTCGCGACGACCGGGTTCCTGGTGGCGATCGATCTCTTCAACGGCCGGCTGGAGTGGTTCACGCCGCTGGCGCTGCCGATCGTGGGCGTCGTCACCGGCGCGTCGGTGCTGGTGTGGCTGGTGTCGCGTCTGACCGGGCGGGCGCCCGTGCCGATCACCGCGGCGGTGCTCATCGCCTGCGCCGTCGGCTCGATGGCGATGGATCTGCTGATCACCGCGCACTTCGGTTCGGCTCGGCTCGGGTGGTCGCTGATCGTGGTCGGTGCCGCGTCGCCGCTGCTGGGTCTGCTGCTGATCGTGCATCGGCGGCTGGGGCGGCGCATCGCGCTCGAGGGCGTGCTTCATACCTAGAGCCGCCAACAAACACCGCCCGGCTTCCACCGGGCGGCGTCAGGGTCTAGGGAAACAAGCAAGGATCGGGTCGGTCAGTCGTGGAGCAGCGTTGTCGGCGTGCGCGCCAGGTTCTGCGGCGTGACGATCCGCATGTTGGTCCGCATGCTGAACGGCGCGCTCGAGGAGCTGCGGTGCGTGTAGAAGAAGTGCAGCGTCACGATCTGGCCGTCGGTCAGGCCGAGGCGGTCGAGCTCGACGAGCTGCGAGACGCCGGCGCCGGCGCCGCCGAGGTCCATGACGAGTTTGCCGTTGACGAAGAGCCACGCGTCGTCCGAACCCTCGAACTCGAAGGTCTGGCCGCCGCACTGCTCGTACTGGCACTGGCCGATGAACGAGTAAGTGAAGCGGCGGTTGTGGCCGTCGCTGTCGTTGCCGAAGAGCTTGCCGTCGATGGGCGTGAAGTCCGGCGTGGAGTACGAGTAGTAGCCGTCTTCGTCGCGGATGAGGTGGATCGCGTGGCCCATCGAGACATTCGCGCCGGGCGACGAGGCGAACCACCGCGCGAAGTCATCCGCGGCGGGCAGGCCGGCCGCGGTCTCGGCGCCGAACGCGCCGGCGCGGTCGCTGATGGTCATGCAGGGATTCGTCGGCGCGGGCGGCTCGGGCGCTTCGTTCTCGAAGAACGAAGGGTCGGTCGCCAGCGTGACGAGGACGACGAGGTCCTGGAAGTCGGCGGCGGAATTGGTGCCGTCGAGGCCGAGCTCGAAGAGGTAGATGATCTCGTTGGGCTCGATCGTCACGCGGCCCTGCGCGTTGACATAGCCGGCGAGGTATTCCTCGATCGAGGCCTGGTCGTACGCGGGGTTGAAGTTGGGGACGGCGTCGCCGTTGCGCAGGACGGCGACCTGGCGGCTGCCGGTGCCGGTCGAGGCCTCGCGGGACATGCGCCATGTGGTCGCGCCGCCGCGCCCGGAGGTCGAGCGCTCCCACGAGCGTCCGACGACGGTGATGCTGGTGTTGGCGTCGTAGGTGTCGGGCAGGACGAAGGAGCGGGGGTTGGAGCCGGGGTTGCGCGATCCTGTGGCGGACTGGTTGTCGTTGACATTGCCCGTGACGGCGTCGGTGAAGGGGCCGAAGGGCTCGAACCACTCGCCGCCGACGCGGAAGCGCGCCGTGACGGGGATGTGGTAGCTGCCGTTCTGGATGGCCGCGCCCAGGACCTGCACGCGTGCCGCGAATCCTTCGCGCGGGATGACATCGCCGTTGACGATGCCGAAGTCGGCGACTTCTTCCGCTTCGGGGGCGGCGGCGGGGGGCATGATGGCGCGGCCCTGCGAGTCGGTCCACTGCGAGGCGACGACGCGTCCGCCGCCGCTGAAGACCGGCTTGCCGCGGTCGTTGAGGTCGGGGAAGACGAGCCCGGCGACATGCCCGGTGGTGGTGCCGAGCTGGGCGCTGAACCCCGGGGCGTTGGCGCGGAAGTCGCGCACGACGCCGGAGAGGCGAAGGAAGTCACGGGCCGGGGCGGGCGTGGGCGTTGTGGCGCGTGAACCGAAGGGGATCGTCATCGCGGCGATCGCGACGAGCGCGCCGATGCCGACGAGTGTGGCGATCTGCGGCATCCTGACTTTGGACATGGCTCAAACTCCTGGTCTTGGCTTGTTGTCGAGCGCGGCGGTGCGCTGCGCCTTGAGCGCGGGGCGCGGCGGCGGTGTGTGGGCACGGGGTATGGATTCGGCCATCCCCCGCATCGAGTGGGGTGTGTGCAAGCGGAGCGCTGGGAATTCGTCATCGGTTGAGATGAATATGCGTGCGCGCGGGGCTTATGGGACGGCGCGGGTTCTCGGTGACGGCGCGGTGGGTGTGGCGCGCGAGGTGCGCCAATGACAAGCGCCCGCGTCGCCGCGGGCGCTCATCCACCCTTCGTTCCGTCGGTCAATCTCGCGCCGACTGCCGGCGCGAGTGTGTTGTTACTGGAGGTCCTGATCGCGCAGCGCGGTGACGCAGGGGTCCCAGTGCGTGCGGAAGAGAACGGCGCGATACTCCCAGCGGTCGGACTCACCGATGTTGTCGGGTCCGAGCGGGCGCATGGCCCACTGGACATGATCGGCGCCGGCCCACGCGGCGAACGGGCGTAGCGTGCGGTCGGCGTCGGGCCCGACGGTCTCCATGGGTCCGTAGACGATGAATGGCTGGACCTCGCCGACCATCTCGCAGCCGGGGGCGATGGGCCCGTGCGCGGCCGCGGCCCAGGAGACTTCCTCGATGTGGACGGTGTTCTGCGCCACCGGCGTGGGGCGCTGCGAGGAGTAGCGCGAGTAGTTCATGTGCCAGCCGGCGGTGTCGTTCTGGCAGCCGGCGAGGGCGGCGAGGGTGGCGCCGAGCGTGGCGGTGGCGATGAGCTTGCGGTTCATGGTGTGTGGCCCCTGTCGGCGCGGCGCGCGTTGCGCGGGCGCGGCGTGTGGTTCGATCGGTGGGGTGTTTCGGCCACGCGGGGCGTCGGCTTGGGCTCCGCGGCACCCGGGCCCGCCGTGAAGGGCAGGCGGGGCGTCACGACCGTCGCAGCCGCGCGAAGTTGCAGGGGGGAGTGGGGGGGCGTCCGATAGGTGCGTGTGGGGCGGTGGGCGATGGGAGCGCGGGATGAAGCGAATGAAGTTGATGGGGATGGGCGCGGCGGTGGTGACGGTCGCGGCGGAAGCGGTGATGAACTGAGCGGATCAACCCCGTTCGTCACAAGCCGGGTCGCTGCAGCACTCCCTCCGCGCGTACAGAGCTCCGTGAGGAACCCCCACGGTCGCTCGCTGCGCTCACGACACCTCTCCCGCCCCCCCGTTGGGATCGGGGGAGGGCGCCCCTTTACTCGCACACGGAGTTCCACGCGCCCAGCACGGCGTTCAGGTCGTCCACATCGACGAAACCGTCGTCGTTGGCCAGGTCCGCGCCGAGCCCGGGGGGGACGCTCGTGTTCCAGGCACCGAGGACCGCGTTGAGGTCGTCGACATCGACCTGCAGATCGCCGTCGGCGTCGCCGGGGCAGGTGGCGGGGATGCGCCGGACCTGGATGCCGTTGATGCCGGACTGGATCATCGCGCTGAGCT
>CAZSLT010000226.1:0-3631 GCA_964607595.1 uncultured Phycisphaeraceae bacterium
ATCGGGTTTGTCTCGTGCGGGCTGATCTCCCCGATCGGGCTGATCATGTCGATCATCGCGATGAAGCGCGAGCCCAAGGGTTTCGCGATCGCGGGGCTCATCCTCGGCATCATCGGCTCGCTCTGGATGGTGGTCGCGGTGATCGTGGTCGGCGTGTTCGGGCTGGCGGTGGTGCTGGCCGCGATCGGATTGGGCTCGGCGATGCCGACGATCCAGGCGACTGCGGAGATGGTTCACCTGACCCCGATTGTGGAGCAGTACCAGATCGACAACGGTGCGCTGCCGACCTCGGTGAGCCAGTTGCCGGGCGTGACGGGCGAGCAGATCACGGACGAGTGGGGGAACCAGTACTTGATCGTGCCGGACTCGTCGGCCAATGGATTCTCGCTGGTGTCGATGGGGCCGGACGGCCAGGCGAGCACCGGGGATGAGATCGAGTTCAATCGGGATTGAGTAGGTTGCAGAAGTAAACGGGGGCCACTCCCTCTGTTGCCCCTCCCCCCCTCCCCCCCTCCCCCCCTCCCCCCTCACCCCCTCCCAGAGGGAGGGGGAGGTCATCGGCACGCGATGAGCGTGGCGCGTGATACTTTCCGCGCACCTGCTCCGTCAGACTGCGCGTGACACCTTCCTCGCACCCCATTCGTCAAACTGCGCGTGACACCTTCCTCGCACCCCATTCGTCAAACTGCGCGTGACACTTTCCGCGCACCCCATTCGTCAAACTGCGTGTGACACTTTCCGCGCATCCCCTTCGTCAAACTGCGCGTGACACTTTCCGCGCACCCCCTCCGTCACGCTTTCAGCGTGACACCTCCCCCGCTGGCAGCGGGGGAGGGAGGGGTCGGCAGGGGCGGCTCCCGCTCTGTGACATTGGTCGGTAGGATTTGCCGCGATGGCCAAGCGAACCACGGGCAAGGAAGCGGCGGCTCCGCGGGTGGGCGTGATCATGGGGTCGCGCTCGGACTGGGAGACGATGCAGCACGCCGCGGCGGCGCTGGCGGAGTTGGGCGTGGCGCACGAGACGAAGATCGTCTCGGCGCACCGGACGCCGGACCTGCTCTTTGAGTACGCGTCCGGCGCGGCGGGGCGGGGGATCAGGGTGATCATCGCGGGCGCGGGCGGGGCGGCGCACCTGCCGGGCATGTGCGCGAGCAAGACGACGCTTCCGGTGCTGGGCGTGCCGGTGGAGTCGGCGGCGCTCAAGGGGCTCGACTCGCTGCTCTCGATCGTGCAGATGCCGGGTGGCGTGCCGGTGGGGACGCTGGCGATCGGCAAGGCGGGGGCGCGGAACGCGGGGATCCTGGCCGCGTCGATTCTGGCGCTGAGCGACGAGGCGCTGGCGGAGCGGCTGGCGGCGTTCCGCGCGGCGCAGACGCAGGCGGTGCTGGGGGACGGCGATCCGGCGGGCGGAGCGCGCCGGGCATGATCATCGGCGTGCTGGGGGCGGGTCAGTTGGGGCGGATGCTGGCGCTGGCCGGGCTGCCGCTGGGGATGCGTTTTCGGTTCTTTTCGACGACGGCGGATGCGTGCGCCCGCGATGTGGGCGAGGTGGTCGTCGGGTCGTCGTGGGAGGACGAGTCGGCGCTGGAGCGGTTCGCGCTGGGCGTCGAGGTTGTGACCTACGAGTTCGAGAATGTGCCGGTGGGTGCGGTGGAGATCGTGTCGCGGCATGCGCCGGTGCTGCCGTCGGCGCGCGCGCTGGCGCTGGCGCAGGACCGCGTCGAGGAGAAGTCGTTCTTCCGCTCGCTGGGCGTGGGAACGCCGGAGTTTTCTGCGGTGTCGACGCGCGCCGAGCTGGATGCCGCGGCCCTGGAGCTGGGGTATCCGTTCGTGCTCAAGACGCGCCGGATGGGATACGACGGGAAGGGTCAGCGCGTCGTGCGGGGCGCGACGGAGCTGGACGCGGCGTGGGGCGCGCTTGGGTCGGGCGCGGCGGGGTTGATCGCCGAGGCATTCGTGAAGTTCGCGCGGGAGTTGTCGGTGATCGGCGTGCGCGGGCGGGACGGCGAGACGGCGGTGTACCCGGTGACGGAGAATGTGCACCGCGAGGGGATTCTGCGGAGTTCGGTGGCGCCGGCGCCTGGGCTGAGCGACGCGGCGGAGAAGTCGGCGCGCGCGATCGTGACGGGCGCGATGGAGGCGCTGGGGTATGTGGGCGTGCTGGCGGTG
This sequence comes from uncultured Phycisphaeraceae bacterium, assembly GCA_964607595.1. GTDB lineage: Bacteria > Planctomycetota > Phycisphaerae > Phycisphaerales > UBA1924 > JACKHC01. Next base: position 2,170 of record CAZSLT010000226.1, read on the forward strand.
GAGTTGTTCGAGGTGAACGGGGGTTTGTTGGTGAACGAGATGGCGTGCCGCGTGCATAACTCGGGGCACTGGACGATGGACGGCGCGGAGACGAGCCAGTTCGAGAACCACCTGCGCGCGGTGGCGGGGCTGCCGCTGGGCGGGGTGGGGATGCGGCCGGGCGTGGCGCGGGCGGGGATGGTGAACCTGATCGGCGATCACCCGGCGCTGGGCGCGATGCTGGGAGTGGAGGGGGCGAGGGTGCATCTGTACGGGAAGGAACCGAAGCCGGGGCGGAAGGTGGGGCATGTGAACTTCGCGGCGGGGGATGATGCGGCGCTGCGCGCGGCGATGGGAGCGATGGAACGATTGATACGCGGTGGGTGAGAAGGCCCCTCTCCCCTGCCCCTGCCCCAGAGGGGGAGGGAGTCAAGATGATCCGCGCGCTCCGTTGCTGCGCATATGACCTCTTTCCCGAAGACCGTGCGAGGCGGACTTGGACCCCCTCCGATGTGCTCCGCACATCGACTCCCCCGCCGGGGTCGGGGGAGTGAGCACGGAACGGCCCTCCCCTACCCCTCCCTCGGGGAGGGGATTCCGAGTCAGGATTGATCAGTCGTCGATTGGTCTCACCGGCAGGCGGTCGTGAAGGCGCGCGTGGCGTGGTGTCGGGGGTCGGTCGGGGTGGTATTGTTGGCCGCGATGAGCGAGTTTCTGAGTGAATTGCGGTCGCGGCACCTCTTCTATCAGTGCACGGATGAGGCGGGGCTCGGCGCGCACCTGGGGAGCGCGGATGCGAAAGCGGGGGGGCGGCGGGTCTACAACGGGTTCGACCCGACGGCGGACTCGCTGACGATCGGGAACCTCGTGCCGATCATGCTGCTGCGCCGGCTGCAGCGGGCCGGGCACACGCCGGTGGTGCTGCTGGGGGGCGCGACGGGGCTGATCGGCGACCCGTCGGGCAAAGAGTCCGAGCGGTCGCTGCGGACGCGGGCGGAGGTGGACGGCAATGTCGCGGCCCAGCGGAAGATCTTCGAGCGGATGCTGGATTTCGACGCCAGGAAGCCGAACCACGCGCGGATGGTCAACAACATCGACTGGTTCGAGAAGATCAGTTTTCTCGATGCGCTGCGCGACATCGGCAAGCACTTCTCGGTGAACGAGATGATCAAGCGCGACTCGGTGCGCGACCGGCTGGAGCGCGAGCACGGGATCTCGTACACCGAGTTCAGCTACATGCTGCTGCAGGCGTACGACTTCCTGCACCTGTACCGCGACATGGGCGTGACGGTGCAGTGCGCCGGCGCGGACCAGTGGGGGAACATTGTTTCTGGTTGCGATCTGATTCGTCGAGAGCGGAACGCACAAGCGCACAGCAGCAGTAAAGGGAGCGATCTACTCCAACGCGAGGACTCGGATGGTGTTTCGTTCGGCTTCACGGCGCCGCTGCTGACCAAGGCGGACGGCGGGAAGTTCGGCAAGA
>CAZSLT010000227.1:0-3629 GCA_964607595.1 uncultured Phycisphaeraceae bacterium
GATGATGTTCATCATGGTGCTCTTGCCGGAACCGGAGGGGCCCATGATGGCGACGAACTCGTTGCGCTGGATGGTGAGGTCGACGCCGGCGAGCGCGTGGACGCGCTCCGAGCCCATCTTGTAGACCTTGGTCAGGGCTTTGACGGCGATGGACACGGGGGGCTTGCTCCGGCGGTGGCGTGTGGTTCAGGGAGCGGGGGTGGGCGCGGCGGCGCCGGCGGCGATGGCGTCGTCCTGATCGGGCTCTTCGAGCCGGACGGCGGTGTTGTGCGTGAGGTCCTGGAGGGCGCGGTAGGGGCCGGCGATGACGGTGACGCCGGGCTCGAGCCCCTTGACGACGGCGGTCTGGTTGAAGTCCGAGGCGCCGATGGTGACGGGCGTGAGCAGGGCGCGGCCGGCGTCCATGACGAAGACGCAGCGGGCGAAGGTCTTCTGGCGCTCTTCGGGCGTCAGGAGGTTGCGGACCTCGACGGGGAGTTCCTCGACGCGCTTGTCGAGCACGGCCTGGCTGGGGACGAGGACGGCGTCCTTGAGGGTTTCGGTCTCGATGTCCACATTGGCGGTGAGCCCGGCGAACATGCGCTCGCCCTCGGGGATGATGAGGGAGATCTCGACATCGAAGTAGACGGTGTTGTCGGAGTAGAGTCGGGTCTCGAGGCCGACACGCTTGACGACGCCCTCGAACTGGCGGTCGCCGAAGCCGTTGATGAAGACGCGTGCGGGCTGCCCGGGCTGGACCTTTGGGATGTCCGGCTCGTTGATGCGGGCCTCGACGAGCATCTCGGAGAGGTCGGCGACCTTCATGATGACGGTGCCGGGGTTGTTCATGGTGCCGGTGACGACGAGCTCGCCGACCTCGGCGTTGAGCTGCGTGACGACGCCGGCGATGGGCGAGGTGAGGATGGCGTAGCGGAGATTCTCGCGGGCGCGGTCGAGGTTGGCGTTGGCGAGTTTCACGCGGGCGTCGGCGGCGTCCACATTGCGGCGGAGCGAGTCGAGATTCGTGGTCGCGGCTTCGAGCCCCGCGCGCTGGCTCTCGTACTCGGTGAATGCGGCGTCGAGCTCGGCTTCGGTGTTGTCGCCGGTCTCGCGCAGTCCTCGCTGACGCTTCCACTCGCGCTCGGCGGCCTCGAACGAGGCCTTCGTGCCGGCGAGGCGCGACTCCTCGGCGGCGAGCGCGGATCGGTTGGCTTCGTAGCCGGCCTGCTCGGCGAGCAGCTGGGCCTCGGCGCCGGCGACCTCGGCTTCGAGGTCTTTGGAGTCCAGCCGGATGACGACATCGCCGGCGTTGACGCGGTCGCCTTCTTCGAAGGGGAGTTCCTGGATGGTGGCCGAGACGCGGGCGGAGAGCTCGACTTCGGAGATGGGCTTGACGGTGCCGGGGGCGTTGATGGTGCGGGTGATGTCGCCGGTGACGGTTTCCTCGCCGATGACCTCGACGCCGCCGCCGGCGCCCTGCTGCTGGAGGACTTCCTGGATGCGGGGCCAGAGGAGGATGCCCGCGCCCCCGACGATGATCAGCAGGGCGAAGCCCAGACCGATCAGCCATTTCGCGACTCGCCAGAATGACCGCACTCGCGTCTCCGTGTCTGCTGGATGGGTGGCCGGGATCGGCCTCGGGTACGGGGAGGGGGACTGTTGATACCGCGTGAGGGATGGCGGGTTCCCCCGTCGCCCGTGGGTGTTCGGGGGAAAGGGGGGTGGGGGGCTCGGGCGGAACGGCCGCGCCCTTATGCTTGGTGTTCGGGGGATGGCCGTTTCAGGAGGATGCCGGAAGATGGCGCGGCGGGTGCTGCATGATGAGTACTTCAATAAGGCGAAGGCCGAGGGGTATGCCGCGCGATCAGCATACAAGTTGATCCAGATTCAGGAGTCCCGGCGGATTCTGCGGAAGGGCGGCGTCGTGCTGGACCTAGGGTGCGCGCCGGGGAGCTGGATGCAGGCCGCGGCCGAGATCGTGGGGCCGACGGGCCGGGTGGTTGGGGTGGACCTCAAGGAGGTGAGGATCGCGCTGCCGGCGAATGTGCGCGCGATCGTCGGTGATATCTACGACCTTGATGCGGCGCGGGTTCTGGAGTTGGGGGGGGTGGGGGGAGAGAAGGGCGGGTTCGACGCGGTGATCTCGGACATGGCGCCGGACACGACGGGGTACACGGATCACGAGCTGTCGGTGCGGCTGTGCGACCGGATCCTGGAGTTGCTGCCTACGCTGCTCAGGCCGGGCGGGAGTCTGGCGATGAAGGTGTTCGAGGGCGGCGAGTATCCGCGGCTGCTGAAGGACACGGGGCGGATGTTCGCGCAGTGCAAGGGGTTCAAGCCGAAGGCGAGCCGGGAAGTGAGCCGCGAGATGTATGTGGTGGGGGTTGGGTACAAAGGGCCAAATGGCAAATAGCCAAATGGCAAATGAGCGGTGCGGCGATCGACTCGATGGGCCGGCGAGCACGAAGCGCAAGCGAGTGCCCGGCTCCCTGCCCCCGCTAACGGCCGGCGAGGTGTCACAGGGAGTGTGAGGGAGGGGGTTGGCGCAACTTTTCCTCCTTGTCGTTTTGTTTGACTGGCTTTCGCCGCCCGCCGCCCGCACACCATTCGATTCCTGTCGCGAGTACGCCGAGCAGGACGAAGAGCCCCCAGTACTCAACGATCGCAAAGGGAAGGATCCATAAACCGACGACTGACAATGCCATCGCGAGAAACGGAGTCAGGGCGCCGACGATCATCTGCCGCGCGAGCGAGAGTGACTTCAAACGCGGTGCGGCCGCGTACACCATTGACCAGACGAGCGCGAACCACAGGCCTGCGATGACATCACGAATGATGATCGTTCTGGCACCGCTTGCATCACTCGCGAAGACATTCCAGGCAACACCACCAAAGACGCCGATTGCGAGCCGCCCGACAATCAGCGCGATCAGGCGATTCGGTTGGACTCTGTCAGCGGGTTGATTGTCCACGGGCTGAATTGTACGGCGCGGGTTGATCGGAACGGTATGCTCGGGCAAGTCTTTGACTTGCCCATGGCACCCGAGCAATTGCCCCGCTCCGTCATGCCTTCGGCCTGATACCTCTCCCGTCGGCTCCCCGTGGCGGGGGAGGGAGGAAACAGGCCCGCCTCGGCACGAGGCGGCTCGCGCGGCCTGTTCGAGTCTCTGTGTTCTCTGTGTCTCTGTGGTGCATGGATCGGCCCAAAAAGGCCGCGGGCCCCGGGGTTGTCCCGGAGCCCGCGTTTTCGGTCCGCGTCGGCTGTAAGCCGAATTCTGTTCCCGCTCGCGCGAGCGCGTGCGGGTGACGGCCATTTCTCTGGGCGTGTCGTTGCCGGCACGCTCGAGCGGTCTACCCGCCGCCTTCCGCCCGGACCGGGCGTCTCTCCGAAGAGAGCGACGGCTGCGTGACCTTGCACGCGGCGGGGTTTGCCGTGCCCCGTGTGTCACCACACGGGCGGTGCGCTCTTACCGCACCCTTTCACCCTTGCCTGATCTCCCCGGAGGGAGCCATCGGCGGTTTGCTTTCTGTTGCACTGTCCATCGCCCGTGACCGTCCGGGCGTGTGGGTGTTACCCACCACCGTGTCCTGCCGTGTTCGGACTTTCCTCCCCGGGTGCGGACACCCGGAGCGGCCGCCCGCCGACGCGG
>CAZSLT010000228.1:0-3227 GCA_964607595.1 uncultured Phycisphaeraceae bacterium
GCCGCACCAGGATGACCCGCGTGACTCCCTCTCCCGCGGCTGGGGATCCCCGGTCCGCGGTGCACGCGCTCAGAAACGCCGGAAGGAGGAGCAGCGGCATCAGGCGCGGGAGTTTCATGCCCCCAGCGTACCGGTGACGGGGCGAGGTGGCGGCGGGGGAGCGGTCGTGCAAACCGGAAGGAGAACGAAAACCGCCGCCCGCGTGTGTCACGGACGGCGGCGTGGGGTTCATTCGATGTCCTTCGGCGGTGTGTTCTCAGCCGCCGCAGGACTGGTCCCAGTTGGCCAGCACCTTGTTCAGATCGTCCACATCGACATCGCCGTCGCCGTCGCAGTCGCCCCGGGTGCCGAAGGGCATGTCGCTCTGCGCCCAGTTCGCCAGCACGAGGTTGAGATCGTTGACGGTGACCAGCCCGGAGCGGTCCGCGTCGCCCTCGAGCGTGCAGACGAAGAACGCGTTGTCGGGGAGCGTCTGCCGATCGATGTTGGTGTTGCGGGCGATGATGTCCGACAGGACGGTGGACTCGAGCTCCTTGACGAGCACCGGCTGATCGATGAAGAACGGATCGTTGAGGTAAAAGAAGCGGTCGCCGTCGCGGGTGCGCTGGAACTGATCGGCGATGACCGTCGCGAGCGTCTCGCCGACGGCCGAGTCGTAGAGGTGCTCCTCGACGAGCAGGCCGACCCACGGGTCCATGTCATCGACGGAGGTGTAGCTGGCCGCGAGCTTGCCCCACAGCGCCGGGTCGGGGTTCACCTGGTCGAACGAGGTATACGCCGGCAGGCCGTAGTCCTCGCGCATCGTGTTGAAGTCGGGCAGGCCGTGCTCGCGCCCGCGGTTGATGTTGAGCGACATGAGGTCCAGCGGAACGGGGCCGTTGAAGTTCATGAAGAGGAAGTTGCGCACATCATTGATCACGAAGGAGTCGATCGAATTGGCGACCTGGTAGACCTGGCCGCGGACAATCGTGTCGATGTTGTGATCGGCGATCTCGGCCGGCTGGAAGAAGGCGTCCTTGAGCGAGACATGGCCCTCGGCGGCCTCGGTGAAGTCCTCGTTGATGCGCATGAGCGACTCGTTGAGCATCGTGTGGCCGATGCGGTACGCCGCGGTCGAGAAGGCCTGCGCGATCGAGGGGTCCACATCCGGGTCGTAGCCGGCATAGGGGCCGACGGTGTAGGCGCCCAGCAGCGCGGGCAGAAACTCGCCGTAGGTGATGATCTGGATCTCGGCGCCGACGATCTTTCTGGCGGCCTCGAAGATGGTCTCGTCGTTCCAGCCGGGGTTCTCCGAGGCCAGGCGGTCGGCCCAGTAGTTATGCTCGCGCACGAAAAGCGTGTGGATGGCGATCAGCCCAATCTGTTCGTTCGTGCGGATGTCGCCGGCGAGGAACATCGATGGGTTGTTGTCGCCGCCGGCGTTGGGCGCGCCGTAGATGTTGTATGGCAGCAGGTCGCCCTGCGCATCGGGGGTGACCTTCATCCGTCCGCCGGAGAACTCGCGCAGCAGCGCCGCGCGGGCGTCGTCGGACCCGTACACCATCGAGCCGTCGATGAACGCGGTGAGCACATTGACCTGCTCGCGCGGGTTGCCCGGCCCGAGCCCGGTGATCGGGTCCTTCTGCGAGCGGTGGAATCCGATCGTGACGGTCCCGGTGTTGCCGGGGTCGAAGGAGGTATCGCCCGCGGGCACCGGAATCGTGCCGCTCTCGGCGTTGTCGGGGCTGAGGTCCAGGTCGTGGTCGATGAACTGGCCCCACTGCCAGAACATCGCGCTGATGCCTGTCTCGCTCGGCATGTAACCGGGCTGCGAGAACACGATGTTTGACACCTCGCGCGGCGACGGACGCGTCGTCCCGCCCGGCGCCTCGATGCCGTCGGCGTAGTGCGACCCGCTGGCCCCGCGGAGCAGGCGCACACCGGCCATGCCCCACTGCGGATTCGCGAGGTTGTTGCCCATGCCGGAGAATGTGCGGCTCTCGTAGCCGGGGATTCCACCGGCCAGCGCGGCGCTGGAGCCGGCCAGCACGACAAGACTCAGCGCCGCCGCGACGCCACGAAGCGAATTCAATCCGTTCATATTCAGACTCTCCGATTTCTCACGAGTGATGGGCGGTTGAGAGCCGCCTCCAGTCCCTATGGCTAACTAGACACCGCTGAGCGGCCAAAGGCAATAAAGAACGATTCCGGAGTTGATTTTGGGCGTTTTTGTATCGCGGTCGGGGGAACTGGGCCGGAAGAGCGACTTCGGTAAAATGGAAGAGTTCAGAACCCGAACAAACCTCCGGGTCGGCGGGGCCGACCCCTCGAACCAAGGGGACACCGGCCATGCAGCAGTACAACGAGTTCGAAGCCGAATACCGCGAGCCCGAGAAGAATGTGCTGGGGATCGTGGGCTTCGCCCTGTCCTTCTGCACCGGCCCGATCGGGCTCATTGTCTCCCTGATCGCCCTGACCAAGCGGCCCCGGGGCTTCGCCATCGCGGGTGTGATCATCTCGCTGATTTCGACGGCGGTGATCGGGACCGTGATCTTCGGCGGGGCGTGGATCTTCAAGAAGTTCGGGGCACACATGGCCGCGATGGTGGATCTGACCCAGGACCTCCCTGAGATTCAGAAAGCCGTAAGCCAGCATCAGGCGGCCAATAACGGCGCGCTGCCGGCGGACTTGGCGTCCCTCGGGCTCCCGGTCGAGAGAATCCAGGACGCCAACGGCGTTCCGTACGGGTACAGCGTGAAAGCGGACGGCAGCGGCTGGGAGCTCGTCTGGGCCGGCGCGGACCGCACAATGGGCACCGCGGACGACCTGACCATCGACGGAGCCGCCTCGTCCGATGATCTCTCCCAAGAGTTCGAGGACTACATGGAGGCGCACGCCGAGGACATTGTCCGTGGAAGCGACGCCCCGTAACCCGCCCTGCCACATCGGCAGGCCCACCCCGATTCCCCGCCTCCGCTGGCCGGTCGCCCCCCCGAATCGCCGATGATTCGGGTGCGGATGCCCGATCTCCGCCGGGAGTGCTTGGCACCGAGATTGCACCTGCCGATGGTCGGCCGCGGGGCGCCCGCAGGGGTGTGACGCGGCCCCCAACCAGACACCGATTCCCATCGAGGGGTACACACCATGTCCAAAATCATCGGCATCGACCTCGGCACCACGAACTCCGTCGTCGCCATCATGGAAGGCGGCGCGCCCAAGGTCCTCATCAACGCCCAGGGCTCCCGCAT
>CAZSLT010000228.1:3237-3614 GCA_964607595.1 uncultured Phycisphaeraceae bacterium
ATCACGCCCTCGGTCGTCGGCTTCACCGAGAAGGGCGAGCGCCTCGTCGGCCAGCCCGCCCGTCACCAGCAGGTGACCAACCCCAAGAACACCGTCTACTCCATCAAGCGCTTCATGGGCCGCCGCCACAGCGAGGTCGGCTCGGAAGAGAAGCTCGTCCCCTACGAGATCACCGGCGGCGCCGACGAGCCCGTCAAGGTCAAGGTCCGCGGCAAGGACTACACGCCCCCGCAGATCAGCGCGATGATCCTTCAGGACCTCAAGAAGACCGCCGAGGACTATCTCGGCGAACCCGTCACGCGCGCGGTCATCACCGTCCCCGCCTACTTCAACGACGCCCAGCGACAGGCCACCAAGGACGCCGGCGAGATCGCCGG
>CAZSLT010000229.1:0-3340 GCA_964607595.1 uncultured Phycisphaeraceae bacterium
CGGGGCCGGGCCGTATCGTCTGACGCATGGCACCCGCCGAGCGAGAGCCCGCGTCCCACGACACCGCCCTCCAGAACTGCCCGCGCTGCGGGTACGACCTGTCGGGCGCGGTGGACTCGTGGAGCGACCGTTGCCCGCTGGAGGGCGTGTGCCCGGAGTGCGGGCTGTCTCACCGATGGCGGGATGTGCTGAACCCCGGCTTCGCGATCCCGGTGTGGTTTGTGGAGAACCCGAACACACCATTTCGGCGCGGGTTTCCGCGGACTTCGGCCCGGTGCTTCCGCCCGCGCTCGTTCTGGCGGGACATCTGGATGACTCACTCGTTCGTCCGAGGGCGGGTGATCGCGTTTGTCGGGGCTTGGGTTGCCACCGCGTTTGTCGTGATGCACATGCTGTGCGGGATTGTCAAAATCTCGAGCGCACCGGGCTTCTCGCGCATCATTCCCGTTTCGCACATTGATCCCATCACCCGGGCCGCGCAGGCATACGAGAAATCCTCCGCGTGGGCGTGGATGCTCGTTCTGTGGGCGATCCTGACCCCGCTGAGCATGCTCGCGCTGATCCATACGAGGCGCCTGGCACGGGTGCGCGGCGTACACCTTCTGCGCGGTCTGGCGTACGGGCTGCCGCCCATCATCATCCTGATCGTTGTGAATGTGGGCCTGCGCGTGGTGAGCTATCAGCGCATGCCATCCTGGAGGATCGGGTGGTGGAACACCACATCGATCCCGCAATGGGAGGAGTCACTCTGGACCTACTTCGAGGTCGCCGAGGGCTTCGCGGTGATCTTCCTCGGGGGTGTCATCCTGACCTGGTGCTGGATGGCGATCACGAGGCGATACATGAGACTCGCCCAGCCGCGCGCGGCCGCGGCCATCATGCTCGTCATCGCGGGGCTCGCGTCGCTGGCGATCGTCGAGACGCTGACGAACAAGACCATTCTGACTGACCTCATGATGCGCCTGACCAACGGTGGGTTCCGGATTGACTAGGCGAATGATCCGCGATAGCGCCGCCACACCGAACTGCCCCCGCTGCGGCTACGACCTCTCGGGCGCGGTGGACTCATGGAACGACTGTTGCCCGCTAGAGGGCGTGTGCCCGGAGTGCGGCATCGGGCTTTCGTGGGGATATGTGTTGCATCCTTCGAGCCGGATGGCGCCGTGGTACGTCGAGAGCAATTCCCCTCTCCGGGTGACGATCCCTCGTACCGCCATCCGCGCATTTGTTCCATGGCTGTTCTGGCGGAGTCTGCCGATCGAATTGCCGATGCGGCCATGGCGACTCGCGAAGGTCGTCGTGCTGTGGTGGTTGATTCTGCAGTGCGTACTGCTGGTGACAGTCCTGGGCCTGGAAGGATGGGATTGGGTCCGGAACTACCGCTCGGGCATGTGGTGGGGATGGCGGGATGCGCTTGGTGAATACTTGAAAGGATTTCGGGATGAGGACCCTGTTGAACTCCTTCTCCTGATGACAATCACGCCGTTCTTCGCCGCCCCTCTGCTGTACGCGGTACTCGGAAATACGCTGGGACGCGCCAAAGTGCGCCGGAATCATCTCTGGCGTATCAGCGGTGCATCGTTTTTCCTCTTTCCGATTTCCGGATGGATCATCGAATGGTCGACCTATGGAATCTACCAATGGGATTGGGACACAGAGGTTGTCGGGTCGATTGCGATCCTGTCGATTCTGACCTGGACGCCGGCGCTGTTGACTGTGTTCTGGGGCTATGCCGGGAGCCGGTACTTGAAAATCCGACGCCCGTGGCTCGTCGCGACGGTCTTGGGATTCACTTCGGGGCTTGCCGGCATCTCGATACCCATGCTGATCGCCGAACTCTTCTACTTTCACCGTTAGCGCTCCGCTATCCTCTGGGCGACCCCGACCACCCCCGGAGCGCCATGATGGCTTCTCAGACCGATCCGATCGCCGACGCCGTGTCCGAACTGATCCGCAAGACCGATCCGGCCGCGGCCGACCTGCTGGAGGCCGAGCGGGCGCGACAATCCTCCACGCTCGAGCTCATCGCCTCGGAGAACCATGTCTCCCCGCCGGTGATGCACGCGATGGGCACCTGCCTGACCAACAAGTACGCCGAGGGGTCCCCCGGGGCGCGCTACTACGGCGGCTGCGAGTTCCACGACAAGGTCGAGACGCTGGCGCAGGAGCGCGCCAAGGAGCTCTTCGGCTGCGCCTTCGCCAATGTGCAGCCGCACTCGGGCGCGCAGGCGAACGCCTCGGTCTTCCTGGCCCTGCTCAACCCGGGGGACACCTTCGCGTCTCTCGTGCTGGCCGACGGCGGGCACCTCTCGCACGGGCTCAAGGTCAACATGTCGGGCAAGTGGTTCAACCCCGTCCACTACCCGCTGCACTACGACGAGAACCACCCGGAGTTCGAGCGGATCGACTACGACGCCGTGCGGAGTGTGTGTATGGAGGCGCGCCCGAAACTGCTCATGTGCGGCTATAGCGCCTACCCGCGGGTGATCGACTTCGCGCGGTTCCGCGCGATCGCCGACGAGTGCGGGGCGCTGCTCATGGCGGACATCGCGCACATCGCGGGGCTGGTCGCGGCCGGCGAGCATTCCTCGCCCTTCCCGCACGCGCATGTCGTGACGACGACGACGCACAAGACCCTGCGCGGGCCGCGGGGCGGGCTGATCCTGACGAGCGACGAGGAGATCAGCAAGAAGATCAACCGGGCGCTCTTCCCCGGCATGCAGGGCGGGCCGCTGATGCACATCATCCTCTCCAAGGCGGTGGCGTTCGGCGAGGCGCTCAAGCCCGATTTCAAGAAGTACGCCAAGCAGGTGATCGCCAACGCCCGGGCGCTGGCGGCGGCGCTGCAGGAACGCGGCTACCGCATCACCTCCGGCGGCACGGACAATCACCTGATGCTGGTGGACCTTCGGACGCGGGACGCGGAGGTGACGGGGGCGGAGGCGGAGCAGTGGCTGGAGAAGTCGGGGATCATCACGAACAAGAACGGCGTGCCGCAGGACCCGCGCCCGCCGAAGCAGACCTCGGGTCTGCGGCTGGGGACGCCGGCGGTGACGACGCGCGGGCTGGGCGAGCGGGAGATGGTGAAGATCGCCGACTGGATCGACCTGACGCTGGAGGGCAAGGGGGACGACGGCGTGTGCGCGCAGGTGCGGAGCGAGGTGAAGTCGTTCTGCGAGCGGTACCCGCTGGGATAGTTCACCACAGAGGCACAGAGAAGAGATCATTCACCACGAGAGAACACAGAGAGCACAGAGATTTGATGGATCAGAGCCGCGAGCGGGACGGAGCCGGCAGATCAACGCCCACCAGTGCCGGAGCGTGAGCCGGCGGGACGGAT
>CAZSLT010000229.1:3350-3600 GCA_964607595.1 uncultured Phycisphaeraceae bacterium
TTTTCGTGCACCGCCCCCGCGCCGGCCCCCCGCCCCCCCCAACTCCCCCCCCCGGGCCGCGCGCTGCCGCTCGCGGCACTGATCAGACCACATTCCGGTTATCGTCCGCACATGGCCGGGTGCCACCGCTTGTCACTCGCAGAGTGCAAGCGGTGATCGTGCGACCGGCACTGCTTGCCGCGTTGCGGACAAGCAGTGGCACCCAGATCGAGACTCTGTGCCCTCTGTGTTCTCTTGTGGTGAGTCCTGT
>CAZSLT010000230.1:0-3597 GCA_964607595.1 uncultured Phycisphaeraceae bacterium
AAGCCGGTCTGGATCGGATCGCCGTCGGGGTTGATCGGATCGGGGACTTCGATCTGGCCGATCATCGCGTGGTCCCAGCCGAGGCGACCGCCGAAGATGCGGTTTTCCATGATCTCCACGCCCATCGGATCGGGTCCGCCGCCGGGTCCGCCGGGACCGCCCGGGAAGGTGGGCGGCTGGGGCGGGTTGTTGAAGCCGCCGCGGAACGGCGGGAAGGGCGTGGCGCCGGTTCCGCCCTCGCCGGGCCCCAGCGGGGGCACATGGCCGACGGGGGGATCACCGAAGTCGGGGCGGCGGTGGTTGGCGGCGACGGACTCATCGCCGGCCTCGCGTGCCGCGGCGCGGAGCGACTTGGCGACATCGATGGCGTTGGTCTTGCCGGCATTGGGCGAGCGGCCGGGCGGGACGAGGCCGGTCTGCTCGGGGTTACCGAGGCCGGGCTCGAAGGGGGGGATGTCGCGGGTGATGGTGGGGACGGTCGGGTCGGTGGCCGCGATGTCGCGGATGCCGAAGAGGTACTGGATGCGTGCGTTGGTGAAGTTGAGCAGCCCGGCGCCCTGGGCGTAGTCGAAGGGCGAGCGGCCGGTGACGAACGCGGGGGCGCCGCCGCCGCCGTTGCGGACATCCTGCGGCAGACCGATTTGTTCGCCCTGATTGGTCCATCCCACGAGTCGCGTGGCGCTGTTCTGGAGGACGGACTTCATCACCAAGGGGTCGATGGAGAGCTGGGGATTTTCATTCAGCCCGGCGTCCTGGAGGAGGGCGACGGCGCCGGAGACCTGGGCCGCGGCGAAGCTGGAGCCGACGGTGGGTGTGAAGAACGAGGAGTCGTCGGGGTTCTCGCCGTCGATGAAGGGGACGGTGATGCCGCTGATGATGGGGTGGCCGGCCCAATCGCAGGGATCGGCGATCTGCACCGGGCTGAAGTACTGGATGCCGCCGGCGCCGATGGCGACGATGTCCACACCGGAGCGCGTCTGAGGGACGGTGATGCCCGTGGCGTGGTTGAAGGAGTTGATCGGGCCGCGGCTGGAGGTCGGGTCGAGCAGGATCGGGAGGCCGAAGCTGAGATCGGGGCCGGGCGCCAGGGGGATGCCCTGATTGGCGAAGAAGTCGGCGAGCGAGTCGGTTTCATCCTTGGGGTCGTCGACGATGTCGAAGGTGTCGCTGCCCGCGGAGCCGACTGAGATGCCGTTGTAGGAGGACGCCGGCGAGGTGATCGTGCGCTCGCCGATGAAAGTGACACCAGACCCACCGGTGTTGCCGGGCGAGCACTGGGCATCGGTGAATCCGCCGTTGCCGACGGCGTGGACCATCGTGACGCGGCGGGCGAATGCCGCGGCGTCGTAGGCACGCGCGAACTGGCCCTCGCCGACGAAGTCGCCGAAGGTGCCCCACGAGGAGTTGATGACGGTGGCGGGGCGCGGGAGGCCGATCTCGGCGGCGCCCTCGACGGTGGTGCCGCGGAAGAGCGCGTTCATGAGCGCCTGGCGGCTGACGAGGAAGGTGTCGCCGAGGAGCAGTTGTCGGGCGACGGAGCCGGTGGCGAGGGAGGCCTCGTCGGCGACGCCGCGGAAGGTGTCGAAGGACGAGCCGCCGGCGACGCCCAGGACGCCGGTGGAGTGTCCGTCTTCGGAGTCGATCGCGGGGTTGAGTCCGTTCCAGTCGACGACATCGGGCTGGCGGCCGAAGAAGACGATCTGATTCGTCTTGGCGCGCTGGCCTTCGAGGTTGAGGATGAGGGCGGCGTCGCCGCGGATGCCGTCGTCGCGGAAGTCATCGACGCCGAGGGCGACGAGCGCATCGTTCATGATCTCGCCGTCGTCGCCGAGGTCGGACTCGAAGACGACGGTGAGGCGGTAGAGCTGGACGGAGTCGGTGCCGGCGCCGTCGATGACGATGTTGTAGTTGCCCGCTGCGGTGATCTGGAAAATGAACTCTTCGTTCTCGCCGGCGCCGTTCTCGTTGATGGGGACGCCGCCGTCGTTGAGGATGACGCCGGTGTCGTCCTGGATGGAAATCGAGAGATTCTGCACCGCGCCGGAGTTGACGGGGATGATGTTGGGGTCGAGGCAGGAGCCGTTGTCGGCCGGGCCGTTGTCGTAGATGCCGCCAAGGGGCTCGAGCGTGATGAACGCGCGGACATTGGGGTTGGGGCCGAGGATGCGGAAGGAGTAGAAGTCCACATCGTCGTCGCCGTCGAGACTGACATTGGCCGGGGGCGCGATGACCGGCGCGGGCTGGCTGACATTGAAGGACGCCAGGAAGGTGGCGTCATCGACGATGTCGTTGGGCTCGTTGTTGTCGCCGTAGAGGCGGTGGATCGCGCGGATGTCATCGAGTTGCGGGCCGGTGAAGTTCAGCGCGAGCACGGGCTCCATGAGCTTCGTGCCGTCGTTCGGGCAGGTGTCCTCGAGGCCGACGGCGGTGCCGACGACGCGCCCGACGGCGTTCTCGAAGAGGCGGTGCAGGGTCGCGGCGTCCTCCCAATCCTCATCGGCGTCCAGGACGATGTCGCTGGCGTCGGGGCCCATGGTGAAGGCGACGATGCCGCCGGGGCCGTCGATGGAGCGCATCGAGATTCGCATGTCGCCGCGTTCGGTGACGGAGCCGTCGCTGGCGGGGCCGTTGACGCCGTCGCCGTCGCCGATGTCGAGGTCCCAGTCGGCGCCGTCGTCCCAGTTGTCCTCGGGCTCTTCGCCCATGGGGATGATGCGCTGGCGGAAGGCGATGGTGAGCCCGCTGGCATCGGCCCAGGCGCTCATGGCGTCGGCGATGACCTGCTGCCAGGCCTCGCGGTCGCCGCCGAACTGGGCGTCGAGCGTGGCGAAGAGTGTGTTGTTGCCGGCGAGGTCACCGGCGAACTGCGAGGGGATGAGGAGCCCGTCGGGGGCGAAGGAGTAGTCGAGTCGGAATGGGGTGCCGAGCATGCCGCCGCCCCAGGGGCCGCCCTCGACGAACATGTCCATGCCGCCGCTGGACTCCTGGATGGCGACCTGGATGGTCTGGCGGTAGTCGGCGGGGGTGCCGGGGGCGAATGTGGCCTGTCCCAGCGCCGGTGCCGCGATGCCCGACATCGTGAGCAACACGAAAGGCCGAATGCTCGTGCGTGTCATCGTGCCAATGCCTTTCTCAAACAGTCCGTTGAGTGAATCGATCAGATGGATGGGCCGCCATCGCCGACCGCGGCCCCGCGCCCGTGCGGGGGCGACCCCGGAAGATCCCAAACATACCCTGTCCCGGCCCGCGGACGCGGCCCGGAGCCATCATAGACGAAAACCTCGTCGCGACACCCGATTTTCGCGGTTCGCGACGCCCGGAAGCACGCTCCGGCCCGCGGGTTAGACCCGCGGCGGCGGGCGTGGTTCCGCTCACCCTGCCCATCTTCGCTTGGTTGTCATCGGAGCGTGATCCCTTCCCGTGGCGATGCCGCCCTCGCGGCGTGCGGAGATGGGTACGCAGGGCGGAGCGGGGGGGATGCAGTGAGAAACGGCTCATCTGCGGGGGGGGGGGGAGGCGGGGGGCGGGGTTCGGTTGTTGAAACATTGACCGTTGGGCCGCGTGCGGGTATTGTCTGACCCTCACAGATTGCGGGGT
>CAZSLT010000231.1:0-3580 GCA_964607595.1 uncultured Phycisphaeraceae bacterium
CTCGGACACGCGCTGCTTCCGCTCGTCCTTGCCGATCTTCCGCACCGACAGCCCGAAGTCCACATTCTGCGCCACCGTCATGTGCGGCCACAGCGCGTAGGACTGGAACACCATCCCCGTGTTCCGCTTGTCGGGGGCCAGGCGCGTCACCTCGCGCTCGTTGAAGCGGATCGACCCGCTCGTCGGCTCGATGAACCCCGCGATCATCCGCAGCAGCGTCGTCTTGCCGCAGCCCGACGGCCCCAGCAGGAAGAACAACTGCCCCGGTTCGATCGAGAGCGAGATGGCGTCCACCGCCTTCGTGACGCCCTTGCCCCCGATCGCCGGGTAATGCTTGGAGAGTTTGTCGATCGTGATCCGCGTGGACATGCGGGGCACAGGGTAGCAGGCCAATCGCCCGCCCCGCTCCCCTCATCCCCAGCGCCCCGTGAACGATGCGCTAAGACCGGACCCGAATCGAAAAGAGGCCGCCCGCGCGATGCGGACGGCCCCGAAGCGGAAGCCCATGAAACCGGTTCGATCAGCGCCGGCGACGCGCCGCCAGCAACCCCAGCACGAGCACCGACGCCGAACCCGGCGACGGCACCGTCAGGCAGATGATCGCCTCGAACTCCGTCCCCCCGCCGATCGGCATGAGGTCGACATTCACATAGATCCGGCCGTCCTCGGCCATATCGAGCCCCGGCCCGATGATCCCCGAGGCGTTGAAGTCCGTCACCGTGAAGTCCGGCAGCGTGTCGCCGGTGATGTCGATGTCCGCGCCCGTCTTGAGCAGCACGATCGCGTCCGACAGGTTCGCCGCGTCGGGCGCGAAGAACAACTGCTCATCGGTCGAGTCCCAGATGTACGCGGCCTGATTCAGATTATTCAGCGTCACCGCCGCCACCGAGCCCGCCAGGATCACGCCGTCGACCACATCGCCCTCGCGCACGCCGATCGTGCTGTTGTAGGCGATGAACTCATCGACCGTCCCCGCGGCGCTCGTGTCGCCCGAGAACAGGTAGTTCCCCAGGTTGTTCGTCGCCACGCTGTCGAAGTTCTGCCAGTTCTCGCCGCCGAGCCCGCCCGGCACCGCCGAACCCTCGCGCGCCACGATCGCGCCGTCGAAGACCATCGCCGTGTCCGTCGCCGTCGAGCCGGTGAAGGTCACGCCGGTCAAGAGATGGTTCGTGTCGTCGGAGAACTTGTAATCGAAGTCGATGCCGCTGGCCCCGATGATGTTGCCGTCGATGGAGTCGCCCGACCGCATCACAATCGTCGGCGATCCGCCCGCGTCCATCCGGTACAGCGCCCGCGCCGCCGACGACCCGCCCTGCGTCGCGCTCAGGCCCGACACCCAGAACGCCGTCGCGTTCGGCGCCATCGAAGGACGGCTGGCGAAGGTGATGAACTCGCCCGGCGCGCCGGGCGCGGCGTCCGTGTCCTGCACGACCAGCCCCAGCTTGTCCCACACCGCGTCGTTCCCATTCACGCTCGGCGAATAGATGAAATCACCCGCGTTCCCGACGCCCATGCTCCCCTCGCCGCCGACCAGCACATCCGGCAGGCCGTCGGTGTTCAGCCAGGTGACGCCCGTGTCGTACCACACGAAGCCGATCGTCCCGCCCGCACCGTCATCCACCGATCCCGTGAACCCGACCCGCCCGTTCCCGTCCGTGAACGGATCGTTCAGGTTGCCCACCACCAATCCCCCCGAACCCGGCGCCACCATCCCCTCGGCGATGATCAGGTCGGCGCTGATCGACGATCCCGCCACCGCCATCGACGCGGCCCCCGCGCACGCCGCGATCGCGGCGCATGTCATGTGCACTCTCTTCATCGTGTTTCTCCCTGCAGGTGAGTTTCATCGCGCGGGCGCCCTCTCTGTCGCCCGCATTCAGAAACCTACCCCTATCTTCCCACAGGGCACGGCCAATTTCGGAATTGCCCCACACTCGTAGGAGATTCCCCGGCGATCGCGCCGCGCCCTCGTCGCCCGCGCCGATCGGCCACGCGGTGCTCATCCTCGTAAATAACTGGAAACACTTGTGTTGCGCCCATACGCCCCGCCGCCCCGCCCGCGGCTACAGTTCGGGCCGTGGAAACGGCCATCACCCCCGTCATCGCACCCGTCGCGGCCCCGGAAGCCCACACCCTCCAGTGCATGGAGGTCTGGGGCGGCAACCAGGAGATCGACAACGGCGTCATCATGCCGGGGCTCGACGCCTGGGTCTATGCACGCCCGTACAAGCCCGCGAACGGCGGACCGCGCGACGCGGGCGCGCCGGAGAGCGGGGGGGATGGGAGTGGCGGTGGGGGGGGTGGGGGGGATGTCCACTATGTCTCCAGCTGCGCCACCGGACGCATCACCCGCATCCTCATCGCCGATGTCGCCGGGCACGGCGAGGGCGTCGATCAGCTCGCCCGCGGCCTGCGCGTCCTCATGCGCAAGTTCGTCAACTACGCCGACCAGACCGCCTTCCTCAACCGGCTCAACCGAGAGTTCCACGAACTCTCCGCCGAGTGCCGATTCGCCACCGCCGTCGTCCTCACCTACTGGGGGCCCAACGGCAATCTCTCGGTCACCAACGCCGGACACCCGCGACCGCTCTTCTTCCGCGCCGCCAAACGCGAATGGTCTTTCCTCCGCGACGAGCGCGTCACCGCGGCCAACCTCCCGCTCGGCATCGACCCCGGATCCGACTACGGCCCCTACGACCTGCGCACACGCACCGGCGACATCATCCTGCTCTACACCGATGCGCTCATCGAGGCGCGGGATGCGCAGAAGCGCATGCTCGGCGAGGAAGGCCTGCTCGGGCTCGTGCGCACGCTCGACGCCGCGGACCCCGGTGCGCTCATCCACACGCTCGTCGAGCGCATCAACGCCTGGGGCGCCACCGACAACGCCGACGACGATGTCACCATCCTCGCCCTCCGCAACAACGGCGTCGGCGTCCCGCGCCCCGGCCTGACGATGGGCCTCGCCGCGGGTTGGCGGCTCGGCAAAGCGCTGGCCGCGTCCCTCAAGCCCCGCGGCCAACCGATGGCCTTCCCGCAACTCACCTGGACCAACTACGCCGGCGCGTTCTCAAAGAAAGTGAGCGAGCGGTTCGGCAAGGGAAGTCAGTAACAAGGCCGCGTGAGTGTCGAGACCACACTCCGGGTGCCATGCCTCAACCCGTGCGAGCGGGTGAGGCATGTCGATCACACGGAACCCGTCAATCCCCGATACGAATGGAAGGAAGATGATCCGTCCGCCGCTCCATGTCGTCTTTGCCGCGGCACTCGTGCTGATCGGCGCGGAGCGCGCCTCGGCGTGGAGTTCGGAATGGTCGTGGTCTCGCGCAAACATCGAGGGCATCCTTGCGGGGGTCAAGATCTTTCGAGAAGACTCCGGCGTGTATCCCACCACGGACGATCAGTCCACCTGGGCTGAGAAACTCATCGACCTCCGAATCCTCACACCGGAGATGACGCTTGATCGATCAGGGCGAACTCCGCCCGGCCTTGATGGCACTTCATTCCTCTACATCCCTCCCGCCGACCTCCGCGCCGACCCCGATGACCCGAACGCGCAGCCGCTGGTGCGCTGGTTCGG
>CAZSLT010000232.1:0-3537 GCA_964607595.1 uncultured Phycisphaeraceae bacterium
GTACGACGCGGGGGTGGGCGGGTGGGCGGTGGCGGGGTGAGGGGGGCGGGGGGCGGGGGCGGCGGAGTTGGCGGGGGGGGGTTGGCGTTGACGCTACGCTAGGCGGCTATGCGATTCTGTCTCATTGATCAGGTGCTCGAGATCGGCCCGGACCGGGTGGTGGCGCTGAAGAACATCACTTCGGGGGAGGAGTACCTGCAGGACCACTTCCCGTCGTTCCCGGTGCTGCCGGGGGTGCTGATGATCGAGACGCTGCTCCAGGCGGCGCGGCGGCTGCTGGCGCAGTCGGACCCGGGGGGCGAGCGGTTCGTGCTGGGGGCGGTGCGGGGTCTGAAGTACGGGAACTTCGTGCGGCCGGGGGACGGGCTGCGGGTGGAGGTCGAGGTGGTGTCGCGCGATGAGGACGGGTCGGTGCAGATGAAGGGGACGGGGCGGGTGATCCGGCCGGCGGGGCTGAATGGTGATGCGTCGTGGGGCGATGCGCCGATCAGCGTGTCGGGGCGGTTCACGATGCGCCCGGCGCGGCTGTGAGGCGCGGGAACGGCGTGGTTTGCCGGGTGGGCCGGTTTGGACGAAGATGCGATTTTGGCCCGTCGCGGCCGCGATGATGGAAAGGAAGCCCTTCGATGACTCGAGACGAGATTGCCGAGAAGATCCGCGAGGTGCTGGTCGATGCGCTGGGCGTGGACGACGACGAGGTCACGCCCGAGGCGCGGCTGACGACGGACCTGGGCGCCGAGTCGATCGACTTCCTGGACATCAGCTTCAAGCTGGAGCAGGAGTTCGACTTCAAGATCGGTCAGGGCGAACTCTTCCCGGACAACGCGGCGAGCAACCCGGACTTCGTCAAGGACGGCAAGCTCACGCCGGCGGGGCTGGCGGCGCTGAAGAAGAAGCTGCCGCATGTGGACTTCTCGAAGCTGGAGGCGGACCCTCAGATCTCGAAGGTGGCGCACGCGTTCACGGTCGATGCGCTGGTGAGCTTCGTGGAGCGGAAGCTCGAGACGGCCAACGCGTGAGCCGGGCCCGCGGGACGAAGGTGCGCTGATGCGTTGGGTCTGGATCGACCGGATTCTTGTGCTCGAGCCGCGGAAGCGGCTTGTGGCGATCAAGCATGTGTCGCTGTCGGAGGATCACATCCACGATCACTTCGCGCCGGACGCGGGTCGCGGCCTGCCGGCGATGCCGCTGATGCCGGCGAGTCTGATCATCGAGGGGATGGCGCAGTCGGGGGGGATTCTCGTCGGGCACGCCAACGACTTCCGCGAGAAGGTGGTGCTGGCGAAGGTGAGCCGCGTGGAGCTGGACCGCGAGGCGCCACCGGGCGGGACGCTGCGGTATACGGCGGTGATCGACCGGATGGACGCCAGCGGGGCGTCGGTGCGTGGGACGGTGGAGTTGCTGGACCACGCCGAGGCGGGGGCCGCGCACGCGATCGGGCGGATCGACCTGATCTTCAGCCACCTGGACAAGAACATGTCGGGGATGGGGTTCCCGGAGCACAACTTCGTGTTCGGGGAGTCGTTCCGGACGCTGCTGCTGACGAGCGGGATTGAAGTTCCGTTCTAGGCGTCGGACGGACGCACCACAGAGACACAGAGGGCACAGAGGCAAGACGCGCGCACGCCCCCTCTCCCCTGCCCCTTTCCCTGAGGGAGTGGGGACTCGGGAGTCCACGGACTCACATGTGGCACTTTTTGACGCGCAACGCTGCGTCAACCCTCCCCTACCCCTCCCTCGGGGAGGGGATTCGGAGTGGCGCCTCGCGCGGCTTACCAGGGGCGGGCGAAGGGGCCGAAGTAGACGGAGAGTTGTGACGCGGCCATCACCACCGGGATCATGTTGATGAGGACGGCGAAGGTCGCCAGCCGGCGTCCGACATCGGCGCGTTCGCGCCCGATGCGCTCGCAGGCGAGCAGCACGAAGAAGACGGTGGCGAACTTGAGGAAGATCATGCCGCGGACATCGTGCTGATCGATGAACCACGCGGCGACGGCGTTGAGCTCGATCCCGCCCATCTTCAGCACGACCCAGGTGAGCATGACATCGAGAGATGCCATCAACAGGTACCAGGGGTAGATCCTCGGATACAGGATCGGCTTGGTGAGCATGGCATCAAGTTGTACGCAGCGATCGGGCGATGGTTTCGGCAAGAACCCGCCGGAAGAGCGAGATCGGCGGTTCGCGCCCGGTCCAGAGGCGGCTCTGGAGGGCGGCCTGGGCGATGAACATCTCGGCGCCGGGGATGGTTGTTAGCCCGCGTTCACTTGCGCCACGCAGGAGCGGTGTCTCGGCGGGGTTGTAGACGGTGTCGAAGACGATGGCGGTGCCGGCCATGGCGTCGAGCACGGCGTCGGACAGCGGGGATCGATCCGGCGCTCCGGCGTCGGCGCTGGCTTTCATGCCGATCGGCGTGGCGTTGATGATGACCTCGCAGGAGGCCAGGTCGTCGGGCGAAGCGGTGGCCGCGCGCCCCTGGTGCGGGCCGTCCAGCGCGTTGATGTGCGCGGCCAGCGCGGCCGCGCGATCGTGAGAGCGGTTGTGGATCAGGATCGTCGCGCCGGCGTCGGCCAGCGCGGCCGCCGCGGCACGGGCGGCGCCGCCGGCGCCGATGACGCCGATGCGTCGGCCTTCGAGCGCGCCGAGCCGCTCGCGCAGCGGCGCGAGGACGCCCTCGGCGTCGGTGTTGTGAACGGAGCACTCGCCGCCGGGCGTGACGACGAGCGTGTTGGCCGCGCCGATGCGCTGGGCGATGGGGTCGATCGTCCAGTCGCGGGACTGATCCTCGCGCGCGAAGCGGAGGAGGTGTTCCTTGTGGGGACTGGTGACCGAGGCGCCGGAGAAGCCGAGGTGGGGATCGTCGAGCAGCGCGCCGAGCGTGGCCTTGAAGGACTCCCATCCTTCGATGACAGGCAGCGGGAGGTAGACGGCGTTGACGCCGAGCGCCTCGAAGCCGGCGTTGTGGATCTGGGGCGAGGCGGATTGCGCGACGGGCCAGCCGATGACGCCGTAAACGCGTGTCTGCTTGTTGATGGAGCGGAAGCGGTAGAGATTGAGCAGGTCATCGATGGTGGGCTGGCCGGGCGCGGTGGCGGACTCGTCGCGCAATGCCGCGAAGGTGAGGAAGCCGCCGAACTTCGGCGCCAGGACGCGGCTCATAAGCCCGAACTCGCCCATGCCCAGCGCGATGGTGGGGCGGTCGCGTTCGCGGAGGACTTCGAAGAGCTCAAGATTGTCGCGGAGCGAGCGGGCGCGCCAGGCGATTTTGTGGACGCGTGCGGCGGGCTCGGCGCGGAGTGCCGCGAGTTTCTTGAAGAGGTCCGGCGGGCGCTGCTCGAAGTCGTGGACGCTGAGGATGAGTGAGGTCGAGAGGTCGCGGGGCTGCGTGTCGTGCTCGACGGCCAGGAGGACCTTCTGGCGGAGGTTGGCCGAGCGCGTGAGGGTGGCGAGTTCGATGTCGAGATACCGGGGGGGATGATCGAGCGCGCCCAGTTTCTGGAAGAGGGCGATGCGCGAGGCGTCGTCGCCGTCGTACCC